>JAIOPE010000118.1 GCA_021414065.1 Planctomycetota bacterium
AAGCCGGTCCTGCCGGACCCGTTCGAGGCCCCGACGCAGGAGACGCGCGTCACGCCGCCCGCGCCGGTGAAGCCCGCCCCGAAGGTCGAGGCCGACGACGACGACGGCTTCGGCAGCGGGATCATCTAGACGGGTCCCGTCCCGTCGAGCACGCAGTGACCGACCCGCGGCCCGCCTCCGACGATCCCCGCTACCGCGCGGAGGCGGGGAAGCACGGGCTGCGGCGGCCCGACTTCCGCACGATCTCGGGCATCCCGCTCGAGCCGTGGTACGGCGATGCTGGCCCGGGCGGGAAGAACGGCCTCCCCGGCCAGAGTCCGTTCGCCCGCGGACTCCGCGCGACCGGCTACCGCGGCCGCCTCTGGACGATGCGCCAGTACGCGGGCTTCACCTCCGCCGAGGAGACGAACGCCCGCTTCCGCTACCTGCTCTCCCTCGGGCAGACCGGGCTCTCGTGCGCGTTCGACCTGCCGACGCAGATCGGCTACGACAGCGACCACGAGATGTCGGCCGGCGAGGTCGGCAAGGTCGGCGTTCCCATCAACTCGCTCCGCGACATGGAGACGCTCCTCGACGGCATCCCGCTCGGCGAAGTGACGCTCTCGATGACGATCAACGCGACGGCCGCCGTGCTGCTCGCGATGGTCGTCGCGACGGCGCGCAAGCGCGGCGTCCCGCTGCCGTCCGTCGGCGGCACGACGCAGAACGACGTGCTCAAGGAGTTCGCGGCGCGCAACACGCACCGCTTCCCCGAGGGGCCGTCGCTCCGTCTCGTCACCGACGTGATCGAGTGGTCGTCTGCGAACCTGCCGCAGTGGAACCCGATCTCGATCTCCGGCTACCACATGCGCGAAGCCGGTTGCACGGCCGTGCAGGAGATCGCGTTCACGCTGTCGAACGGCCTCGAGTACGGCCGCCAGGCGATCGAACGCGGGCTCGCGCCCGACACGTTCCTGCCCCGCTTCTCGTTCTTCTTCGCGTCGCAGATGGACCTCTTCGAAGAGGTCGCGAAGTTCCGCGCGGCGCGGCGCCTCTGGGCCCGCCTCGCCCGCGAGCGACTCGGCGCGAAGAAGGACGCGAGCGCGATGCTCCGCTTCCACACGCAGACCGCGGGCGTCGCGCTCACGTCGCAGCAGCCCGACAACAACGCGATCCGCGTTGCGATCCAGGCCCTCGCGGCCGTCCTAGGCGGCACGCAGAGCCTCCACACGAACAGCCGCGACGAAGCCCTCGCGCTGCCGTCGGAAGACAGCGTCCGCCTCGCCCTCCGCACGCAGCAGATCCTCGCCGAGGAGACCGGCGCCGCGTCCGTTGTCGATCCGCTCGGCGGGTGCCCGTTCATCGAGGAACTGACCGACCGCCTCGAGGCCGACGCCGTCGCGCTCATGGCGAAGGTGGACGCCCTCGGCGGCGCCGCGTCCGCCATCCGCAAGGGCTTCATGCAGCGCGAGATCCAGGCCGCCGCGTACGACGAGCAGCGCCGCATCGATTCCGGCGATAAGGTCGTCGTCGGCGTGAACCGGTACGTGGAGAAGAACGAGCCGCCGCCGCGCCTCTTCAAGGTGGACGAGTCCCGCACTGCGCTCATCGCGGGCCAGGTCCAGGCGATGCGCCGCACCCGCGACGCCGCCGCCGTCACGGCGTCCCTCGACGCCCTCGCCCGCTCCGCCGACCCCGCCGCCCCGCGCGAGAACCTCTTCCCCGTCATCCTCCAAGCCGTCGAGGCCTACGCCACCGTCGGCGAGATCTGCGCGACGCTGGAACGCGTCTGGGGCCCCTGGGTCCCGACGGAGGAGTAGCGCGGGACCGGTCGCCGCGACCGACGCTGTCCAACGCGGACCGCGGGGACCCGAAGGGGACTGTCCCCGAAGCGCATCTCGTCAATCCGCACGCCGTAAGTCGTCATTTTACAGGCCACAAGTCGTCATTCCGCAGAGGCCCCCCGCGCACCGCCCCGAGCTCCACCCGTGGGTCCAGCCGAAGTGGTTCGAGCTGTGGGACGCGTGGGACAAAGACCCGCGCCGGGGCGAGTACTGAGGCGCGGCGCCCCCGACACCGCACGGTTGACCGCGCGGCTCAGCCGCCCGCGGCGGCCGCGCGGGTGTACGCGTCGCGTAGCTCCTGGTTCGCTGGATCGCGGGCCACCAGTCGCTGCAGGATCGGCGCAGCCTCTGCGCGTCGGCCGACGCGCAGGAGCGTCAGCGCCTTCGAGAGAAGCGCCGCGGCGTCCGGCTTGCCGAGCGCGAGCCCCCGGTCGTGGCAACGGACGGCGTCGTCCGCGCGTCCGAGGGCGAGCAGCGCCGCAACCTCACCCTGCGTGACGTCACCCGTCGCGCCGAGGATCGACTCCGCACGCTCGAAAGCAGCGAGCGCCTCGCCCGTGCGACCGAGCGCCGCGAGGCAGCTCCCGAGGTTCAGCCAGGTTTCGCCGACGATTGGATCGGCCACCGCCGACGCTTCGAGAAGCACCGCCGCGCCCGCGAAATCCCGGGCGAGAAACGCCGGGACGGCCGCGCCGCGCAGCGCCGACGCGCGGCCGACGTCGCGCGTCCGGCCCGGATTCTCAAGGGCCCAGAGGCGCTCGCGCGCCGCCTGGACGCGCGGGTGCACGCGGCCAGGGTTGCTCGCGAGGAACCGCCGGATCGCGTCGATCCCCTCGGCCGTGCGCCCCTCGCGCAGGTAGAGGTCGGCCACGCTCGCCCAGACCTCCGGGTGACACGGGCTCCATCGGACGACGTCGTCGAACGCGGCGAACGCATCCGTCGTTCGGCCGGACGTCGCGAGGAAGATCCCCGCGCGGAAACGCAGCGCCGCACTGCCCGGGCAGTGCCGCAGCCCCGCCTCGAGCGCCGCGATCGCTGCGTCGGTTCGCCCGAGTCGGGCGAGCGTGACGGCCCGGTGGTCGTGGCCCTGCGGTTCCGTCGGCTGGGCGGCGATGGCGCGGTCGAACGCCGACAGAGCCTCGTCGCCGCGGCCGAGCATCGACAGGCCGACGCCGAGCTCGCGCCAGCCCTCCGCGAACTCCGGGTGCTCGGCGCAGAGGGCCTGGTAGGCGCGCACGACGTCGCCCAGCTCCGGTATCCGCTCGATGGCGCGCGCTCGCACGCGAGGGTCGGACGCGAGTTCCTTCGACCGCGAGAGCGCACGGGCCCGGTGACTCTCCCCGAGGCGCCCGTCGGCCGCGGCGCGGGCGAACAGCTCGTGCGCCGCGGGCGCGTCCCCCGCATCGTCGGCGGCGATGGCCGCGAGAAACGTCCGCGCGGGCTCCGCGTCGGCGCGCATCGCGAAGGTGTCGAGCCACACACGCGCCTCGACTGCGCGTCCAAGGGAGAGCAGCGCCCCGGCACGCCCCAGGAGCGCCTCCTTCGCGGCGGGATCCACGGCAAGCGCACGGTCGAACGCGGCGAGCGCCTCCCCGTGGGCGCCTCGCTGCATCGCATCGCGGCCGGAAACCAACTCCGCGAGCATCTCCGGTGCGAGTGGTGGGACGGAGTCGGGCAGCCCAGCGGCCGGCGCGGGCGACATCGGCAACGCGGGAGGCGGTTCCTGCGGAGGGGTCGGGTGCGCCGATTCGCGCTCTGCCCCACGCCGCCGCAGGGCGTCGATTCGCTCGTGCGTCGCCGCATCCGTGCCGAGTGGCTCCGCGCGGTCGTAGAAGCGGGCCGCGAGGTCACGCCGTCCGGCCTCCTCGAAGCGCCGCGCGTGATCCAGCCAGCCGTCGAGTTCCGCGACCGACGGCACGACGCCCGCCATCCGCCGGAGTCCCGCGTGCATCGTCTCGAAGCTCTCGCTCGCTCCGCTCTGCATCCGCTTCCACGCCCGGCTGACCGGGAAGCACCGCATGCCTCCGGGCAGCACGAGCCGCGCGACGACCGGGTCACTCCCCTGCGCGGCATCGTCTTCCCAGGCGCCGCCGAGGTCCCGGCGGAGGATCTCCCCAAAGCAGACGCCGAGATTCACGATCGCCGCGCGCTGCGCCGGGTTCGGCCGCCAGGCGTCGTCCCCCGGAGCGACGCCGCGATCGCCCCAGCTCACGTCGAAGAACAGGTCCAAGGCCAGGATCGACGCCGGGTGCAGGTCCAGGTGGACGAACGGTGCCGACGAGGCCATCGCTTGGACCGCGATCGCCGCGTAGTCCCGCACCGTCGCGGATGCCGACGGCCCATTCGCCGGAACGCGGGACACAGCCCCCGAGTCCGTCGGTTCGGACCGGCCGGGCGCCCCGCAGAACGGGCACTTCGCGAATCCGGCGCCGTGCACCCGTCCGCAGCCCACGCAGATCTTCGTCGTGCGCGGCTCCGGGCCGGCGCCGCCCGCCGTGCCCCGCAGCGGAGCGCCGCACGAAGGACACTTCGCGAACAGCGCATTCGCCGTCCGCCCGCAGCCCGCGCACACGATCCGCTCTGCCATGCGCGGGCAGCGTACCACGTCCGCCGCCATTGCGCGCGCGGTGGAGAGCGTTCGACGAGCGCCACACGACCGCGGCGGTCGTCGAGCCAGTGAGGAAGCGGGGACTGTCCCCCGCTCGCGTCACTCGCGTCCCAGCGACGTCGCACGCGTCTCGGAATCCCGATGTCACCTTCGGCCGGTCTCAGACGACCTACAGACGAGCTACCGAGGACCTACAATGGCGCGGCGATCCGCGCGACCGCCCCGAGGAGACGCCTCCGATGCCCGTGCGACCGTACGAGGAGATCCGACCCTACGAAGGCGGCGACGACCTCGCCGTCCGTGAGAGTTCGCTGTTCCACGACGGGCGCGGCCCGGTCTGGGAGACGCTCCACCGCCTCGCCGAGCGCCTCGACGAAGCGAACGTCCCGTACGCCGTGCTCGGTGCGATGGCGCTCATCGCGCACGGCTACAAGCGGGAGACCACCGACATCGACGTCGTCCTGACCGCAGAAGGAACGCAGCGCGCCCACGACCTCCTCGACGGCCGCGGCTTCCTTCCGCCGTTCGAGGGCTCGCGCAGTCTTCGCGACACGCGGACCGGCGTACGGATCGACCTCGTCCTCGCGGGGCGTTACGCGGGCACCGACGACGTGAAGCCGATCGCCTTCCCCGACCCGACCGTCGAGCCGGTGCTCGTTCGCGACGGCGTGCGCTACGTCTCGCTCCGCACGCTCGTCGAGCTGAAGCTCGCGTCCGGCATGAGCAATCCCGGCCGCCTGAAGGACCTGGGCGACGTCCAGGCCGCAATCGGTGCCGTGCGTCTCCCGCGCGCATTCGGCGACGAACTCCACCCGTGGGTCCGGGCGAAGTGGTTCGAGCTGTGGGACGCGTGGGACCAGGACCCGCGCCGGGGCGAGTACTGACCAACCGTCGGGACCGTCGGGCCCCGAAGGGGACTGTCCCCCGCTCGCGTCACTCGCGTCCCAGCGACGCGGCGCGCGCCCCGTCCCCCCCCGCCCCCGCGCGGAACACCGCCCGCCAGGACTGCGCTCCGGCCGTACCATCGTCTGCCATGCGACGCGGCGCGCTGCTCGCCCTACTCGCGGCCACCCTCCTCGCGGGCGCGGCCGGGTTCGCCCTCGTCGCGGTCGGCTCGGGGCCCGCGACGGACGTCGCACCGCAACCGCCGTCCCGCGCCGCGCGGCCCGCAACGGCTACGCCCTCGCCCGTACCACTGTCACCGACAACGTCACCGCGTGCGCCCCGTCCGCGCGCCGCGCCGCCCGTGCCCGCCGCAGGGAACTCGTCGGCGAGCGATCCCCCGGCCGCCGCGAGGCCCGCCACGCGCACGATCTCGGGACGTGTGCGCACGGCGGCGGGCGAACCGGTCGCCGGTGCCATCGTCCGGGTGTACGGTGCGCGCGGGATCCTCGTGTCGGCGACGCGGTCGGGCGAGGACGGGGCCTTCGTCGCACCCGACGTCCCCGCGGAGAAGGTGGTCGTCCGGGTCGAGCCGACCGCGCGGAACGGGCGCGCGAGCCTCGGGGCGCAGGTCGCCGTCGGTGAGAAGGACGCGGACGCCGTGGAGGTCGTCGCTCCCGGCGCGGCGGTCGCCGCGGGCCGGGTCGTAGGCGCAGACGGCAGCGCCGTGCCCGACGCCGACGTCTGGGTCTACGCGAAGGACGCGGCGCCCGCATGGACGAGGACCGACGCCGCGGGGCGTTTCGAGGTCGCGGTGCCGGTGGGAGTCGCAGCGAGCATGGTCGTCGATCCGACGACGCGCGGCGTCTCCGGCCGCCGATGGGCCCTGGGGTTCCACGAGGTTCCGCCCGGCGGCGAGAGCGGGGTCGAGGTCCGGTGCGCCGAAGGGAAGCGCTTGGAGGGGCGCGTCGTCGATGGTGCCGGGAAGCCGCTCGCGAACGTCCGCCTGCGGTTCACGACGCACTACTCGAGCCGCCCGACGTTCGCCACGTCGCGGGACGACGGTTCGATCACCTGCGGCGGGCTCACCGACGTCTACCCCTGCGACGTCGCCGTGGACCCCGACGACAAGGCCCGCGCCGCCCTGATCCTCGCGCCCGTCGTGGTCCGGCCGGGCGCAACGGAGCCCGTCACCTTCGCGCTGTGCGAGCCGGCGACGGCCCGGGGACGCGTCGTGGACGCGACCGGGGCGCCGCTCGCGAACTGGAAGATCACGCTCACCGCGACGGACGGCGGGATGGAGCGCCTCGTCCGTACCGACGCCGAGGGCCGGTTCGTCGCCGAGCGCCTCGCGCCGGGCCGCTACAAGGTGCGCGTCACGTGGGTCCCCTTCCGCGAGCCCGAGCGGACGCACGTCGTCGGCGAGGTCGAGACCGGCCCGGCGGAGGCGCAGCTCTACTTTCCGGAGACGATCGCTCGCTGACGGTGGAGCCGCAGCGATACGCTCGCCGCCATGGCGGACGAATCGCTGGTGAAGGTGCTCCTGCACGACCGTGGCGACGATCTCGAGACCGTGTGGGCCGTGGACCTCGGCCCTGCGGCGGGCGCCGACGGCGCGCGGCGCGTGCGGCTCGACAACGTGCCGTTCCTGCACGCCAAGCCGACGTACGGCGACGAGATCGTCGCGGCGCCGGGGAACGGCGCGGCGCTCGCGTGGGACAAGGACGGGCGCTCGTACCGTCAGGTCTGCGAGAGCCTCGCGAAGGACGGCGGCCGCTGGGTGATGATCGTGGACTACGCTCTGCGCCCGGGCGCCGCCGCCCAGACGTGCTGGGACGCCCTCGTCGCAGCGGCGGAGGCGGCCGGCGTGGCACCCGAGGGCGCCTGGGGACCGACGGACGACGGCCCCGGTCGCGGCTACTTCGCGGTCCCGCGCGGCGCCACCGTCGCCGCGGTGATGGCGGCGCTGCGCGGCGCGAACCCGCGCTGCGAGCTCGAACTCATCCACCCCGTGGACGACGCATGAACGGCAGTGCCGCACGGACGCGCGCACCCGACGCCGTCGGCGAACGCGCGTTGTGGCGGATCTACCGCGGACCGCGCTCGCGGCACGGCGTCCGCGCCGGCGGCGTCGCGTCGCCGTGCAGCCGCCGCAGGTACTCGAGCTGCGCGTCCAGCTCGGTTCGGAGCCGCGGCCGCAGGAGCTTCCGGGCCGCTGCGCCGTGGACGCCGCGGAAGTCGAGCCCCTCCAGGTACGAGACGATCACCGCGTTCTCGACCGCCGCGTCCGCGCCGCGGATCACCTCGTCCACGAACTCGAAGTGAGCGAGCACCGTCGGGAGGTCGCCCGACCGGATGGCAGCGTTCGTCGCACGCTGGACCGTGTCCATCTCACAGTGGACCAACCCCGCCGCGATGTCGCCGATCTGCGCGGCAACCTCCGGGAAACGCTCGGCGAGGAGCGCGACGAACCGGTCACGGTCGATGGGTGTCGGCTTCGGTACGGGCCGCGGCATGCGGCGAGGATACCCGCGCGTGGCCGGCATCACCTCTCGAGCACGCACTCCACCGTCTTCCCCGGAACGACCACCACCGTCTTCACGTGCTCGGCTCCCCCGCTCGTGACGACGACCTCGATCGGCCCGGGCGGAAGATCGCCGTAGACGTCGCCGTCGTCGTGCCCGTCGTCGTCATCGACGTCCGGCGCGCGCCAGGTCCACGTCGTGCCCGGGACGCGCATCTCGATCGACCGGAACCCGGGTGCGAGTCCGAACTCCGCATGAGCACACACGCGGCCCGGCGGGCCGAGAACCACGCGGAACGGTGACGCGGGAGACGTCGGCGCGAGCTCCGACCCCAACGCGACGCACGCCGTGGCGCGGCCGGGGGCGCGTCACGCGGAGTCGCATGGCGAAGCGACCGGGCAGCGTGACATCGAACGTGCCGTCGGGTCGCGTGCAGACGGGGCGGCACGCCGAGTCGCCCGCCGCGTCCTCGAAGATCGCGAGTGCGCCGCCGATGCCGCGCCCCGTCTCGTCCACGACGAGCCCTCGGAAGGGCGTGGGGCCGGCGAGCGCCAGATCGCCGACGTCCGTCGTCCGCCCGGCAGCGACATCGACCGCGCTGAAAGCGAGAGTCACGTCGTCCCCGCCGAGAACCCAGACGTGCGCCGGCCCTGGCGGCAGCGTCGTGAACTCGACGCGTCCGTCCTTCGCGACCTGCGCGGTCGCGCGCTCCCAGACGCCGGTCGCGGCGTCCCGGACTGCGATGACGATCGTCAGATCGCGGGCGTCCGGCTCGCCGTCGCGCCCGACGACACGTCCGACAACATGCGTCGCAGGGACGAGTCGAATCACCTCCTCACGGAACCGCGGATGCGGCGGAGCGAGTTCGACGGTCCGCACCGCGAACCCCGGCACGAGCACCGTCGCGGAGAACGTCCTCGTCGCCGGAAGGTCCCACGTGCCGTCGGTCCCGCGGACGTCGGCGCGCCCGGCGCTGACGTGCACGCCGTCGATCGGCACGTCATTCCCGTCGGGATCCACCGCGCGCAGACGGAGCCGTCCCGGCGGGCCGAGCCGCAGCTCGACCGTCTCGAACGGCGGTGCGGAGCGCGCCTCGACGAGTTTCTCTGCGACCGCGTCGAGCCACGGAGGCCGCCAGGTGTTCGCCGCGATACGGACTCGCGCCCCGTCACGGTCGCGGATCCGGAGCAGGATCGTGCCGTCGTCGCCGGTCCGGTTGTCCGCGACGCAGTGGTCGCCGTCGAACGCGAGGACCTCCGACATCGCAATCGGCTTCCCGTCGGCGTCCATCGTCCGAACGAGAACGAAGCACTCGGACGCATCGGGTTCGAGAACGATCCGCAGGTTCTCGACCGTGCCGCCCGGCGGCGCATCGGCGTACTCGGCGCCGTGGACGCGGGTCCGAGCATCCGCCGGTGCGCGGGCGTCGGCCCAGACCAGTTCGTGCCCCGACGCGAACTGGAGGAGTTCGAATCGGCCGGCTTCGTCGGTCGTGAAGTCGCTGTTGACCCGCGCCCCGACGGCGGGCTTCCCATCCGCGTGGACGACGACGCCGCGCACGGTCGCGGTGCGGCGGAGGACCACGCGAACCTCGAGATCTCCGGGCCACACGTTGACGTGCTCCCCGCCGCACCATCCGGCGAGGTGCGCTTTGACCCAGAGCCCGTCGTCGACGAAGTCCTGCACCCGCGCTTCGAGGCCGTCGAACGCGAACCGGCCGTCGTCCGCGGTCAGCACGCGCTGGTCGTGGAGCGATACCAGGACGCCGCGCAGCGGACGCCCTTCGGCGTCCGCGACCGTCCCGGCAAGCGCACGCCCCTCGTGAAGGACCACGCGGATCGGGTCCGGCCCCGAGTCTTCCTCCCGCGCTGACACCCACTCGCGGGCGAATCCAGCGGCTTCGACAAGGACCTCCTCACGCGCACCGACGACGGCGAGTTGCGCACGGCCGACTTCGTCCGAGATGGCCCGTCCGCTCACGAGCGAGTGATCCCCGATGTACGTCAACTGGCGGAGGACGGCGCCTTCCACCGGCTTCCCGGCGTCGTCAGCGACCGTGAACTCGCATCTCGCGCCCCGGTGCAACGCAAAGGCCATCTCCGACCGATCGGAGACGAGCGTCGCCTGCGGCAGGAATCCGTCCTTCGTGCGAGGGCGACGACGGCATCCGTGTCGTCGAGCACGCGTCCGTGGAGCGTCCACGTCGCGCCGACGTCCGCAGAACCGGCAGCGTTCTCCGGGTCTGCCCCCGCGCCGCGCTGGGCGATCCTCGCCCGCGGGTTCGTGGGGCGGGAGACATCACGCGTGCCGACGCGCGGCGGCGGCGCCACGGGACGGTCGCCCACCACCCCATCCTGGACCGACGGCGTTCGCGCGACGAACACCCCCGTCGCGAGCAGGATCGCGACGAGGACGAGCACGCCGACGATCGCCGGACGCCGCATCGGCTGCGTCCTACCGCTTCTCCGTGAACGCCCGGACCCGCTCCGCGAATCGCGGGGTGTACCCGCGCACGTACCGCTCCAGGTCCTTGTAGTAGTCGTGGAAGCCGAAGGACTGCATCTCGGTGAACGCCCGATCGGGGGTCCAGCCGTCCACCTCCATGCGGTACACGGCGCACATCGTGCCGGTGCGGTCCTTCCCCTTCGCGCAGTGGACGAACACCGGGCGCTTCGAGGGGTCGAGGGCGACGTCGAGGAACCGGGCGAGGTCGGCGTCGGTCGGCGGGTCGCTGTCGGCGAACGCATGGAGCGGGATCTCGACGAGGTCGAGGCCCGCGGGCGGCGCCATGGCGGCGTCGGAGTGGGCCTCGCGCAGGTTCACGATCGTCTTCACGCCGAGTTCCCGGAGCGCGCGGAAGCCGGCGGAGTCGGGCTGGGCGCCGCGGTAGAGGCCGTCGTCGATCTTCGCGAAGTTCACGACGGGGACGGAGGCGGCGGCGGCCTGTGGGACGACACCCGGCGGCGGGCCGGCGGGCCCGGACGACTCGCGGCAGGCGCACGCGCAGGCACACAGGGCGAGTACGGCAGTGAGGGCGGCTGGGCGCATCGTGGCAGGGTACCCGAAACTGAGGGCCCGGCGGTCGAGCCCGCGCGCGTCCGCCGCCCCGCGCGAACGTCCCGAACCGACCCCGTGTTGGGTAACCTGAGCGTTCCATGAAACTCGACCACGTGAACATCGCGACGCCGGACGCCGACGGCACCGCGAAGCTCCTTTCGGACCTCTTCGACCTGCCCGTCGTCAAGCGGGTCGAGGTCGCGGACCAGGGCGTGAAGGTCGTCAAGCTCGACTGCGGGAACGCGGTCGTGGAACTGACGGAACCGCTCGGGCCCGACACCCCGGTCGGCCGTTTCCTCGCGAAGAACCGCCCGGGGCTGCACCACATGTGCTTCGCCGTGTCGGACATCCGCGCGGAGATCGCGCGGCTCAAGTCGAAGGGAGTCGAGTTCGTGAACGACGAACCGAAGCTCGGGGCCGCGGGGCTCCCGATCGTCTTCCTGCACCCCAAGTCCACGGCCGGCGTGCTCGTGGAACTCGTCGAGAAGAGGGACGCATGAGCGCCGGAAGCGGCTGTGGCAACGCGTCGGACCGGGGCGAGACGCCGGTCGAGCGGCTCCTCCGGATGCGCGCGGCGTCGCTCGAGGGCGGCGGCGCGGAGGCCGTGAAGAAACAGCACGAGAAGGGCAAGCTCACCGCGCGCGAGCGGATCGAACTGTTCCTCGACGAAGGCTCGTTCACGGAGTCCGGCGCGTTCGTCACGCACCGCTGCGCCGACTTCGGGATGACCGAGAAGAAGGTCCTCGGCGACGGCGTCGTCACCGGGCACGGCACGGTGGACGGCCGCGCGGTGTATGTGTTCAGCCAGGACTTCACGGTCTTCGGCGGCGCGCTCTCCGGCGCGTACGCGGAGAAGATCTGTCGCCTGATGGACCAGGCCATGAAGGTCGGCGCGCCGCTGATCGGACTGAACGACTCGGGCGGCGCGCGCATCCAGGAAGGCGTGGTCTCGCTCGGCGGCTACGCGGAGATCTTCTGGCGCAACACGATGGCGTCGGGCGTGATCCCGCAGCTCTCGGCGGTCATGGGCCCGTGCGCGGGCGGCGCCGTCTACTCCCCCGCCATCACCGACTTCATCGCGATGGTGGACCAGACCTCGTACATGTTCGTGACGGGGCCGAACGTGGTGAAGACCGTCACACACGAGACTGTGACGAGCGAGGACCTGGGCGGATCCCACGCCCACGCGTCGAAGTCCGGCGTGGCTCACTTCACCGCGCCGAGCGACGCCGCGTGCCTCGCGCTGCTCCGCCGCGTGCTCTCGTACCTGCCGTCGAACAACACCGAGGACCCGCCGTTCCGGCCGACCGACGATCCCGCGAACCGCGCCGACGCCGCGCTCGACTCGATCGTCCCGCCGCACCCTGACCAGCCGTACGACATCCGCGACGTGATCCAGGGCGTCGTGGACCGCGGCAGCTTCCTCGAGGTCCACCAGGAGTTCGCGCAGAACATCGTCGTCGGGTTCGCGCGCCTCGGCGGACGCGTCGTCGGCGTGGTCGCCAATCAGCCGGCGGTGCTCGCGGGCGTGCTCGACATCGAGGCGTCGGTGAAGGGCGCGCGGTTCATCCGGTTCTGCGACGCGTTCAACATCCCGCTCGTCACGTTCGAAGACGTCCCGGGGTTCCTGCCGGGCACGGACCAGGAGTGGCACGGGATCATCCGCCACGGCGCGAAGCTCCTCTACGCGTACTGCGAGGCGACCGTGCCGAAGCTCACGGTGATCACGCGCAAGGCCTACGGCGGCGCGTACGACGTGATGTCGAGCAAGCACATCCGCGGCGACCTGAACCTGGCGTGGCCCACCGCCGAGATCGCGGTGATGGGCGCGAAGGGCGCGGTCGAGATCATCTTCAAGCGCGAGATCGCGGCGTCGGCCGACCCGGCCGCGACCGAGGCGAAGCTCACCGCCGAGTACCGCGAGAAGTTCGCGAACCCCTACGACGCGGCGAGCTACGGCTACGTGGACGACGTCGTGCTGCCGTCGAAGACGAGGGAACGCTTGATCCGCGCGCTCGAAGTGCTCCGGACGAAACGCGACCGCAACCCTCCACGCAAGCACGGGAACATCCCGCTGTGACGGGCAGGAACGCCGTGACGAGCGCGCAGACCGCGCCGTCGCTCCGCAAGGTGCTCGTCGCGAACCGCGGCGAGATCGCGGTGCGCGTGATCCGCGCCTGCCGCGCCGAGGGCATCCCCTGCGTCGCAGTCTTCTCCGACCCCGACCGCCGCGAGCCGCACGTCCGCATGGCCGACGAGGCCGTCGCGCTCGGCGGGTCCGCGGCGTCGGAGAGCTACCTCCGGATGGACAAGGTGCTCGACGCCGCGAAGCGGACGGGCGCCGACGCGATCCACCCTGGGTACGGGTTCCTCAGCCAGAACGCCGCGTTCGCCGACGCCTGCGACGCTGCGGGCGTCACGTTCATCGGCCCCTCGGGCGACGCGATGCGGGTGATGGGCGGCAAGGTCGTCGCGCGGCGCGCGATGCACGCGGCGGGCGTGCCGATCGTCCCGGGCTCGCTCGATCCGTGCATCGATGCGAAGGACGCGCGGCGCACGGCCGACGCGATCGGCTACCCGGTCATGCTCAAGGCGAGCGCGGGCGGCGGCGGCAAGGGCATCCGCATGGTCTCGCGCGCGGAAGACGTCGAGGACATGTACGAGCGCGCGGCGGCCGAGGCCGTGTCGTCGTTCGGGAACGGCGAGATCTACGTCGAGAAGTGCATCCTCTCGCCGCGCCACATCGAGATCCAGGTGCTCCTCGACCGCCACGGGAACGGCGTCCACATCGGCGAGCGCGAGTGCTCCGTGCAGCGGCGGCACCAGAAGATCCTTGAGGAGTGCCCGGCGAACCGTCTGCCCGACAGCGTCCGCGACGCGATGGCCGGCGCGGCGGTGCGCGGGGCCCTAGCCGTCGGCTACGTCAACGCGGGCACGGTCGAGTTCCTCGCCGACGACGCGAACAACTTCTACTTCCTCGAGATGAACACGCGCCTCCAGGTCGAGCACACCGTGACCGAGATGGTCTACGGCGTGGACATCGTGCGCGAGCAGCTTCGTGTCGCCGCGGGGCGGCGGCTCTCGTGGCAGCAGTCGGACCTGCGCCCGTCCGGCCACGCGATGGAGGTGCGCATCTGCGCCGAGGACCCGGAGCAGGGGTTCTTCCCGTCGGCCGGGAAGATCGAGCACGTCATGCTCCCCGGCGGGCCGGGCGTGCGTCTCGACTGCTCGGTCTGGGCGGGCCAGGAGATCACGCTCTACTACGACTCGATGCTCGGCAAGCTGATCTGCTGGGGCGCCACGCGCGACGAGGCCCGGCAGCGCACGATCGAGGGCCTGCGCGAGTTCATCGTGTCGGGCATCCGCACGACGATCCCCTTCACGCTGCAACTCCTGCGGCGCCCGGAGATCATCGAGGGCCGCTACGACACGGGCTTCCTCGACGCCCACCTCGCAGAGATCGTCGGGCGCCCCTCGACGCGTCACCGCTATGCGGCGGCGGTGGCGGCGGCCCTCGTCCACCGCGAGCGGGCGCGACGCGCCGCTGCGTCGCCGCGCCCCGCCGACGGCGCCGCGTCCGGCGGGCTCTCGCCCTGGGTCACCGCGGGACGCTCCCGCCTCGTGGGAGACCGGCCATGAAGTACTTCGTCACCCTCGACGGCGAGCGCATGGAGATCGACCTCATCGAACGCGACGGACGCACGCACGTCGTGAGGGACGGCGTGGAGGTCCCGCTCGACTTCGTGCCCGTCGGCCCCACCGGGACGTACTCGCTCCTGCTCGGAACGGAGTCCCGCCGGATCGTGGTCGCCGGGCCGAACGACGACCTGCTCCTCACGATCGCGAGCGAGGTCTGGAAGGCGTCGGTCGTGGACGAGCGCGAGGAGCTCCTGAAGAGCATCCTCGGCGACAAGGGCGCCGGAGCGCACGGCGGCACGGTGAAAGCCGTCATGCCGGGAATCGTGCGCGACGTGCGCGTCGCGAAGGGCGACACGGTGAAGAAGGGCCAGGCGCTCCTCATCCTCGAAGCGATGAAGATGCAGAACGAAGTCCGCGCCGACGCGGACGGCGTCGTCTCCGAGGTGCGCGTCGCCGTCGGCACGGCCGTGGCCAAGGGCGACGTCCTCGTCACGCTGGAGTAGGCGCCCCGCGTCACTCAGTCGTGAGGGTCACCTCCACGCGCGGTCGCGGACCGGCTGCATCCACCAGAACTGCACCGCGGCGCAGCCTCGTTCCCGGACGCCCCGCCCCGGACGATGCCGCATAGTCGAACCTGTACGCGCCGCTCGGAAGCCCCCGCACGACGTGCGACGTCCCACCGATCGCGATCGTCCGGAGCATTCGATCCGACGGTCGCGAGAACACGTCGCCGGTGCCGGGCCACGCGGGCCAGACCGCCACGCCAAGCGAGAACTCCGCGCCCGCTCCGGCGACGAACTCAATTGCGCCCGACTCGCTCGACGCGTTCGGCGGCCCGGCGTCGGGTGATTCCGAGTCCGGCCATGCGGCGTACGCAACACCGAACGAGGCGTGCGCCAGCGTCAGTTCGTCTGCGGTGGGCAGGTCCACGGCGCGCCACCCCCCGAGGCCGACGACGACCGCGCCGGCGAAGCCGATGTCACGCACCGCAGCGCGCACGGCGCCGACGGCGAACACATCGAGTCGGCCCGGCACGACGAGCGTACCGTCGGGAATCGGCCCGCCGTCGATCGTCGGTGCGCGGCGCAGCGTGCGCCGCACGGACGGCGCGAGCAATCCGACTGCGCGCGCGGTCCCGCGCACCGCATCGGCCGCCGGCACGTGCGAGATGACCGGCCCGCCGGGCAGTTGGGCCAGGACCCACCAGGCTGTGCCGGGAGGCACGCGCGCTTCGACCGAACCCGCGCGCCGCCTCACAACGACGCACTCCGTGTCGATCCATGCCTGCAGAGCATCCACGCGGGCCGCGGGGCCGTCTGGAATGACCGATCTGTCGGGAATGAACCGAACGCGAGGCGGCGCGTCCGCCGAGTCCCCCGGGTCCTGGTCGGCACCGAGCACGATCGTCCGAAGCGGTTCCAGGCGAAACGACGCCGTCCGCCCGACGACGAGGCCCGCGGACCGCGGCCAGACGATGCCGTCGCCGCACGCTACATACGCGCGCGCCGGCCGGCCGTCGGTCAGATCGACACGCGCACGGCCACCCACCAGCGGCACCTGTCGTGGCTCAGGGCGCCCGAGAACGGCACCACCCCAACGGATCTCTGCTTCGCCGCAGGTTTCCGGCGGAGCCGGCTCCAGTTCGATCGTGGCACACGAACTCCGCATTTCAGCGGCGCCGTCGGCGTCGCCACGCTTGGCGAGGAGCTTCGCCGCCACGGCCGCGAGGGCCACGGCCACCGCGATCGCAGCGACCGTCACCATCGTCGCTCGACGGGAGACGTCACGGACGCGCACGGATCGTGTACTCCGCACGCGACTCGCCCCGCGACGCATCGGCGACGCGCAACCCCTCGAAGGTGCCTTCGATCCGGACGGGCACCATCAGCTCGCCCGGCCCGCCCGCCTCGATCGTCAGGTGCAGGATGATCGATGCCCCCCCGCCGCGTTCGACCGCGACGCCGGCCGGCACGCCAACGCCGTCGTCGAGCACGAGGCGGCCGGGCTTCGCCGGACCGGCGCTGCCGCTCCCCGCTCCATCGACACCAGCGCGCGCCGCCGCGTTGACAACCGCCAGCCGCACGTCGCCGCGCGCTCCGGTCGAAAGCCCCGTGAGCACCAGGTGTCCGTCGCGGACTTCGATCTCCCGTGGTACGACGACGAGCGCCGCCACGAACTCCGGTCTCGACGGGGCGCTCACGCGCACTGTCGTCTCACCCACGGCGCGCCCGTCGAGAGTGAGATCTACGCGCTCGGCCGCCGGCGCCTTCGACGGCGCGACGACCGAGACGCCCGCGAGCCCCGTGTCGGCGGCCGCGACGTGCAAGCCCGGCATTTCACGGGCGCCGGGGGCGAGCGACAACGGGACCACGGCACGCGCACCGAGCGGAAGCACGATTCGCGCGGGTCCTGTCCAGCGCGCCGACGCGGATCGCACGACGTTGGCTGCCTCCTGGTCGCCCGAGCGAAAACGGAGTTTCGCCTCCCCCTCGACATCCCGAAGGCGCACGACCAGAGGCGACGGAGCTGCGCTCTGACCGGCTGGGATGGTCACGAGCCACGGCACATCGTCCAAGATGCCGACCGGGTCGTCGGCGACGACCTGAACGCTTGTCGGCTCCGTCTGGAACCCACGGAACCCACTGCGACGGAGTACGATCCTCCCGGCGACGCCACCCCGGAGGCCAAGCAGTTCCTGGCTCCCGCCGACGAGCGCCGACGACGCCTCGCCCTCCGGCGGCGGTTCGGCTCGCGCTTCGAGGATCGGGCTCGAGAAGTCGTCCTGCGACGTGACATCCAGGGGCACCGTCAGTGGTTGGGCAGTCGCTGCGTCCCCGCCCTCCACCAACCGCGCCACGACGTGGGCCGTCCCACGCACGAGACCGGCCACGGCGAAGCTGCCGCCGTCGCGGCCTGCCGCCACCTTCAGCACGGGATCCCCCCGCGCGACGAGCCTCAGCGCGCCGGGCGGGTCCGACTCGATCCGGAAGATGAGCGGCGCGGGCGCCGCCTTCGAGAGGCAGAGTTGCAGGCGCCCCGACGCCGACCCAGGCTCCGACACGAGGCCCCGAGGCGGACGATCCACGACGAGCCACGCCCGGACGTCGTCGGACGCGACGATGACCACGGCGTGCTCCGGCACCGACGGCCGCGGCGGCGTCACTGTGCGGTGCGCAGTCGGGCGCTTCCCGGTGGCACCAACACCCCCATCAGCAACGCCGCCCGTGGTGGACGGTGGCTGTACCCCGGTCGAGGCGCGGCCGTCCGGCGGCACGGCGACCGAGTCGTCGTGCGTCGCGGGCGGGCCGTTGCGGAGTTCCGGAGGGGACGCGCGCACCGCGGCGCGACGCGTCGGGCCGGCGGCGCGGACCGACGGACCCGGGGCGGCGGCGCCGTCGTGAGCGCGCGTCCCGACGCGCTCACCCGGCGACGCCCGGTCAGCGTCCGCCGACGCCCCATCCGGATCGCTGCGGCGACTGATGACGAACCCAGTCGCGAGCGCCGCGCCAACCAGCAGCCATGCACCCATGACGATTGAAGCACGCATCGAGTTCTCCTGGTGAGTGGACGCAAGCAGCCGAATGTGCCACATGTTTCGACACGGCCACGAACCCGGATCGCTCACGAAGCTCCGCGCCTGGATGAGCCCCGTCGTCGACGACTGGCCGCCCGCTGCGTTGGGACCCTTGCGTGGCTTGACAAAGCCGACGCTGCGGCGCGTCGGCGAGACCGTCCCCCGGACGGTCTCGTAC
>JAIOPE010000119.1 GCA_021414065.1 Planctomycetota bacterium
TGAACGCGATCAGCGTCTTCGGCATGGTGTCATCGCGCATGAGAGGGATCTGGTCAGCCAACATCTAGACCTCCGTGTTAGGTCTATGTTAGCTTGACCCTCCGACAGGCACCTGAGCGACGTGGAGAGGCCTCATCCGGGCTAGAGCGACGGTTGATGGGTCCGGGTCTGCCTGAGCAGAGGACCACAGGGGCGTCGCGGGCCCCTGCCCCCCGACCGCGCCGCGGACCGGGCGGATCGTTGACCGTGGCCGCCTTCCCGACTGCGAAGTCATCGTCGGCAGGGGACTTCGTAGTACACTTCGCAGCATGGACATCGCCGATCTCGTCCGTCGCCGCGAGGGCAAGACGCTCGAGTTCAAGCGCGACCTCACGTCGCCGCGGGGGGCGCTGCGCACGATCGTCGCCTTCGCCAACTCGGCCGGCGGCCGCCTCGTGATCGGCGTCGAGGACCGCACGCACGACGTGGTCGGCGTGGATCGTCCCCTCGATCTCGAGGAGCGCCTCGCGAACCTGGTGGCCGATTCCATTTCGCCGAACGTGCTGCCGGAGATCGAAGTGGTCCCGTGGCGCCGGACACACGTCCTCGTGGTCGAGGTGCACCCGAGCGCGCTGCGTCCGCACCATCTCGTCGCCGACGGTCCCGAGCGCGGCACGTACGTGCGGCTCGGCTCGACCAACCGAGCCGCCGACGCCGCGCTGATCGCGGAGCTCGGACGACGGCGGGCCCGATCCAGCTTCGACGAGGAGCCGGTCCCCGAGCTCGACTGCGAAGCCCTGGACTTCGCAGCCGCTTCGCAGTGCTTCGCGGAGGTCCGGACGCTGCGCAGGAAGGACCTCTTCACGCTGGGGATGGTCTCAGAGTTCGACGGCCGGCAGGTTCCGACCGTCGGGGGGATCGTGCTCTTCGGCAGCGACCGCCTTGCGCGCTTTCCCGACGCGTGGATACAGGCCGGGCGCTTCGCCGGAACGGACAGGACCGAAATCGCGGACCGAGCCGAATTCCGCGAGTACCCGGCCGTGGCGATCGACCGTGCGATCGGTTTCGTCGAGCGCAACACGCGGACCGGGGCCGAGATCGGACGGCTCAGGCGTCGCGATGTTCACGCGGTCCCTCCGGCGGCGCTGCGCGAGGCGCTGGTGAACGCCGTGGTGCACGCCGACTACGCGCAGCGCGGCGCGCCGATCCGCGTGGCTGTATTCGACGACCGCGTCGAGGTCGAGAACCCGGGCATCCTGCTGCCCGGTCTCACAATCGAGGAGATCCACGACGGCGTCTCGCGCCTCAGGAACCGGGTCATCGGCCGCGTACTCAAGGAGATCGGTCTGGTGGAGCAGTGGGGAAGCGGGGTGCGGCGCATGGTCGCCGCATGCACGGGCGCCGGTCTCCCCGCGCCGGAGTTCGCGGAGATCGGCATGCGTTTCCGCGTGACGCTGCGCACGACGCGGGTGACGGTCCCAGTCTCCGACGACGTCGAGCGCGCGATCCTCGAGTCCGTGACATCGGCCCGCGGAGGTTCCACGGCGGAGATCGCGGCCCGGATCGGCCTCACCCTTCGGGCGACGCAGAACCGCCTCGCGCGACTGGCCGGACGGGGGCTCGTCATCGCCGTGGGAACGGGACCGCGCGACCCGCGACGCCGGTGGCACTCGACCGCAGCAGGCGGCGCCGCGCGGGACTGAACTGCGGGACGGCCGGTCGATCCTCGGCGTTCGCTCGTCTCGCCGCGACGGGACTCGAACGTCGGGCAATTGCCGCGCAGTTGGCGACCTCCCGCCTCTCCTGCAACGCCTGCGACGTGGGAGTTGCGCGCCCGAGCCTGCTCCGACCCGCTTCCGGAGCAAGAGGCCGAAGGTTCAGATCCTCTCGCCCCGACCGACCCCCTGAGCCTCGCAACGGAGGAAGTGGATTGTGAAGAGCGTCCCCGTCGGCAATGCCCCTCCCAGCGAACACGAGCCCGATGATGACGGGCCAGGGGCCCTTCGGTCCGATCGAGATGGGGAGCATGTTCACGGTGATGAAGGTGGGCGACGACCTCGCGTCGTACGACACGGACCCCGGCTGGTTCCGGCACCCGGAGGGCACAGTGTCACGCCTGCTCCCCGAGTGACCTGGCGCCTGCCGTCGCGGGTGCGGCGGGCGCCAGGGCGTGCCGACGCCTTCGCCGTGCGGTCGTCGCCGTTCGCAAGACGAAGGCGTGTCGGTAGCCACCCCCGGCCCGCCGGGGGCGGGGCGCTGGAGCCGTGTTCATCCGCAGCATCGGTACCATCGCGCAGCCGACGCGGTCCGGTCCGGAGCATCCGCGACGGCCGCAGCGACGACAGAGTCCGCCCTTCCGGGCCCTGCCAGGCGTGCGAGGATTGCCGCTTCCTCGTGTCCACCACGTAGAGTGCGCAGGCCAGCACCATGCCGTCACTCATGCCCTGCAGGGGAGCGCGTCCTCCGTGCCAAGCCGTCGCCTCATGGGTCGGCGTGCGCTTGAGCCTCGTCGCCTTCGCGCTCTCAATCGTCGGCGCAGCGTGGACGTCCGAGGTTCTCGCGTCGGATCCGCCGCCGGTAGCGGTCCCGCCGAAGGAGGTCGTGCGCAAGGTCTCGGGCCCCGCGGCAACGATGGCAGCGTCCCCCGACGGCGAGTGGCTGGCCGTCGCCGGAATCGCTAGCGAGGTCGTCCTGTTCTCCACCAAGACCGACCGGCGCAGCGTGGTCGCCCAAGGGGATGCGAAGGGACTCATCTGGCGGAACCTCGTCTTCACCGGCGACAGCGCGTTCTTCGCCATCGAACCGTATCCCGCCGACTCGGGTGCCTGCGTCGTGGACGTGATCGACGTCACGCGAGCGCAGAAGACGTTCTCGATCGACTGCTCCTCAGCGCCGCAGGACCGCGCGCGACAGCTGTCGGAGGTCGCGCCAGGCCCTCGGGGGTCACAGCTCCTCGTGCGCCGTTTCCGCGTGACGGAGTCGTGGGACGCTCGGAAGGCGGAGCGCACGTCGAGCGAGACGTACGCCGGCGATGCGTATCATGTTCACCGCTCCGGCAATCCTGAGACGGTTCTCGAAGACCGCGGCAGGGAGATCGTGCTCGTCGGTGCCGCGACTTCCCGCGACCGTTGGCGGATCGACGCCACGACCGAAGTCGCGGCGCCGAAAGGGCACAAGCTGGAGGATGCGGTCCACGACCGCCACGCGAGCATCGCGGGAGTCACGACAGACGGCCGACTCCTCGTCTTGCTGTGGCATTGGCAGCGCGGCCCGAAAGGGCACGACTCGCTGGGCGAGGTCCGTCAGGTCGCCGTCTACTCGATGTGGGACGGCAAAGTCGCCTGGACGCGCGAGAGCTCCGCCGGGGGCGTCCGCGCAATCGCGGCAGGCGACGGTTTCGTTGCGATCGCTGCGGGCGACACCGTCGAGTTCCTCGAAGCCGCCACTGGCAAAGCCCGCGGCACCGTGGCCGTTGCATCCGGAACAGGGATGATCGTTCCCGCGCACGACGGGCGCGCGATCTGGGTCAACACGCTGGACGGCCAGATCCTGAAAGTTGCGCCGCCTTCCGCACGGAAGTAGCGCGACGCCGACGCGGCGGGAGCGAACCGAACGGCGTGTGCGAGTCCAACTGCGTCTCGCTGCGCTCCGCGGCGTCAACGGACCCGCGACGTCTGCCGCCCGTCGGCGCGGTCGCGCGCTCCTTGCCGCACGCGGCTGCGACACGGACGACGTGCCATTCCGGTACGCTGGGTCGCCGTAGGATGCAGGCACAGACCTCGGCGCCACGCGGAGGTGAAACTGAGAAAGTTTGCGCCGTCCCCGGGGCAATGGAGGTTTCGAGGTCGCGTGCCCGTTGTCTCAGCGGACGCTACACTCTCACCGGTCATGCGTTGGTTCCGGCAGCGTCTCGGGACGAGATCGCGCCGGGCCGAAAGGCCGAAATGCGCGGAAGCAAGGTCGTGTTGGTCGCGATGTCAGTGCTCGGTTCTGTGGCGTGCATCGTCGTGTGGCATCTGAACTCGGGGCCACCCAGCCTGTCGCCGGCAGCCGGACTCAATGGCGAGACTCTCCGACCCGAACTCATCAAGGACGATCGAGATTCCACGGTCCGCTCCAACGAGGTGCAGCCAGCCGTCGCCGCCGATCCGGATCGCGCGCATCCTGGGGGCCGACCGAAGTCGCCGCGGCCGCGGGCGCGCGTGCTTGACGCCGATGGTGTCGGCACCGCGCGCCGAGACGCAGGCCGGGCAGCGAGCTCGCAGGGATCACCTTCCCCGACCGAGTTGTCACCCGCAGACGCCGAACTGCTGGGCCCGCCGCCGGAGCCGATCCCGCCGAACTACAGGGGGACGGCCCTCATGTGGCGACTCAAGTCTCCCGTCGCGACGGAGAGGCTCAGCACCTTGATCCGGTCCATCCGGGACCACGCACCTCGGGACCGCGAGTCCATCCTTCTACACGCGGAACAGCACCCGCACCCGTCGCTCGCGCGCGCACTCCTCGATGTGGAGGCTGAGATCGACACCGCGCCGGGTCCGCTCACTGACTACGCCGCTGCGACGCGCGAGACGTTCCTCGTGATCCAGCCGCGCGCGCCGTTCGTCCCCGGGCGCGGGGAGGCGACTCTGCCAGTCGAGCCGGCGGCGCGCGAACTCGCGCTCGCCACGGTCAGGGCGCAGGTGCGAAAGGTGACGGACTTCGGGGACATCCTCTCGCCGACCGCGTGGTACGGGGTCGTCCACGCCCTCGAAGCACTCACCAGGCGCAGCCCCGCGATCCGTGATGACCCGGAGTTCGTGGCCGCGCTCGCTCCGATCCAAGCGGTCATGAACCGCGAGCTCCGCACGTGCGGGGACCCGGTTGCCGGCTACGGCGGCGGGCACGGGATGTTCAGTCTCGCGGCGTCATTCGGCGATGCGGAGACGGCGCGCGTCTGTCTCGACCTCCTCGTGCATTGGGACGTCGCCGCGCGGAAGCTCGACGCTGGCGACCGCGGGGATCTCTCGGGTCTCAGTCTCATATCGATGACCGTCATCGCTCACGGCGACGAAGCATCGCGCGCCACCCTTGTCCAGTGGATCGCGGTCCGGGCGTCGCCGGATCCCGCGGAGCGCTACAAGCTTGACGTGATCGCCAGCGGTCTCGCGCGCGAGAAGCGGCTCACCGATCCTCTCCGCGAGCAGATGAAGCTCCTTGCCGACGCGGCGTCGGGCCGTGGGCCGCGCTGAATGGCCCTCGGGGACGGTCCCCAAAAACTCAAAGCTCTGGCCTCCGTCGATCGCTTCCACCGCCTTCTCGCCGTCGATCGCACGGCTGAGCGGTATGCGTGACCTCAGTCACCGCGGGCGAGCGCCGGGCGCCGCGACACTCTCGGTCCGGACGCGCGGCCTGTACGCAGACTGAGCAGACTCGACTTGGCGGTCTGCGGTCTGTTGGCGGACTGTGCCGCGCGACCGGGCATGCCGACGCCTTGGCCGTGCGGTCGTCGCTGGCCGCGAGACGAAGGCGTGTCGGCAGCTACCCCGGGCCCGACGGGGGGCGGAACCCCGCCCCTGCGACGGGCGGTGCGTGCGGAGGTGCGGCATGGAAGCGACGGAACTCCGCCCGGTGCTCGACACGTTCGAGCGACGGCCGGACGTGCTCATCTCCCTGCTGCAGGCCGTGCAGGCCCGCCTGGGGTACCTGCCGCCTGAGGCGATCGACGCGGTCGCCCGGCACGCGCGGGTGCCGCGCAGCCGGGTCTACGGCGTTGCGTCGTTCTACTCGCAGTTCCGCTTCAACCCGGTCGGTCGGCAACGCGTGGCCGTGTGCCGCGGGACCGCCTGCCACGTGAGCGGCGCGCGGCTGATCCTCGAGGAGGCGGAGCGGACGCTCGGCATCCACGAGGGAGAGACGACCGCCGACCGGGAGTACTCGCTCGAGACGGTGGCCTGCATCGGGTGCTGCGGCCTGTCGCCGTGCCTCAGCGTGAACGGCGAAGTCTCCGCGAAGCTCACTCCGAAGAAGGTCCGGAAGCAGTTCCGCACCGTGAAGAAGGGCGCGCCCGAATGACCGACACGTTCGGCGAACTCCGACGCGCGGCAACCGCGGAGTGGGACGCGCTCGTCGGGAGCGAAGTGCCCGTTGTCTCCGTGGGTGCTGCGACCTGCGGCCGCTCGGCCGGCGCGATGGACACCCTGGCGGCCCTCCGCGACGAGGTCGAACGCCGCGGCGTCGCCTGCCGCTTCGTCGAGGTCGGGTGCCTCGGGCCGTGCTACGCAGAGCCGCTCGTCACCGTGCAACGGCACGGCCAGCCGACGGTCTGCTTCGCATCGGTAGACAAGGTGGGCGCGCGCCAGATCGCGGCGTTCATCGCGGGCGAACCGATGCCGGCGAAGTACGTGTTCGCCACCACCGGCGACGCGCGCCTCCCGGACATCCCGGACCTGATGTAGACCCCGATGATGCGGGGCCAGGTCCGCCGCGTTCTCCGGAACTGCGGCGTCATCGACCCGTGCGACATCCGCCACGCCGTGGCGCGCGGGGGCTACGCCGGGTTGGAGCGAGCGCGCGGCATGGACCCCGCCGCACGGTTGACGGAGCTCGAGCGATCCGGCCTCCGCGGCCGCGGCGGCGCGGGATTCCCGGTGGCGCGCAAGTGGAAGACCTGCGCGGACACGCCGAGCGACACCAGATACGTGGTGTGCAACGCCGACGAGGGCGACCCGGGCGCCTTCATGAACCGATCGCTCCTCGAAGGCGACCCGCACTCCGTGCTCGAAGGGATGGCCATCGCGGGCCTCACCGTGGGCGCCGCCGAGGGGATCATCTACTGCCGCGCCGAGTACCCGCTGGCCCTCGCGCGGCTCCGCCTGGCGATCGGCAAGGCCGAAGAGGCTGGACTCCTCGGCCCCGACGCGCTCGGGCCCGGCCGCCCGTTCCACATCCGCGTGAAGGAAGGCGCGGGAGCGTTCGTGTGCGGCGAGGAAACCGCGCTCCTCGCGTCGATCGAAGGGCGACGCGGCACGCCGCGGCCCCGCCCGCCGTTCCCCGCCGTGAGCGGGCTCTGGGGTCGCCCGACCACGATCAACAACGTGGAGACGCTGGCGTCGGCCGCGCTGATCTTCCGCAATGACGCCGCGTGGTTCGCCGAGTACGGCACCGCGAAGAGCAAGGGCACGAAGACCTTCGCACTCGTCGGCAACGTCAAGCGCCCCGGGCTGGTGGAAGTGCCGCTCGGGACCACGCTCCGGCAGATGATCTTCGACATCGGGGGCGGCGTCGCCGGCGACCACCGCTTCAAAGCCGTGCAGACAGGCGGACCCTCGGGCGGCTGCCTGCCGGAGGGCAGCCTCGACATCCCGGTGGACTACGAGTCGCTGCAGGCCGCCGGAACGATCATGGGGTCGGGCGGCGTCGTCGTGATGGACGAGCGCACGTGCATGGTTGACTTCGCGCGCTACTTCCTCGACTTCGCGGTGGACGAGTCGTGCGGGAAGTGCGGGCCGTGCCGCCTCGGCACGCACCAGCTCCTTCGCATCCTCGAGGACATCACGCAGGGGCGCGGCACCGAGGCCGACATCGAGTTGCTCGAGGAGCTCGGACGCACCGTCGCGCGCGGGTCGCTCTGCGGACTCGGCACGAGCGCGCCGAACCCGGTGCTCTCGACGCTTCGCTACTTCCGCGACGAGTACGTGGCCCACGTGCGGTCGCGGCGGTGCCCGGCGCACGCCTGCCGCGACTACATCTCGTACGAAATCGACGAGAGCGAGTGCACGGGGTGCACCGTCTGCTCCGGGCTCTGCCCGGTTCAGGGGATCTCCGGCGTGCGGAAGGGCGCGCACAGCATCGACTCGGCGGTGTGCATCCGCTGTGGCGTGTGCAGCAACTCGTGCAACTTCGGCGCGGTGCACACCGTGGACCGGGCGCAACCCCAGGACGCGACCACGTGAGCGACGAACGGATTCGAACGGTGCGGGTGACTCTCGACGGGCAGACCATCGAGGCCGCCGCCTCGGCGACAGTGCTCGACGTCGCGCTCGCCAACGGCGTCTTCATTCCGCACCTCTGCCACCACCCGGACCTTCGGCCGGCGGGGGCGTGTCGGCTCTGCTTCGTGGACGTGGACGGCCGGATGGTGACCGCCTGCAACGCCCCCGTCGTCGAGGGGGCCACGATCCGGACCAACACCGACGCGGTGAAGACGACCGTGCGCGGCGCGGTCGAGCTCCTGCTCGTGAACCATCACCGCGGCGCCGTGGACTGCGAGGAGGGCGACGCCTGCGAGCTGCGCAAGATCGCGCGATTCATCGGGATCGACGAGGTGCGGCTCGCGCGATTCCGGCGGCCCGAGCCCGCGCCACCCGTTGACACCTCGAATCCGTTCTTCGAGTACGACCCCGGCATCTGCGTGCTCTGCGGAATCTGCGTGCGGACGTGCGATGAGGTCGTCGGTGTTTCGGCGATCGACTTCGTGCGGCGGGGAGTCCACACCACGATCGGCAGCGCCCCGGGCGCGAAGTGGATGGACTCCGATTGCGTGTCGTGCGGCGAGTGCGTGGTCCGCTGCCCGACGGGTTCGCTTTCGATGAGGGACTCCGAGGTTCCCGAGCGCGAGGTCCGGACGACCTGCACGTACTGCGGCTGCGGGTGCGGCATCCACTTGGGCGTCACGGGCGGGCGAATCGTGTCGGCGCGCGGCGTCCGCGAGAACCCGTCCAACGAGGGACGGCTCTGCGTGAAGGGGCGGTTCGGCTACGGTTTCGTGAACGCTCCGGACCGTCTGAAGAAGCCGCTGATCCGGCGCGACGGCGTGCTCGTGGAGGCCAGTTGGGACGAGGCGCTCGACCTCGTGGCTGCGAAGTTCACGGAGCACCGCGGCGACGCGTTCGCCGCCATCGCGTCGGCCAAGCTGACGAACGAAGAGAACTACGTCCTGCAGAAGTTCGTGCGCGCGGTGCAAGGCACGAACAACGTGGACCACTGCGCGCGGCTCTGCCACTCGCCGACGGTCGCGGGCCTCGTCCAGAGCCTCGGAAGCGGCGCGATGACGGGAACGACCAAGGACCTCGGCGATTCGCGCTGCATCCTCGCCATCGGCACGAACACGACGGCGGCGCATCCGATCGTCGCGCTCCAGGTCGTGCGCGCGGTCCACCAGGGCGGGAAGCTGATCGTCATCAACCCGCGCGAAGTGGACCTCGCGCGGCACGCAGATCTGGTACTCCGCAACCGCGCCGGGAGCGACGTCGCGCTGCTCATGGGGATGATGCGGGTGATCGTCGACGAGGGGCTCCACGACCCGGCGTACATCGCGGCACGCTGCGACGGCTTCGACGAGTTCCGCGAATCGCTCGCGCGGTTCGACGCGGCGACCGTGGAGGAACTCACCGGTGTGCCCTTCGCGCAGGTCGCCGCGGCGGCGCGCATGTACGCGACCAACGGGCCGGCGAGCATTCTCTACGCGATGGGGATCACGCAGCACACGCACGGAACGGACAACGTGCTGGCCGTGAGCAACCTGGCGCTCCTGACGGGAAACGTGGGCCGGACCTCCGGCGGCGTGAACCCGCTGCGCGGGCAGAGCAACGTGCAGGGCGCTTGCGACATGGGCGCTCTCCCGAACGTCTTCCCCGGGTACCAACGGGTGGATCGTCCGGAGGTCCGCGAGAAGTTCGAGCGGGCATGGGGCGCGCGCCTCGACGACATGCCGGGCCTCACACACCTTGAGATCCTGGGCGGAGTGACCGGCGGCCGCATCCGGGCGATCTACCTCGTCGGAGAGAACCCGGCGCTCAGCGAGGCCGACGCGAACCACGCTCGCCACGCCATGGAGGAGGTGGACTTCCTCGTCGTGCAAGACATCTTCCTCACGGAGTCGGCGGAGTATGCGGATGTCGTCCTCCCGGCCGCGACGTTCGCCGAGAAGGACGGGACGTTCACGAACACGGAGCGACGTGTCCAGCGGGTGCGACGGGCGATCGATCCCGTGGGCGACTCGCGGACCGACCTGTGGATCACCAGCGAGATCGCGCGGCGCATGGGTGCCGCCGGGTTCGACCACGCGAGCGCCGCAGACGTGATGGATGAGATCGCGTCGCTCACGCCGATCTACGGCGGTGTCACGCACGAGCGCATCGAGGGCTCAGGCATCCAGTGGCCGTGCCCCGACAGCAGCCACGCCGGGACGCGGACACTCCACACGGAGCGGTTCCCGACCGCGAGCGGCCGCGCCCGCTTCTTCGCGCTCGCCTACCGCGCGCCGGACGAAGAACCCGACGCGGAGTTCCCGCTCGTCCTCACGACGGAGCGGAGCCTCTACCACTACCACACGTCCACGATGACGCGCCGCGTGCCCGGACTCGAGCAGTTGCGAGGCGAGGAACTCGTGGAGATGCACCCGCGCGACGCCGCGGCGTTGCGCGTCTCCTCCGGCGATCAGGTGCGCGTGACGTCGCGACGGGGCGAGGTTGTGGCCCGTGCGCTCGTCACCGAGGTCTCGCCGCCCGGAACCATCAGCATGACGTTCCACTTCCACGAGGCGCCGACGAACGTGCTCACGAACGCGGCCTTCGACCCGGTGGCGAAGATCCCGGAGACGAAGGTCTGCGCGGTGCGGGTCGAAGCGGTTCGCTGACGGCGCTCGCCCCTCGCGTCAGCTGGGGTCAGCGGCCGCCTGTTCGCGGCGCAGGCGCTCCACCGCGGGGCAGCCCTCGGGGCGCAGTGGCGTCCCGTCGCGGATCGACTGGACGAGGCCGTCGCAGTGGGCGAGGTCGGCCGCGCCGGAGGGCCGGCACATGATCCCGTCGGCGCCGTGGACCAGGGCCTCGTAGCACGCGTCGCATCCGGCCTCCGACCGCGGCGCGAGGAACACGATGCGGTGGGCACCCGGCGGAAGGCGCTCGGTGAAGAGGAAGTCGAGGCCGCCGGCCTTCCAGTCGCCCACGATCACGTCGGGGTTGTACTCCCAGATCCGGAAGACGTCGGCGGTCGGGTCGGACGAGATCCCGCAGACGCGTACCCTCGGATCTTCGCGGAGTCTCCGCGCGATCGCGTGGCCGAGGTCCTGCTCGGGAACGAGGATGAACGTGGTGACGGGCTTCTCAGGGTCGGTCGGCATGCCGGGCCTCCCGCGGTCGCGGTCAGGGCTCCTGCTGGCCCCGTGCGCTCGCCGCACACGCATTGTATCCCTCGGGCTCGGAGCTTGTTGCAACGAAGACGGAATGCGCCCGGGACCGGGCTAGGTTGAGCCGTTCTCGGTCACGGATCCGTCGCCGCCGCGGCGCCGAGATCTCAGGGTCGCCGTCACTCCATCAGGGCGCGCAGGTCGCTGAATGGATCGACGATGTCGGTCTCCCAGTACCAGCGGCCGTTTGCGACGAGGCGGCCGAGTCGCGCGCCCTCGTCGCGGTCGAGGAGACGTCCGAGCCCGTGGACGAGGCACGCGCGCAGCGGGTCGCTCGTCCCGCGGTCGGCGATCCGGCCGAGGACGAACTCGATGTCGGCGTCGTCGCCGACGCGGCCGAGACAGACCGCAGCGGCGCCGCGGTCCATGTCGGGAGCCTTCGAGCGAATGATGTCGGCGAGTTGATCGACGACGCTGTGATCGCGCAGGAGGCCGAGGGCGAGCGCGGCCTCACGACGCGCCGTCGGGTCAGTGGACTGCGCGACGACCTCGTGGAGGAGCTTCAACTCCGACGGCCCCGCGCCGAGGAGACCGAGCGCGAACGACGCGCTCGCAGCCGCCTGTCCGGCGCGACTCTTCGGCATCGCGCCGACGATCGACGGCCGTGCAGCCTGAACGCCGGCGAGGCCACACGCGACCATCAGGGGCACACGCTCGTCCGCGCTGCCGCTGTCGGCGAGCAGCGCCGCGAGCTGAGCCGAGAGTTTCGGGTCCGGCGTCCGGCGCAACCAGAGCGCGAGGCCGACGGCAATGAACCGACGGTCCACGGACGACGCCTTGTCCATCGCTGCAGCCAGCGCCGCGCCGGCCGAGGCGTGACCGGTCCGCCCGAGACCGATCGCCGCCATCTGTCGGCAGAGCGGCACGTTGTCGTTCGCGAGCGCGTCGCGCAGGATCTTGACGGACGCATCGTCGGCCGCGCCGCCGGTCCCACCGAGGGCCTGCAGCGCCACGCAGCGCACGAAGTCCCGCTTGTCGATCGCCGCCTCGCGCAGGAGCCCGACGGGCTTCGCCCCGCCCATCTGCGCCAGCGCGTGAAGAACGCTCCAGCGCGCATCCCCGGCGTACACCTTTCGGAGCACGACCTCGCGCCTCAGCCGGAGCTGGCTGCCGAGTTCGGCCAGCACGTCCTCGTGACCGAGCGCGCCGAGCGCGTAGCAGATGGCTCCGACGACTTCGGGATACGCGCGCGGATCGCCCTCCTCGACGATCGTCCGGCGCATGTCGAAGAGCAGCGGGACCGCCGCTGCGTCGCCGCGCATCGCCAGCGCGTACGCGCAGTTCGCCCAGAAGCACGCGAACTCGTCGGTGCCACGGATGCCGCCGGCAAGTGCCGAGACGAGTACCTTGCGCGCTTCGTCGGCCTGCGCGGGGCTCCCGATGGGAAGGTGCCCGAGGCCGAGGGCCGCCATCCGCCGCGTCTTCCGCGTCGACTGGGCGTCGGCGGCGATCTTGGCGAGGGTCGCGATGTCGCGCGCGTCGCCGGCGCGACCAAGGGCGAGAACGGCTTCCGCGGCGACGTGGTCGTCCCGCGACTTCACGAGGAGAAGGAGCGCATCGCGCGCCTTGCCGCGCGCCGCCGCGTCTTCCACCCGCGCTGCGCCGGCGGCGACCGGCGTCGCGCGCCGTGAGACTCCGAGCAGCGCCAGGCGGTTGGTGGCGACCCAGCCGTCGCAGCCGTCCCAGTAGCCGAAACGGCAGACGAGATCGTCGCTGGAGTAGTCCATGTCGGGACTGCCGGGCCCGGCGAGAGCCGATGCGCCCGAAGCGAACGCTGCAACGACCGCGAGCACTCCTGCCGTGACCAACCGCATTGCGTGAAGCTACTCGAAGCGGTGGGCCGGAACACCATCCTGCGCAGATTCCGCAGGGGCGGTAGGATCGCGGGCGGATGAGCACCCTCGCTACGGCCACCTTCCGCGTCTCAGCCCGAGTTGCCGCGTGCATCGCGCTCGGGGTCGTAGCGGTCGCGTCCGCCTTCGCGACGGTCGTGCTGCGCGCGGACGTCGCGGAGATGACCGACCTCTGCACGCGCGCGGTGTCCGGTACGGTGGAAGCCGAGTGGGTCGAGCACGACGTTGCGAAGGGTCAGATCTGGACGAACTGGCGGCTGCGCGTGGACGAGACGTGGCTCGGCGCCACCGAGGCGACGGTCGTGGTCTCTGTGCCGGGTGGCGCGTCGGGCGGGGTGACCCAGGAGTTCGAGGGCGGCGCTCATCTCACGAAGGGCGACCGCGCGGCGGTGTTTCTGTGGAAGCGCGACGATGGCCGACTGCTCGTGCTCGGCGAGGCGCAGGGCGCGTTCCACATTCGCCGCGACGTCGCGACCGGCGCAGACGTCTGCGAGAACGCGATCGACGGCCTCGTGCTGATGGACCGTGCCGGGAAGCGCGTGGACGCAGCACCGCTGCGCATGACGCTCGACGATCTGCGGTCGCGCGTGGGCGAGGCCCGCAGGCTCCGCGAGGAGCGCGAACGGGCCGAGCACGCCGCATACGAGCTGAGGATGGCCGCCCTGCGCACGAGCGCGGAGCGTCACGCTGAGATGGCCCGAGGGCGCCCCGGCGGCCCGCCGGCGAAGTGAGTCGTTCGCGGCTCGGGCCTACCTCGTCGGGAACGCCACCACGAGCGCCACGTCGCTGGCTCCTCGGTCCGCCCCGGCCGCTCTCCTCCGCGAATGCGCGTCGCGAACGGAATCGCTCGTCAATCCTCCCCCGCAGTCGATCCTCCGCGGCACCGAGTGTCAAGCGGCGGCAACGTCGCGCGTCGTGCCACTGGACACGGACGTCGTCAACCGGAGACGGTCGGGACCGCGTCCTGAGCCTGGGAGCGTCTGGCACCGGACGTGCGATAGGGAGGATGACCTGACGGGCCGCCCGTCGGCGGCGGAACCGGAAGTCCACAGGGGCCCCACCGGACCGGCGCCCCGGAACGCTCGGAAGGAGAGGGACCATGCTCAGGATGCGCAACAAGTACTGCTCGAACTGCCTCTCGACCCAGCGCTTCCTCGACCTCGGTTCCTGCCTCGTCTGTGAGCGCTGCACGAAGCGCCTCGAGCGAGTGGCCGAGCGAGACGGAGCCGAGGTGACCATGGCGGCGGCGATCGCAGATCGGCGCGCCGTGGCGTGGGCCCGGCTCGCCGGTGACGACGGCGCCGAGGAGCTTCGCGAGGCCTGCTGATCAGTTCGCCGAGGAGGGCCGCTCGAAGCGGTCCCCCACGGCGACGGGCACTCCGTTGAGGAACGCGCGGACGTCCATGTCCTTGCCGCCGGCCCGCTGCAATCGGGTGATGCGGAGGACGCCCGCGCGGGCCGCCACTTCGATCCCTTCGGGCCCTGCCGAGACGACGTCTCCCGGGGCCGCGTCGGGCGCTGCCGGGAACGCAATCGCAGCGCGCACGAACACGTCCACCGGTTCGCCACCGCGACGCACGAGTCGCGCGCGGCACCGCGGCCACGGCTCGAGCGCGCGAATGCGGCGGTCGATGGTCGCCGCGTCTTCGGCGGCGAAGTCGATGTCGCCTTCGGCGCGATCGATCGACGGCGCGAGGGTGACGAGCGACTCGTCCTGTACGTGGTCGTGCACGGCATCGCCGGCAAGAAGTCGCGTCACCACGTCCACGAGAAGCGGCGCGCCGACGCCGGTCAGACGCAACCGCAACGAAGGCGTGTCGTCGCGAGGATCGATCGCGATCTCGTGGGCGGCGATCACCGCGCCGGCATCGAGCTTCGCCGTGACGCGCTGGACCGACGCGCCGGTGGTGCCGTCGCCCGCGAGGATCGCGCGCTGCACCGGCGCCGCGCCGCGCCAGCGCGGCAGCAGCGAGTAGTGCAGATTGACCGCGCCGAGAGGCGCGATCTCGCGGGTCGCCTTGCGGATGAACTGGCCGAAGGAGACGACGACCATCAGGCGCGGCGCCAGGGCGCGCAGTTCCGCGAGCACGGGCTCCGCGTTCACGTCTTCCACCGCGAGCACGCGCAAGCCGAGCGCCGCAGCGGCAGCACCGCACACGGTGGGCTCGGCCGCGCTGCTGCGACCGCGACGACGCTCCGGCGGCGTGACGACCGCTTCGACGAGGCCCTGCGCCGCGAGCGCGGCGAGAGCTGCGGCGGCCGCGTCGTCGGTGCCCAGGAAGACGATCGGTCGCGTCAGGCGCTCGGCTCCTCGGCGGCGCCGGACGCAGGCTGGTGCTCAGTCGGACGGTGATCGCCAGGACGTTGCTCGTCCGGACGTTGCGGCGCGTTCTCCACCGGCGTCTCGTGGACGACGATCTCGATCTCGCCGAACTCGGTCTCCTGGATCGCCAGGACGAGACCGCGCTTGATCAACTCCAGCAAAGCAAGGAACACGCCGACGACCCAGGTTCGGGAGCGTGGACCGTCCACGAGGTCCAGAAATCGGAGGCGACGTCCCGGCGTGAAGAGCATCTCGAGGCGGGCCATGTGCTCGGCCATCGGGGTGTCGTCGCGAGGAATGACCCACGACGGCCCGGTGGTCTGCTTCAGGAGGCGGGCGAACGCAGCGAACAACTGCTCCACCGTGGTGCCGCGGGCATCGACGGGGGCCGGCTCGGCGACGGGCGGATGGTCCGACAACTCCGGGTGCATGCCGCGCGGGAACCGCAGCGCGAACGCCTCGCGCCGCTCGTCGAGCTTCTCGGCCGCGCGCTTGAACCGTCGGTACTCGATCAACTGGCGCACGAGCTCGAAACGCGGGTCGAGATCGTCGTCGTCGAGGATCTGCTCGTCCGCGGGGAGCATGCTCTGCGACTTCAGCCGCATCAGCGTGGACGCCATGACGAGGAAGTCGCCGGCGGCGTCGATGTCGATCCGCTCGAGTTGCTTCAAGTGTTCGAGGAACCGGTCGCAGACCCGCGCCACCTCGATGCCGGCGACGGACAGCTCCGCCTCGCCGAGGAGGTGCAGCAGCAACTCAAGCGGCCCGGAGAATTGGGGCAGCTCGACGCGGTGGTCCGGTTCGCCCGTCACAACCGGGAAATCTACGCGCCGGACGCGCGAGTCCACGGAAACAGGGGAGGGGTACCATGGGGACATGGCGCGTGCAGCCGCTTCAACTGTTCCGTCGGCTGCGGGCCGGGCGGCGCTTCGTTCCCGAGCCTGCGCGCGGGAGCTGACGGTCGCGCACACGCCGAGGCACGGCGTTCGCGAACTTCCGTCGACGACCCGCCGTCGTCGGGCCGCGAACCACCTCGGGATAGCGACCGCCGCGAACTACAACGAACCACGATCGCTCGGGGCGCCACCGTGCCGCGAGCGGAGGACCAAGGCCCCGCGAGGACTCCGGTGACCGAACGAGAGACCCAAGACGACATCGAGTACGGGCGCAACGTGCTCGAAGCCGAGGCGCGCGCGGTGCGCGACCTCGTGCCGCTCGTGGACGCTGCGTTCCCTGCCGCCGTCGCGCTGCTCCTCGGGTGCGGCGGCCGCGTGGTCGTGACCGGCGTCGGCAAGTCGGGCATCATCGGTCAGAAGATCTCGGCGACGCTCTCGTCCACCGGAACGCCGTCGCTGTTCCTGCACTCCGGCGAGGCGGTGCACGGCGATCTCGGCCGCGTGCTCGCGGCCGACGTCGTGCTCGCGCTTTCGTACAGCGGCGGTACCGAAGAAGTCCTGCGCCTAGTGCCGGTGTTGCGGAAGATCGGCGCCCGCCTGATCGCCATCACCAGCACGCGGGACTCGCAACTCGGCCACCTGGCGGACGTGACGCTCTGCGTCGGCCGCGTAGAAGAAGCCTGCCCGATCGGTCTCGCGCCGACGTCGAGCACGACGGCGATGCTCGCGCTCGGCGATGCGCTCGCAATGACGGTGGCGCACCGCAAGCACTTCGACCGTGCCAGCTTCGCGCTGTTCCATCCCGGAGGCGCCCTCGGGCGCTCGCTCGTGACGGTCGGCGAGGTGATGCGACCCCGCGCGGAGATCCCCACCGTCGGCGCCAACACGACGGTCGCCGATGCGATCCGCGCCATGCGGCTCCCCGGGCGCGCGCGGACGCACTCCGCGGTCGTCGTCGTGGACGCCGAAGGCGCGCTGCTCGGGATCTTCACGCAGGGCGACTTCACGCGGCGCGTGGTCGAGGACCGGAGCGTGCTCGACGGGCCGGTGTCGGCGGCAATGACGCGGAACCCGCGCGTCGTCAGGACCACCGACCTGCTCGCCGACGCCCACCGCCTCTTCGAGAAGCAACGCTTCAACGTGCTGCCGGTGCTCGACGCGACGGACCGCGTCGCCGGCGTGCTCGAAGTGCAAGACGTCCTGGAGTTCGGCGTTGCGCTGTGACGAGATCCTGAGGTCGCTCGACCCCGCGGTCCGCGAGGCGTTCGCCCGTGTCGAGGCCCTGGCGCTCGACGTGGACGGCGTGCTCACGGACGGCGGGATCACCTGCCGCGCCGACGGCACCGAGAGTCTCACGTTCAACGTGCGCGACAGCTCCGGAGTGTGGCAGGCGCACAAGGCGGGCATCCGGGTCGGGATCGTGACCGGCCGCGCGACGGGCATTCCCGAGTCGAAGCCCGCGATCTTCCCGTTCTCCGGCACGCGCACCGGCCGCCTTGACAAGGCGGAGGCGTTGCTCTCGCTCCTGGCGGAGTGGGGCGTCGCGCCGGAGCGTTGTGCGTACGTGGGCGACGACGTCCTCGACGCGCCGGCCCTGCGCGTCGCCGGACTCCCGATCTGCGTCGCGGACGCCGACCCCGACCTCATCCCGCTCGCCCGATACGTCACGCGGAAGCCCGGCGGGCGCGGCGCGGTCCGTGAGGTGACCGACCTTCTCCTCGAGGCCCGCGGCGCGCGCACAGCGTTGTATGCCCGGCTCTTCGGACCTGCGGGAGACCGGCCGTGAACGTTGCGATCCTGGTGCGCCGATCGACGGTTTTCGTCGTGGCGTTCCTCGGCGGCATGTCGGTCGTCGTCTGGGCGGCCGGCAGCCTGTTCGTGGAGAACGGCGGCACGACGGCGCCGCCCGCGCACGCCGACGTGCCGGCGGCGGAGATCGTGTCGGTGGACCGGGGTTCGGGTCTCGGCCCCGGAAAGAACGGCCGCCTGGACCGCGACGACGTCGCGATCGTGGACGGCCGCCCGATCCCCTTCCGCGAGCTGTCGGCCGAGTGGGAGTCCTCCGAGCCGCGCAGTTCGCGTGAGCCGGGCGTGCGACTGCTCGCGTTGACGGGTGCCCGCATCGTCTTCTATCCGCGACCGGAGAGCGCAACGCCGCCCGCGGCCGACGAGCGCGCCGACGGTACGACCGTGGTCGCCGGTCGCACGGCCCTCCTCAAACAACGCGAGAACGCACCGGCTTCTGCACGGCTCGAAGGCGGCTCTTCCGCCACGCACCGGCTGGCCGCAGGCGAGTCAATGGTGCTTCGCGCCGACACGCTCGACGTTCGTACCGAAGAGCGGGGCGCCGGCCGCGCGCCGGTCCACGTACTGGAGACGGCCGACGACGTCATGATCGAGAGCGGGGGTTCCGAGATGACCGGCCGCGGGCTCATCGCGGAGTTCGACACGGGGCGTGGTGCAGGGGCGCGACGCGCGATCCGCGTCGAGAAGAACGTGCGCGGGAAACTGCACGCAGGCGGCGGAGCGAGCGGCGTGCGGCAGAAGGCCGGGGCGACCGCTTCGACTCCGCCCGAGACGACGCTCGAGTGCTCGGGATCGGCCGACATCGAGGCCATCGACCGTCCGGGCCGCGACGGTCGCCAACCGTGGCGGTCCACGTTCCGCGAGGACGTGCGCGTGGACGACGGCGGCTCGACGATGACGGCGGACCACGTGGCCGTGGACTTCGTGCGGACGGGCACAGCGGACCGCGCGGCCGGCGCCGAGTCCACGGAGATCCGCAGTCTGGCGGCGACCGGTCAGGTGCGCGTGAACGGCCGCGACGGGCAGGGCGGGTTCCACCTGTCGTGCGAGCGACTCCGACGATTCGCGGAGGACGCGGTCACCGACGTGACGGTGCTCGAGGGGTCGCCGGTGCTGCGCTTCGAAGGACGCAGCCAGACCGCCGCCGCAGGGGCGCCGATCTCCACATTCGAGGTGCGCTGCACCGGACCCGTCCGCATGCGGGAGCGCCGCACGGCGGCGACCCGCGACGCGGCCGGTAAGGATGTCGTCTCGAACGTCACGATCGAGTTCACGGGCGACGTGGTGGCCACGGAACGCGTCGCCGCCGGAGGCGACATCCGGAGCGAAATCAATGCGCCGCGCGTGACGATCGAGTGCAGACGCACGCCTCAGGGCCGGCTCGATCCGCGTGTCGTGCGCGCCGAGCAGGGCGCGGAGGGGCGCTTCCTCGACGTCGCCGTCCGCGCGCAGACCATTGTCGCGACGGCGCCCGACGCTCCCGGGCGGCCGCAGCGCATCGCGTTGACCGGCTCGCCGATCGTCTCGCAGGCGATCGCCGAAGGCGCGAACCCGCTCGGCGGCGCCGAGCGCGCGGGGCGACTGCTGCTGTCGTCGGACGGCAGGATCGATCTCGAACTCGCGCCGGACCCGGCGCCGGGCGTGAAGCCCACAGGGACACGTGCCTCGGCGAAGGTCGCAGGGAAGATGACCGTGCGCAAGACGGTCGGAGATGTCGAAAGCTGGCGGCTGACGTCGCAGGACGGCGACGCGCGCGTGGGCTGGGACGGCGCGATCGAAGACCTGCACGCCAACGGCGACGCGGTTCTCTCGGGTCGCGGGGGCGACGACGGAAAGCGGCGGGCCGATCTCTCGGGCTCTCGCATCACGTTGCGCCGCGGCGCCGCGGGTGCGGGTGCGGGCGCGGGCGCGGCAGCGGCGAAGGCCGACGCGTGGAAGCAACTCGACGCGTTCGTCGAGTCATCGGCCATGAACCCGGCGCAGGCCGTCGTGAACGAGGGCGGCGCCGACGGCGCACGCACGCATCGTGTTCGCGCGAACGAACTGGTCTATGGCGAAGACGGCAGCGTCATACGGGCGCACGGCGCCGCGCACGCCGACATGCACCAGGGGTCCGGCGGGCGACCGGACTCCGGCGCGGTCACAATCGACGCCGACGACCTGCGGGTGGACCTCGACCGCGACGGCGACGAGCGCGCGACGGTGCGACTGCTCACGGCGACCGGGTCCGTGCGGCTCGACGGCGCGCACAAGCTGTTCGGCGAGCGCGTCGTCTACAAGCCGCTTCAGGGCGAGGCGGAGGCGACGGGTCGGCCGGCGCGCATCGTCCGGACCGACGAGAGCTACGCGTCGGGGCCGCTCATCCGCGCGTGGTTCAACCCCAAGGCGACCGGCGGCGACCGGTTCCTGCGCGCATCGCTGCCCCTCGGCGGAGAGATCGTCGCGTACCACGTGGCGCCGGCGCGGCAACGGGTCACAACCACATGCAAGGGTCCGCTCGATCTGACGCGCACCACCGCGGCGGCCGTGCGCCAGGTGGTGTCGGTGTACGAGTCGCGCCGAACGGACGGCGGTTGGAACAGCGACTCGAGGATCGACTGCGAACGGCTCGATCTGACGTTCGACCAGACCGGGGCCGAGGGGGCGTCGTCGGACCGCATACGTTCGATGATCGCGACGGGCACGCCCGACTCTCCCGCCCGCATTCACTCGAACAATCCCGGCGGCGACCGCGAGGCGATCGCGGAGGCGGAGCGGATCGAGGCGAAGCGCGAGTCTGCGCTTCTCTTCCTGACGTGTCCGTCGGACCTGACCAGCGTCTACCTGCACGACGTCGCGGCCGGTCGCCGGGTCCGGTGCGACGCGGCCACGTTCAACTACGTGACCTACGAGTGGATCACCGAGCGGCCGCGGGAGGTGGAGTGATGGACATCGGGATGGGTGAGATCCTGCTGATCCTGCTGTTCGCGCTGCTCGTGTACGGCGGCCGGCTCCCCGAAGTCGCCCGGTCTCTCGGCCGGAGCCTCGCTGAGGTGAAGAAGAGCCTGAGCGACACGACCTCAAGTGTCCGGCGGCAACTCGATGAGGTGCATTCGGCCGTTGATGTTCCTGTGGAGGAGGAGGAGCGTCCGCGCACCGTGCGACGCGTGACGCCGCCGACCGCAGAACCGGTCGCAACCGCAGCGGCCTCGCAGGCGGAGCTGGCCACGGAGGACGTCTCAGGCGGCGCGACAGCGGGCGAAGCAGCCGCGCGCGCAGCGATGCCGGGTGACGCAGCGCCGCCGAGCGACGGTGCCCAGGGGCCGAAGTCCGCCGGCTGAGATCAGACGCGCGACTTGCGCTTCGCTTCGGGCGTCCGGTGCACCGCGTCGTCGCCGATGTCGAAGATCGACTCCCATCCGGTCTGACCGGGAGCGGCGGCCTTCGGCTGCGGGGTTTCGGGCGCCGTGGCGGGACTCGGGAGCACCGGTGCTGCGCGGCTCCCGAGCTTGGGTCGCGGTGAGTCGTCGAGCCGCGCGGAAGCCGGTGCGGGCGCAGCAGGTACCACGGGCGCGTTCGGCGCAGCCGGGGCTCGGCCGAGGAGTTGCTGGATCGGCGAGACCTTCTGGGCGACGACGGGTGACGTCGGCGGACTCGCGGCGGGCGCGACCGGCTGTGGGACGGGTGCAACCGCTGGGGCCGCGTGTGCCGCAGGTTGTGCTGCGGCCGGCGCCGGACGGACGCCGCGGTCGAACTGCGGCTTCTTCGCAACTGCCGGCTGGTCGTGGCCACCGAACACAGCCGCGCCATGAACACCGTGCGCGAGGGAACCGGCGGATGCGTTCAGTTGCAGCGAGATCCGCGGGAGATCGAGTGCGGGGAGGGGGGTCTCCTCGGGCGCGTGGGGCTGTGCGGCAGCCGCGGGTGTCGGCGCGGGCGACGGAACCAGCGACGGGCTCTGGCCGGCCGCTACGGCGACGGCTCGCGCGGCCGAGGCGGCGATTGCCGTACGGTTACCGCGGCGCTTCAGGGCTTCGTCGATCACCTCGCGCATTGCGCGGCGGACCCCTACGTAGAGGAACACCGTGCAACCGGTCTTCTCGATGATCTCCTCGATCGACTCCAGTGTGGGCGTCTCGACGCACACGACGGCGATCGACTTCCCGAACTGATCGATCGGGAGAAGCGAGTGCTCGCGGCACCAGGGGAGCGGCAGGAGATCGAGCACCGGACCGGGTATCGAGTACAGCTTCACGTCAACGAACGGCAACGCGTAGTGACCCGCGACGAGTTTCGCGAGGTCCCACTCGTCCACCGTGCCCGAGTCGATCAGGACGTCGGACAGCAGCTTGCCCGACTGGTCCTGCTGGGCCTGTGCGGCGTCCAGGCGCTCACGATCGAGCACCCCTTCATCGACGAGGATGTCGTCGAGCCGGGTCCGCAGGAGCTTCTCGAGGTGGTTCCGATACATCGCGCTGTACTCATCGGCAGGCCACCCTCGCGGATGTAGGGCCGGCGCAGGCGAGTCGCAGCGGAGACCGTCAGACGTCGAGTTCGGCGACGTCGAGAGCGTGGGTCTCGATGAAGCGCCTTCGCGGCTCCACCTGCTCCCCCATCAGCACCGTGAACATGCGGTCGGCGGCGACCGCGTCTTCAAGGCAGACGCGGAGAAGCGTGCGGCGGTCGTGGTCCATCGTGGTGTCGCGGAGTTCGTCCGCGTTCATCTCGCCGAGACCCTTGAACCGCGCGATGTCGATGACGCCCTTGCGGTCCTTGGCGGCGTGGATCACGGCCTTCACGACACCGACGAGGTCCGGCACGCGCACCTCGCGACCCTTGTCGTCGCTGACCAGATAACGCGCGTCGCTCGCGGACGCTCGCAGGTCGAGCGCGTTGAACCCGCACGCCTTGAGGCGCACGAGCGCCGCATCGAAGGCCGTGCGCCACCGGAACTCGATGATCGCCGCCTCGGGAGCGTCGTTCGGCGGCGGGTCTTCGCCCTCCCGCCACCACTGCACGTCGTGGCCGAGCTCGAGCGCCCACTCGGCTTCCAGACTGTCGAGCTCCGCTTCGTCGTACAGAAACCGTGGCAGGCCGACCGTGCGACGGACTCGGTAGAGCGGCAGCCGGCCGTCGGTAGAGCGAGCCGCGAGGAAGTCGGGCACGGGGACGCCGCGGCGGACCAGGCGGTGGGCCATTTCCTCGACTTCGCGAACGACGCGGAGGAGATCCAGCAACCGCGGGCCGGACAGCGGTTCCGTGGCCGCCGTGTCGCCCGGACCGGAGCCGAGGACCGTGACGCGCACGGTCTCGCATCCGAGGCCGAGGAGCACGTCGGTCATCTGGGCTTCGTCGTGTACGTACTCGATCCGCTTCCCGCGCGTCACCCGATAGAGCGGTGGTTGCGCGACGAACACCTTCCCGAGGCGGATCAGCTCCGGCATGTGGCGGAAGAAGAACGTGAGCAGGAGCGTGCGGATGTGGCTTCCGTCCACGTCGGCGTCGGTCATCACGATGATCTTGCCGTAGCGGAGTTCCTTGATGTCGAACGACTCCGCGCCGATCCCCGTGCCCAGTGCCTGGATGATCGTCTGGATCTCCTGGTGCTGGAGCATCTTGTCGATGCGGGCCTTCTCCACGTTGAGGATCTTGCCCCGGAGCGGGAGGATCGCCTGGATCTCACGGTTGCGGCCCTGCTTGGCCGACCCACCGGCAGAGTCGCCCTCGACGAGGAACACCTCGGTGGCCTCGCGATCGCGACTGGAGCACTCGGCGAGCTTGCCGGGGAGACCGCCGGAGCTGAGCGCCGTCTTGCGACGCACGAGCTCGCGCGACTTCTTGGCGGCCTCTCGGGCGCGCATCGCGAGCACCGCCTTCTCGACCATCTTCTTCGCGATGCCCGGGTTCTCCTCGAGGTAGGTGCCGAGCCCCTCGGTGATGGCCTGCTCGACGGGCTTCTGGATCTCGCGGCTGCCCAGGTTGCGCTTCGACTGTCCGCCGAACTGGGGCTCGGGCATGCGCACCGAGATCACCGCGACCAGACCCTCGCGCCAGTCGTCGCCGTCGGGGATCTCCCCTTCCTTCACGAGGTTGTGGCCGGTGGCGTACTTGTTCATCGTGCGCGTGAGCGCGGATCGGAACGCAGAGAGGTGCGTGCCGCCCTCGATGGTGTTGATGGCGTTGACGAACGAGTAGACGGTCTCGCTGTAGGCGTCGTTGTACTGGATCGCAACGTCCACCTCGAACGGCGGGTCGTTCCGCCCTTCGATGGAGATCGGGAGCGGCGAGATCGTCTGCTTGTTGTGGTTCAGGTACTTCACGAACTCCGTGATGCCGCCTTCGTAGTGGAAGTCCACCTCGTGCTCGCGGCCCGCTCGCTCATCGATCAAGCGGATCCGAACGCCGCGAGTGAGGAACGCGAGTTCGCGCATGCGCTGGGCGAGCGTGTCGAAGTGGAAGTCCACCTCGTGGAAGATCGTGTCGTCGGGCTTGAACTGGACGAGCGTGCCCCGCTTCGTCGTCTCCTCTCCGCTCTCCATCGGATGGTCGGAGTGCCCGCGGGTCATCGCGATCCGGTAGGTCCGGCCGCCACGGTAGACCGTCACGCGCATCCAGTTCGAGAGGGCGTTCACGACCGACACGCCGACACCGTGGAGACCGCCGGAGACCTTGTATGCGCTCTGGTCGAACTTCCCGCCGGCGTGGAGGACGGTCAGCACGACTTCGAGCGATGACTTCCCGGTCTTGTGCATCTCGGTGGGAATGCCGCGACCGTCGTCGAGGCAACTCGCGCTGCCGTCGGCGTGGAGGGTGACGGTGACGTTGCGGCAGATGCCTGCCATCGCTTCGTCGATCGCGTTGTCCACGACCTCGTAGACGAGGTGATGCAGACCCTCGGCCGACGTGTTGGGGATGTACATCCCGGGGCGCTTGCGGACGGCCTCGAGGCCTTCCAGTACCTGGATCTGGCCTGCACCGTACTCGCTCGTGTTCGGAGCTGACGGTGTGGACGCGGACGACGACTCCGCGTGGGCGGGTGTTTCGGACGGCGGGGTCGGGGGGGTCTCGTCACTCATGGATCAGAACACTCCCGGCCGGAACCGGAGACCGGTCACGCGGCCCGTTGCGCCGGCGACCGGAACCTTGGCGGGGTCCCGGGACGCGGCGCGAGACAACTCGGCTTCGGCCTCGATGAGCCGGGCGAGCAACTCGTCCCGGCGGAAACTCTGGAGTTCGGACAGCAGCGCCGTCGAACGCACCTCGACGGTCAAGACACCCCGCTGCAGGGTCGCGGGTCGGGTCTCGGTGGCCAGCTCAGGGCCCGCAGCGCGCTCCCAGGCGACGGCGACCAGCGACTGGGTGCGCCGGGTCCTGTTCGGGCCCCGAGCCGACGGGCGGTACTCAGGAAGCGTCCTGCGGAGGATGTCGCCGATCGCCTCGGCGGCACCCCCGCGCTTGGCGTCGGGGTGGGCGGCGCCGGGCGCGTCAGGTGTCGGCCCTCCGGCGCGGGACGGACCGGACCCTGTCGGAGTCACCGCGGCTCCCTGACGATCACTCGATGCTCACCGGCATGACCACGTACACGTAGTCGCCTTCGACGATCTTGCCGGGCGACTTGCGGTCGTTCCACTCGAACTGCACGCCGTCGGCCGTGAGCACGTTCAGCGCCTCCAGGAGGAACTCGGGGTTGAACCCCACGGCTTCGTCGCCACCCTGGAAGTCGCACTCGACGATCTCTTCGGCCGAACCGTCGGCCGAGTGCGCCGACACCGTGAGTCCGTCGGCCTTGAACTCCAACCGGACGCTCTGGGCATCGCGACTCGTCACGAGCGACGCCCGCTTCAGCGCCGAGGTGAAGGCATCCCTTCGGACGATCGCCTTCTGCTTGCAGCTTGCCGGGATGACGTCCTTGTAGTTCGGGAAGCTGCCCTCGACGAGGCGAGACACGACGCTCACCCGGCTGGTACGAGCGCACATGTGACTGCTCGCGACCGACAGACGCACCTCGGTGTCGCCGTCGGTCAGCGACTTGTCGAGTTGCTGGAGCCCCTTCGTCGGCACGATCGCCTGGAACTCCCCGGGCGTCGAGTTGACGACCGGCGCCGTCGCTCGGGCGAGCCGTCGGCCGTCGGTGGCGACGAACTCGATCACCCCGCCCTCAGCCCTCACCAACACGCCGTTGAGCGCGTAGCGCATCCGCTCCCGCGCCGCAGCGAACGCGGTCAGCCGGATGAGCGTCTTCAGCGAAGATGCTGCGATGACGACCGACTTCGCGTCGTCCACCGTCGGGATCTCCGGGAAGTCCTCCGGCGACTGGCCCTGCAACTTGAAGCGACCCCGTGCTGCGGAGATCGTGCACTCGCGCTGATCGGCGTTCCACGCGAACGTGACTCCGCCCTTCGGGAGCTCTCTGCAGATCGCAACCAGGCGTTGCGCTGGAACGACCGCCGTGCCGGGCTGCTCGATCCGTACGGTCGGCGTCGGGCCGTCGCCGATCGGAACGCGGACGCGCATGCCGATCTCGAGGTCGGTGCCGAGGATCTCGAGGCCCGGGTGGTCGCCCTCGTTCGACGCGATGATCTCGACGCTCTCGTAGACCGGGTGGATGCCCTTCGACGCCACCACGCCCGAGACGGCGCCGAGGGCCTTGACGAGTTCGTCGCGTTCGCAGGTGAATCGCATCTAGTTGGACTCCACGGACGAGGTCCTGTTCGATTCGTTGATTCTTGTGGCCGTAGTCATAAGCGCGGTGGATCCTGGGGATCCACGCCCTGCACGGGTCCGGACTTCCCGTGCTTCCAGGGCGCCCCGGCGACTGTCCCCAGCGTTCTCCACCGTGCAGACTCGGGGGAGGGGCCGTGTCGAACAGCCGGGGGTCGGGGAGAGTTGCGCGGGGCACCCTGGAATACGCCACGAATCGTACACATCCGCGGGGGCTGTTCGAAGAGGCTTCCCACAAGGAACTGACCAGCTCCCAACAGCGCTCCGAGGGCGGTTGGAAGGGCGGTCGGAGCCGCGCAACGCGGTGCTCGCCCGAAGCATGCACGAGGCTTCGCGCCTGGGCGAGCGCTGTCGTCGAGGACTGTCGTCGATGGCGGTCGCCGTGACTGTCTGCCCGCCGCGTCGGAACCCTTGCGGGGCTTGACGAAGCCGACGCTGCGGGCTCGCCCTTGCGATCATCTCCGCGCATCCCGTCCAGGACGGTCTGCTGCGGCTCGGACGTGCCTTGAATCGGCGCCGGCGGGCCCCGTCGGGGGTGTGCAGGCGCGCGCCGCCGTGAGCAGTTCGAGTACGCCCGGTGGCGACACGCAGAGGGCGGCCGGAGCGGCCGCTCCGGGGGCCCGGGGCGCCGGTCACTGCCCGGAGCGGACCTTGCGCACGATCGCGTCGCAGTCCTCGCGCAGGCGCGGGTTCTTCTCGATCTCGTCGGCGATCCGGTCGTTCGCGTAGATCACGGTGGTGTGGTCCCGCCCGCCCAGGTGGCCGCCGATCTGCACGAGCGAGAGGTCCGTGAGTCGCCGGGCGAGGTACATGCAGACCTGCCGCGGCGTGGACACCGACTTGTGGCGCCGCCTGCCGACGATGTCCGACGCCTTGGCGCCGTAGTGTTCGCAGACGGCCCTCAGGATCGTCTCCAGCGAGACCTTGCGTTCCTTCGGCTGGATGATGTCGCGGAGGGCCTCCTCCGCGATCTCTCGGGTCAGGGGGCGCTGGCTGAGCGTGGCGTAGCCGATCACCTTGAGGATGGCACCCTCGATCTCACGGACGTTGGTCGCGACATTGTCCGCGATCAGTTCGGCCACGCCGTCGGGGAGCGCGATGCCGCGCCGCTCGGCCTTGCGCCGCACGATGCAGATGCGCGTCTCGTGATCCGGCGCCTCGAGCTCGGCGACCAGGCCCCACTTGAAGCGCGAGACCAGCCGCTCCTCGAGCGTCGGGATCTCGCGCGGGGGGCTGTCGCAGGAGAGGACGATCTGCTTCTTCGAGTTGTAGAGCGTGTTGAAGGTGTGGAAGAACTCCTCCTGCGTGCGCTCCTTGCTCGCCAGGAAGTGGATGTCGTCGATCAGGAGCATGTCCACGTGCCGATAGCGGTAGCGGAAATCCTCCATGTCGCCGTCGCCCACGGAGGCGACGAACTGGTTCACGAACGTCTCGCACGAGAGATACAGGATCTTCTGGTCCGGCTTCCGCGCGAGGACGCGGTGGCAGATCGCCTGGAGCAGGTGCGTCTTGCCGAGCCCGACCAATCCGTGGAGGAACAGCGGGTTGTAGGCCTGCCCAGGAGCGTTCGCCACGGCTTGGGCCGCAGCGAGCGGCATCGCGTTCCCCGGGCCGGCGACGAACGTCTCGAAGACGTAGTCGTCGTTCAGGATCACGTCGGAGAGGAAGTTGGGGTAGCGCGCATGACCGAAGAGTTGCCCGCGCAGGGCGTCGGGCTGCCGCCGCGCCGCGCCGCCGTGCCTGCCGCCGCTTCGGCCGCCGCTTCGCTGTGGCAACTCGGCGTGTCTGCCGCCGTCGCCGTGGCCGTCGTCCAACGACTTGTCCGACGATCCTGCTCCACGCGTGGTTGCGCCGGCTCGGGGGTTAGAGGGCGCGCTTGACGTCGAACCCGCGGCGCCCGGGCCGCGGGCTGCCCCGGAGGGATCTCGTGCCGTAGTCGCACCGTTCTCGGCCCACGCACCCGTCGCGGGTCGGGCTTCTTCACGGGTTGCGTCTCGTGCGGGCTCCGGCGGCGTCCCTCCATCGATCACGATCCGAACGGCGTGCGCCTCCCCGGTGGCTTCGTGCACGAGACGCCGCAAGAGGTCGAGGAAGTACCCTTCGATCCAATCACGGCTGAAGGAGTTCGGCGTCGTGAACGTAGCGGTGCCCGCGGACACGTCGCGCAGCCTGAAGCTCCGGAACCACATCTCGAACTGCGGCCGGGTCACGGCGGCTCGCAGGCCGTCGAGGATCGCCGGCCACGCGTGTCCACCAACACCACCGCCAGGGTTGCCGCGCTGGTTCACCCCCGGCTTGGCCCCAGGCTCGACCCCGGCGTTACCGCCGGCGTCGCCGCCGAATCTCACACCGTCGAAGCCCGCACCGTTCAAGCGCGCACCGTCCAAGTCGTTCGTGTTTCCCTGGGCGACGGGGCGGCAGGGGGCGGCCGCTTCCGAAGCTGTCGGGGGTGTCTGGTTGAATGGGCGACGCGGTGGGCAGGGGATCTCGCGATCCGTCTGCCCGGCACTCGGGAGAGCCCCCGAGTGACCCGGTGACCCGACCCGGACCTGCGCGGTCGCGGTCGGTCGGTTCGCGTCGGCCGCCTCGTGAGTTTCTCACGGGCGGTTCCGGGCGACTCGGCGGATCGTGATCGAGCACCGTCTCGGGCCGGGTTCCATCCCGCGCCCGGACTCCGCGACCGGACGCGATGTCCGGCTGTGAAGTCCGGGGCAGATCGTAGCCGTGGCGGCGTGCTCGTTCAAGCGCGCGGCAGCCAGCACGGAACGCAGACGATTCCAGGGGTTTGCCGCGATGCGACGCTGGGATGCCGGAGGAATCTCGCGCAACTTTTTTGCGCGTCCCTAACTCGTTGCCAGCGCGACGCGCACAGTCCGGACCACCTCGGCGAGGACGGCGCAGAGGCGCTCGACGTCATCCGTTGAGGTGCTCCAGGAGGTCGAGATGCGCACCGCGCGCGCCGCTTCGTGGGTCGTGCGACCTCCGTACACGAGCACTTCCGCCGGGACTCTCGCGAAGCTCGAGCACGCCGTTCCGGTCGAGACACGGACGCCGCGCGCGTCGAGTGCGGCGAGCATCGCGTCGCCGGGGCACCCGTCGAACGCGGCGAGGATCGTGTTCCCGAGCGATTCGTCGGCAGGGCTGAGGACGTCTCCACCCGGGATGTTCGTCACGGCGGCTCGGATGCGATCGGCGTGCGCCCTCGCGCGGCCCGCGTACGATTCACGGTCCGCTGCGGCCGCGCGTGCGGCCGCGCCGAAGCCGGCGATCAAGGGAACCGCTTCCGTTCCGGGCCGCCGACCGCCCTCCTGCGATGTCGCTCCGTTCGGCGGCACCCACCGGGCGCCGTCGCGGATGACGAGTGCGCCGACTCCCGGCGGCCCCCCGAGTTTCTGGGCCGAGACCGACATGAGGTCCACGCCGAGCGCCTGAAAGTCCAGGGCGACGCGCCCAGGCGCCTGCGCTGCGTCGGTGTGGACCGTGATGCCGCGCGCCCGCAGCGCGTCGGTCGCGCGGGCCACGGGTTGCAGCGCGCCTGTGACCGACTGCGCGAACACGAGCGACGCGACCGCCGAGACGGGCGCCTGCGCGACGGCGAGCGCCACGAACTCGTCAGCGTTCACGCTCCCGTGGCGGTCCACCGGCGCGTACCGGACGTCCACACCTTCCTGCTCGAGCCGTTCGCACAATCGGAGCACGGACGGGTGCTCCGCCCGACTCGTGACGACCCCGCCCCCGCGAGCGGCCGCCAGCGCGCCACGCAACGCCGCCGCGTTCGCCTCTGCCGCGCCCGACGTGAACACGACCTCGCGGGGCGCCGCCCCGACGAGCGCCGCCACCGCTTCGCGTGCCTCCGAGATCGCGCGCCGCACGCGGCGGCCTGCGCCGTGGGCGGCCGATGCGTTCCCAGGCAGCAGGCTGAGCGCCGCCACGATCGCGTCGCGTGCCTCCGGCCGGAGCGGCATGCCCGCGTTTCCGTCGAAGTACGCCTCGTCGCGGTCCAACGGTCTGTCCGCCCTGCCGGGCTGGGTCAGTCTTGGGTCGTCCGACGGCGCGTCTTCCGGCATGGGCTCCTCATTTTGCACCCCCGGGGCGTTCGATACGGACTCTGGTTCCTCCGATTCCCGGCGCGCGGCCTTTCCGAGGGAGCGTCCGAACGACCCCATGAGTCTCATCAACGTCCGCGAGAAAACGATCCAGGCCAAGATCGTGTATTACGGCACGGGCCTCTCCGGCAAGACGACGAGCCTCAAGCACGTCCACAAGGTGATCGACCCGGACGGCCGCGTCGAGTTGGTCTCGCTCAACACCGAAGGCGACCGCACCTTCTTCTTCGACTTCCTGCCGATCCCGCTCGGGAACGTACACGGCTACCAGGTCAAGTTGCAGGCGTTCACCGTGCCCGGGCAGGTGAAGTACAACCTGACGCGCCGGTACGTCCTCCGCGGAGCGGACGCCGTGATCTTCGTGGGCGACTCGCAGCCCGCTGCGTTCGACGACAACGTGCGCTCGATGCTGAGCCTCATCGAGAACCTGATCGCGAACGGCCTCGACCCCGATCGCACGCCGATCCTGTTGCAGTACAACAAACGCGACGCTCCCGGGGCGCTGCCCATCGAGAAGCTTCGCGAAGCGCTGAACCAGCGCGGTCTGCCCGAGTTCGAGACCACCGCGACCGACGGCACGGGCGTGTTCGAGGCGTTCAGCAGTATCTGCGGGTCGGTGAGTGAAGCGTTGGCGCGCGAGTATCGCGTGGGAGATCCGGAGGAGGCGCGGCAAGCCGTCGAGCGCCGGTTGCGCGCGACGCTGCTGACGTACCGCCGGGCGGTCCCGTCGCAGTCCCCCGCCGCTGCCGGCGAGACCGACGAAGCGGCGAGCGGAACGGGAACCTGCACCGGCCTCGCGGCGGTCGAAGGCGACCAGACGAACTCCGTCATCGAGGTGTCGAGTCTCGACCTGCCGGACGTGCCGAACGCGGAGTCGCTGCTCCAGCACGCCGTGGAGACCAACATCCAATCCGCGCGTCTCCTGTCGGAGTTGACGGAGACGAAGCGCCGACTGGCCGATCACGCGCGGCAACTCGCCGCGCTGCACCAAACGGGCGTGGCCCTCTCCAGCGAACTCGACGTGGACCGTCTGCTCGACTCGATCCTGGCATCGGCCCTGCGCACGGTGGATGCGAGCCACGGCAGCGTGCTCCTGCTCGACGCGCAGGGCGGTGCGCTCCGTCCGCGCCTCGTGCACGGCCTGCTGCACGATCCGATCGCCGGTGAGTCAGCCGCCGACCCCGTCGCCGTCGAGCGCATCCTGCGGAAGAAGCCGTTCATCCTGGAGATCGAGGCGGCGACCGACGTGGTCACCGACGAAGGCGAGGGCGGCAGCCCGATGATCGCGCTCGTGGCGCCGGTCGTACACCAGGGTGAAGTTCTCGGTGCGCTGAGCGCCTACGTGCTCGACCGGCCGCTCGACCAGGACCTGAAGCAGCGTCTTCGGTTCCTCAACGCGATCGCGTCACAGGCATCGGTGGCGCTCGTCAACGCGCGGCTCGTCACCCGAATCGAGTCGTTCAACCGCGACCTCGAGCGCAAGGTCACCGAGCGGACTCGTGATCTGGCGCGGGCAGTCGAAGAGCTGAAGTCGCTCGATCGGTTGAAGGACGATTTCCTGGCGTCGATGAGTCACGAGTTGCTGACTCCGCTCCACTCGATCGGCAGCGCCGTCGAGATTCTCGTCTCGCTTGCGGCTGACCCGGCTGCGGCGGCCGGGGCGGAGCGACTCGAGTTCACGACCGTCGTGCAACGCGAGTGCGCGCGGCTCACGTCGATGCTCCGGTCCGTGCTCGACCTTTCGCAACTGGAGTCCGGCGGCCTGCGCCCGACCCCTGCAGCGATCAACCTCCGCGATGCGGCACTTGCCTCGTATCAGCGACTGCGGTCGGGGTTCAAGTCCACGCAGACGAAGCTGAAGATCCGCGTCGAAGCCGCCATGCCGGACGCGCGCGCGGACCCCGCCTGGGTCGGCCGCGTGTTCGACGCCATTCTCTCCAACGCCGTGAAGTTCGGCCCCCGCGACGCCGAGGTCCACGTGACCATCCGTCGTGACGGAGCCGACGGCCGGGTCGAGATCCGCGATCACGGCCCGGGCGTGCCCGAGGCGCTGCGGTCGTCGGTGTTCGAGAAGTTCAAGCAGGTGGGCGACGTTCTCACCGAGAAGCCGCCGGGTCTTGGTCTCGGACTCCCGACCGCGCGACTCCTCGTACAGCGCATGGGCGGCACGATCCGGTTCGCGCCGGGTCCGGACGGCGGAAGTGAGTTCTCGTTCACGCTGCCCCTGTGCGCCGCCGTCGCGGACCCGATCGCGGCGAGCTAGCCAGGCCGCAGGGCCAGTTCTGCATCACGGAGCGCACGTGCGCCGGATGGCGCACCGCGTGACCAATCGTGTCCGGTGTCCAGGCGCGGCCACTATGCTCGCGCACCCCCGTGCGCGTTCTCCTCATCGACAACTACGACTCCTTCGCGTGGAACCTGGTACAGGCCCTCCGCGTGCTCGGCGTGGACGTCGTGGTGCGGCGCAACGACGCTGTCAGCGTGAGCGAAGCGTTCGCCCTGACGGTCGACTCCTTCGTGCTCTCGCCCGGTCCCGGAGCGCCCTCGTCGGCTGGCGTTTCGATCCCGCTGGTGCGTGCAGCCGCCGCGGCCGGCGTGCCGCTCCTGGGGGTGTGCCTCGGCCACCAGGCGATCGTCGAGGCGCTCGGCGGGAGCGTGGTCCGCGCGAGTCGGCTCGTGCACGGGAAGACGAGTTGGGTGACGCACGACGGCGGCTCCGAGTTCGCCGGCGTCGCAACTCCGTTCGAGGCGATGCGCTATCACTCGCTGGTGGCGGGGGATCCGCTCCCCCGCGAACTCGTCGAGACGTCGCGCACCGCCCCCGTCGGCGGCGCCATCGACGCGACGGAGCCGATGGGAGTGCGCCACCGCACGCTTCCGCTCGTAGGCTGGCAGTTCCACCCGGAGTCGCACTTCACCCCCGCGGGCCCGCGCCTGCTCTCCAACTTCATTCGCGTCGCAGCGGCCGCCGGAGCCGCCCATGGCGACGCGCTCGGAGCGACGTCATGAACAATTTCGCAGACCGACTCAGCGCCGCGATCCACGACAAGGGTTCCGCGGTGTGCGTTGGGATCGATCCCCGCATGGCCCAACTCCCTGCGGAGTTCCAGCCGAAGCGCGACACACCGCGCGAGGCTGCCGAGGCGGTCGCTCGGTGGGCTGCGGCGCTGATCGACGTGGTGGCGCCGCTCGTGCCGGTGGTGAAGCCGCAACTGGCATTCTTCGAGGCCTTCGGGGCGCCCGGCTTCCGCGCATACCACGACACGGTGATCGCCGCGCGGGAGCGCGGATTGCTCGTGATCGCCGACGCCAAGCGCGGTGACATCGGCAGCACGGCAGAGGCCTACGCAGAGGCCCACTTCGACGTCATCGGCGCCGACGCGATGACCGTCAATCCGTATCTCGGTCGCGACTCACTCGATCCGTACGCCCGATACCTGAAGAACGGCAAGGGGCTGTTCGTGCTCGTGAAGACCAGCAATCCCGGGTCGAGCGACCTCCAGGACCTCTGGGCGGGCGACGCGCCGATGCACCACCACGTCGCCCGCATGGTTCACAGCATCGGGCGTGACTGCGTCGGTGCCAGCAAGCAGAGCGCCGTCGGTGCGGTGGTCGGCGCCACGCACCCGTCTGAGCTCGTTCGGCTCCGTCAGATTCTGCCGGACGCTCCGCTCCTCGTGCCGGGCTACGGCGCGCAGGGCGGAACGGCGGACGACTGCGCCGCTGCGTTCCTTCCCGACGGGACGGGTGCGATCGTCAACTCGTCTCGTGGAATCACGTTCGCGTTCCGCTCCGGCGAGCACGCAAAGCGCTTCGGCGACGCCGGCTGGCGCGACTCGGTTCGCGCGGCTGTCGTGGAGATGCGCGACGCGCTGGAAGCGGCGCGGAAGCGCCGGTCCGGCACCACGTGACCTGCAGATGAGCGGCGAACCGGACGGCGCCACGTCCGCTCCTCCAGAGTGGTGGCGGAGCGCGTTCGGGTGCGCGTACGTCTGGGCGTATTCGCATCGCAACTTCGCTGCGGCTGAGTGCGAGGCGGCGTTCGCGGCGCGGGCGATGCGACTCGCGCCCGGATCGCTCGTGCTCGACGCCGGTTGTGGTGCGGGGCGGCACACGCTCGCACTCGCGGAATCAGGGTGCGTCGTCGTAGGGCTCGATCTGTCCGCGGAGCTGCTGCTCAAGGCGTCCGCTCGGTGCGCCGCCCAGCCCAATGGCCCGCGCTGGGTCCGTGGCGACGTGCGGGCGCTTCCGTTCCGCGACGCCGCGTTCGACCACGTCGTCTCGTTCTTCACGAGCTTCGCGTACTTCGATGACGTCGGTGACCGCCGCCATCTCGCGGAGTTGCGCCGCGTCGTGCGGCGCCGCGGGGCGTTCCTTCTCGACTTCCTCAACGCTCCGCGCGTCGTGGCGACACTCGTCCCCGCCAGCCGAAGGACCGACGGCAGATGGACGCTGGAGGAGACGCGGTCGATCCGAGACGGCCGCGTGGTGAAGCACGTGCAGGTCATCGATGCCGGCGCAGTCGCCGACCGCGTAGTCGTCGCCCGCTGGTCGGAGTCGGTGCGACTCTATGAGCGCTCGGAGTTGGAGGCCATGCTGGTCGCCGCCGGGTTCACGGTCCGGGCTGTCTTCGGCGACCTCGCCGGTGCCCCGTGGAACCTGGAGGCGCCGCGCCTCGTTCTCTTGGCGGAGGCCTCTTGACCACCCTGCGATTTGAAGACGTCGCCCCCGGCGGTGCGTTGTTCCACGCGCTGCACCGCGGTCGCGTTGCCGCTCCCGACGTTCCGTCGATCGAGGAAGCGACGCTCGCCGCCGCGGCGCGGGACCTGCCTCGCGCGGCGCTTGCCGACGCGGTCGTCGCCGGCATGCGTCGGCTCGGCGCGCCGCAGGTTGGCATCGACGCCGCCGAACGCCTTCGTGAGCGCGGCACGGTGGCGGTCGTGGCTGGGCAGCAACCGGTGCTCTTCGGCGGCCCGCACCTCGTCGTGGCGAAGGCGCTTGCGGCGGTGGCGACCGCACGTCGCCTGACCGCCGGGGGAACGCCTGCCGTTCCCGTGTTCTGGGTCGCGGCGGAGGATCACGATCACGCCGAGGTCGACCACGTCCACGTTCCCGGCGCCGACGGTGCGGTCGAACGCATCTCCGTGACTCTGCCGGGCGACCGCCGGATGCTCTCCGGCGTGCCGATGCCCGACGACACGTTGGGCGCGCTCGCTCGACTCGCAGAGCTGCTCCCGCGCGGCTCGGGCTTCGATCTCGCGATGTCGGTGGCGCGCCCGGACGCGGGCGACACCGTGGGTGACGCATTCGCCCGCGGGCTGCTCCGACTGCTCGGGCGCTTCGGACTCGTCGTCGTTCAGCCGGACACGTTGCGCCCGTTCGCCCGCGAGGTGACGCGCCACGAGTTGCAGCACCCGGGCGATCTCGCGGCCGCGATCGCGACGGCATCGGCGCTGCTCCTCGCGGCGGTCTCCGGTCCCCCGCCGCTCTTGCTGCGACGGCCGGAGCTGATCTTCGCGGTGCGCGACGGCGTCCGCCACCAGATCACACGCATCTCGGGCGGATTCGAGATCGATGGCCACGCATACCCTGTGGATGTGCTGCTCGAGCGTCTGGCTGCCGACCCGGCAGCGTTCTCGTGGAACGTGGCCGCCCGCGTCGCCGCCCAGAGCCTCGCGCTGCCCGTGGCTGCTCAGATCTGCGGGCCTTCGGAGATGGCGTACTGCGCCGTCCTGGGGACCATGCACCGGCGGCTTGGCGCCCCGATGCCTGCGCTCGTTGCGAGGCCGGGTCTCACGTTCGTCGAAGCTCGCGTCGCGGCGCACTGCGAGGCGCTGGGGGCGCGTCCGGAGGACGTGATCCGGGACCCGCGGTGCGTCGCTGCGCCGCCGCCGGTCGCCGACCCGGCCGAGATCGCGGAGATCCGTCGCCTCGCAGCGTTGCTTCCGGAGGGCTCGGGTCCCGCCGTTCGCAGACGTCGCGCGGGCGTGGAGCGCGAGCTCGACCTGTACGCCGACGCCCTGCGACGTGAGTCCGCCGATCGCGCCGCGACGTGCGACACGCGGCGCACGAAGGTGCTGGGTGCGCTGCGGCCGCTCGATGGGCTTCAGGAGCGCTCCATTTCCATCCTCCCCTTCGTTGCGCGCCACGGGGAGGCGATGCTGGACGACGTGCTCGAAGCGGTGGGGCGGCCCGGCGCCGAGCACGAAGTGATCTCACTCGTCGGAGCGTGACCATGCCCCCCCATGACGGCCTCGACGTACTCGCGTTCGGCGCGCATCCGGACGACGTCGAGCTTGGTTGCGGCGGCACGATGCTGAAGTTCGCCGACGCGGGTCTGCGGCTCGGGGTCGTTGATCTCTCCGCGGGTGAGCGCGGCAGTCGCGGCGACCGCGCGACGCGGGCGGACGAGGCGCGGGCGGCGGGGGTGATGATGCAGCTCGCCGTCAGGGAAACCCTGGGTTTCGCTGACACAGAGCTGGTTGCGTCGCTCGAGATGAGGCGGGCGGTCGTCGCTGCGATTCGCCGCCATCGTCCGCGGATCGTGCTCAGCCCCCTGCCCCATGATCTGCATCCGGACCACGCGGCCGCCGGCGCCGCGGTCCGCGATGCGATGTACCCCGCGGGCATGCGGAACCTCGACGTTGCGGGAGAGCCGTGGCGACCCACGCGCCTGTTTCACTACTTCATGCACGACGAAGAAGAGACGCCGCTCGTGAATGACGTTACCGACGTCTGGGAGCGGCGGCTCGCCTTGGCGCGTTGCTTCGGGAGTCAGTTGCACGTGCCGACCGCCGCCGGCACGGACACTGCGCCTGCCCATCCGACGATGATCTCGCGCCCCGACTTCCTCATGCGCATCGAGGCGCGCGCTCGGGCCTGGGGCCGCAGGGCAGGTGTGGAACTCGGGGAGCCGCTCGTCGTCGCCGGCGCGCTGCCCGTGTGTGACGTCGCAGCACTGTTCGCCGCGGGCCGCGTCTGATGCGCATCGGCATCTGCTGCTACCCGACGTACGGCGGTTCGGGCGCGGTCGCGACGGAGCTCGGTCTCTCCCTCGCGAACTCGGGCCACGAGGTCCACTTCGTGTCGTACGCGCGGCCCGCCCGACTGACGGGGTTCCACCCGCGTGTCACGTTCCACCGTGTGACCGTCACGCCGTATCCGCTGTTCAAGTACCCGCCGTATGACCTGGCGCTCGCGTCGCTGTTGCGAGACGTCTCCGAGTCCCGCGAACTCGACGTGCTCCACGTTCACTACGCGATCCCGCACGCGGTGTCCGCCGTGCTCGCTCGCGACATGCTCGGCACGCGCCGCCCGGCGATCGTGACGACTCTCCACGGTACGGACATCACGATCGTGGGCGCCGATCGCGCGTACTTCCGACCCACGCTGTACGGCATCGAGCGCAGCGACGCCGTGACGACGGTATCGCAGTGGCTTCGACAGGAGACGATGCGCTTTTTTCGTCCCACCCGGGCGATCGAGGTGATTCCGAACTCCGTTGACGTGTCGCGCTTCCGTCCGAGCGAGGCGCAGGAGTTGCGCAGCGCGGTGGCGACGGCGGGCGAGTTCGTTCTGTCGCACGTGTCGAACTTCCGCCCGGTGAAGCGCGTGGCTGACGTCGTCCGCATCTTCGCTCGTGTCGCGGCGCAGGTGCCTGCCCGTCTGCTGCTTGCCGGCGACGGCCCGGAGATCGCCGTGGCTCGAGAGGCCGCGGAGGCCTGCGGCGTTGCCGAGCGTGTTCACTTCCTCGGAGAGCAGGAGGACGTGGAGCGCGTCTATCAAGCGTCGGACGTCTTCCTGCTGCCGAGTGAGCACGAGTCGTTCGGACTGGCGGCGCTCGAGGCGCTCGCATGCGGCGTCCCGGTCGTCGGGTGCCGGTCCGGCGGGCTGCCGGAGGTCGTGCGCGACGGAGAGACCGGCTTCCTGGTCGAGGACGGCGAGGTTGAGGTCGCCGCGCAACGGTGTCTTGAACTGCTCCGCAACGGGGCGCGTCGCGCGGAGTTCGGTCGGGCGGCGCGCGAGGACGCGGTGCGGAGGTTCGCGGAGCGGGAGATCGTGGCGCGCTACGTGGAGACGTACGAACGGGCTCTTGCTGCGCGCTGACGACGTCCTAGGTGCCTGTCGGCGTATTCGCCCGCGCCGGTCAGCGTCGCGCGACATCGAGCCTGCAACCCGTCACTGCGCCGTGGCGGCCGTCTGCTGCGTTGCTCGGTCGGAGGCAACTCGGTCCCTGGAGTTTGCCTCCGACCGCGCGCCTTGCAGCCGGCTCGCCACGACGCATCCGGCATCGGCCGACTACTCCGACAGGCTGCTAGCGCAGAGCCTGGGTGCCGCTCGGCGGCTCGCGTCCGCCGGGTCTTCCGCCCCCGACCCCGAGGGCCCTGCTGCACCGGTCGCGACTCGTGCCTACCTCGTCGGGAACGCCGCCACGAGCGCCGGGTCGCGACCTCCTCGGTCCGTCCCGGCCGCTCCGCTCCGCGGATGCGCGTCGCAAGACGCATCGATCGTCAACCCCCGCCCCGCGACCCCGAGGGCCCTCCCTCCCCCGCCTCCACCTCCACCCGTTCAGGGTACGGAGCGGCAGCATCGCCGGTCCGGGGTCTCGAAGAGCTGGCGGCTGCGCGCTGCCCGGTCGCGAACCGGCCACCGCGTGCCTCGTCTACACAGCAGTCGTCTGAGACCCCCGGGAAGTTACATTGGGATTCCCGGAATCAGAGACGCCGCGTCACGGTCACCGTTTCAGGATCACCAGATCTCCGATGACCACGGCGTCGAGCCCTGTCCGCAGCAGGGCCTCGACAGCCTCTGCCGGCGTGCAGACAATCGGTTCACCGCGTACGTTGAACGACGTATTCAGCAGCACCGGCACGCCGGTCCGGCGGCCGAACGCGTGCAGAAGCCGGTGGAACCGCGCGTTCTCATCGGTCGTGACTGTCTGTACGCGAGCAGTGCCATCGACGTGCGTGACGGCTGGCAGGCGCGTGCGGACACCTTCGCGCACCGGGAACGCGAGCAGCATGTGGGGCGAAGCCTGTGCCCCGTCGAACCAGTCCGCGACGCACTCGAGGGGAACCGACGGTGCGAAGGGCCGGAACGACTCGCGGAACTTCACAAGGCGGTTCACGCGGTCCTTCATCTCCGGTCGTGTCGGGTCAGCAAGGATCGAGCGGTTGCCGAGAGCTCGCGGCCCGTACTCCATCCGCCCCTGCATCCAGCCGATCACATTGCCCGCTGCGAGTAGGTCGGCCGCGTACTCGACGACGTCGGCCGGTTGCAGCGGGTCGAGCCCGCGCGCAGCCGCTGCAGCGAGTGTGTCGGTGGCGTCGAACGCCGGACCCAGGTACACGCTGCGCATCGGGCCGCGCCGCGGCACGCCGAGTCTGCGGTGCGTCACGTGCAGCGCGGCGCCGAGACTCGCGCCGTTGTCTCCCGCCGCGGGCTGAATGTAGATCTCGTCGAAGATGCGCTCGCGCGCCAGGCGGCCGTTCGCGACGCAGTTCAGGGCTACGCCGCCTGCCATCACCAGACGGGGACAGGCGCTCTCTGCGCGCAGTCGCCGCGCCGCTGCGAGGACGACCTCTTCGGTCCAGTGCTGGAGCGCACGGGCCACGTCGCGGTGATGGTCCTCGATCGGCCCGTCCGTGGACCGCGGCGGGCCGAACTCATGCACGAAACGATCGGAAACCAGTCGCGTGGCGCCACGCGGGTAGTCGAAGTACGACAGGTCCTGCTCGAAGACGCCGCGCGCGTCCGCATCGGGCGGGTGCAGCACGCGGGCGAAGCCCGTCACGAAGCGGGGCGACCCGTACGGCGCGAGTCCCATCGTCTTGCCTTCGTCCTGGGTCGCGCGCCAACCCAGCCAGTCGGTCACAGCCTCCCAGACTTTGCCGACGGACTTCGGGTACCGCTCGTCCGCGTACCGGGCGATTCCGCGGTCATCGACGCCCGCGAGGAGCGTGGTCACGGATTCGCCAGCGCCGTCGAACGTGAGGGCTGCGGCGTCGTCGAAGCCGCTCGGGTAGTACGCGCTGTCTGCGTGCGCGGCGTGGTGCTCGACGCAGTGGAAGCGCCCACGGAACCCCGTCGCGCGCCTGAACGACCGCTCGACTCCGAGGAAGCTGCGCCACAGCGCCGGCTTCCGCGCAGTGAACGCGAGCGTCTGCGGGAGTCCGCGCAGAAAATGGAGTCCGTAGCTTCGGAGCCAGAGCGCCGGGTCCATGTAGAAGGCGACGTGCTCGATCTCGTCGATGGAAACGCCCGCCGCTTCGATGCAGCTCCGTATCGCCCGAGTGGGCAGACCGAAGTGGTGCTTCACGCGCGAGAGGCGTTCCTCTTCGACCGCGAACACGATCTCGCCGTCGCGGACGAGTGCGGCGCAGGCGTCGTGCGTGGTGTTCACGCCGAGGACGAGGGGCATTCACCGAGGGTACGCCGCCGCCACGCCGAAGCCGAAGGCGGCTCCGGCGTGACCTTGGTGCCGTACGAGTCCCGCGTCGTCGGCGGCGCCCGATTCCTCTTCGCTTGCGCGGCTGATTCGAAGGAACCTCAACCGCTCGACCCAGGAGCACGCGTGTCGATCCTCGACTCCCTCATTGCCTCTACGCTCCCGATCACTCCACGCTTCGTGGTGGGACGCGTGGCGCGCCGTTACATCGCCGGAGAGACGGTTGACGCCGCGGTGGCGACGGTTCGAGCGCTCAACGCCGTCGGCGCCGAGGCCACAGTGGACGTTCTCGGCGAGTACATCCACGCGTTCGAGGAGGCCGAGGCCACGGCGGCGGAGTACGGTCGGTTCCTGGACCTGATCCCGCGTGAGCGACTTCGCTGCAACGTCTCGATCAAGCTGACCGCGTTCGGTCTGGCGTTGGACCGGGATCGCTGTCTCGCGCTCGTCCGGAGTCTCGCTCAGAAGGCTTCCGAGAAGGCGGGGTTCCTTCGAATCGACATGGAGAACACGCCGTACACCGACCTGACTCTCGGGATCGTGCGCATACTTCGATCGGAAGGACTTCCCGTCGGCGTGGTGCTGCAGGCGTACCTCCGCCGGACGCGGACCGACGTGGCCGCCCTCGTTGCCGAGGGTGTGCCTGTGCGCTTCTGCAAGGGCATCTATCGGGAGAGCCCGGCCGTGGCATTCCAGGATCGCGAGGAGGTTCGCGAGAGCTACCGGACGAACCTGCGATCGCTGCTCGCAGGACGCGCCAAGATCGGGATCGCGACCCACGACGAGGTCCTCATCGCCGACGCGGAGATCGCTGTGAGAGAGCTTTCGGTTCCGAAGGACCGGTACGAGTTCCAGATGCTGCTTGGTGTTCGCGAGAAGTTGCGCGACGACTTGCTCGGCAAGGGTCACCCGGTGCGGATCTATGTGCCGTTCGGACGTGCCTGGTACGGGTACAGCGTACGACGACTGCGCGAGAACCCGGCGATCGCGGGTCACGTGTTCCGTGCGATGCTCGGGCTAGGCTGAACCGAGAGCGTCGCGCTGCCTCGTTCGAGCGGTGGTCGGCCTCCAGGAGACCGAACAAGCCAAGGATCTGCCTGCCGGAGTGGGCATAGTGCGCTGTAACGAATGGGCCGTAAGTAGGTTACGGCGGCGCGGCGCCGCGTGACCAAACGTGTCAGTTGTGTTGCGGTGGCCACTAAGATGGGCCGCCCCGGAGGAGCGAACCATGCACGACCCGACGCTGTCGATGGAGAACATGGAGTGGCGCGCGCGCGCCCGCGAGGTGGCCGACAAGTACGTCCGACCGGTCGCGTGGAAGTACGACCGACTGCAGGAGTACCCGTGGGAGATCCAGAAGCGGCTGAAGGAAGCCGGACTCTTCCGTGTGTTCGTACCGAAGGAGTACGGCGGCGACGGTGCTGGAGTCCTCAATCTCTGCCTCGTCGTCGAGGAGTTGGCGCGCGCGTGCGGCGGAATCGGCGTGGGCTTCGCTGTGAACGCACTCGGTTCGTTCCCGCTCATCGTGGGCGGCACCGAAGAGCAGAAGCAGAAGTTCCTCCCTGCGGTCGCATCCGGTGACTGTCTGACGGCCTTCGGGCTGTCAGAGAAGGGCGCGGGCTCCGACGCCGGCGGGATGAAGACGCGCGCAGAGCGCGACGGCGACGGGTGGGTGCTGAACGGCGAGAAGAAGTGGAACACCAACGGACTCGTCGCAAACCTCAACACGATTTTCGCCGTCACCGACCCGGAGTCGAAGTCGCGGCGCCTGAGCGCATTCACGGTCGAGTGCCCCCACGAGGGGCTGAGGATCGCGAAAATCGAGGACAAAATGGGGATCCGCGCAATCCCTGTCGTCGAGCTTGCGCTTGAGAACCTCCGGCTGTCGAACGACTCGCTGATCGGGGGCAAGCCCGGGCTCGGCTTCGCGCACGCCATGTCGACGCTCGACAAGGCACGCCCGGGTGTCGCGGCGCAGGCGATCGGATGCGCCCAGGGCGCGTTGGACTTCGCTCTCCTGTACTGCACGAAGCGTGTCCAGTTCGGGGAGCCGATCGTCAGCAAGCAGATGGTCCAGCAGATCCTCGCCGACGCCGCGATGCAGGTGGAGGCGGCCCGGCAACTCGTCCACGCTGCCGCGCGGCACATCGACGCCGGAAGTCCGAAGGCCAACAAGTTCGCTGCGATGGCGAAGTGCTTCGCGACCGACACCGCGATGAAGGTGACGACGGACTGCGTTCAGCTCTTCGGCGGATACGGGTTCATGCGCGACTACCCCGTCGAGAAGTTCATGCGAGACGCGAAGATCACGCAGATCTACGAAGGGACGAATCAGGTCCAGCGGATGGTCATCGCGCGCAATCTGATCAAGGAGGCCCACGAGCTGGACCACCTCGAAGGCTACATGCCTATCCCTGAAGCGCAGCGCTAGTTACAGCATGTGTTAGGTGGGTGTTGGTTGATTTCGAGTACGTCAGCACCTCAGGTCCTCCGGGTTGCCGAAGACGAATCGCAGTCCATCCCGTGGGCGCCACAGTCGGTTATGCTTGCCCGGACCAAGGGCCCTGCGTACGCTGGGGCCGTTGATTGCGCCTCCATGTCGTAAGTTGCAGGACTAGAATGACTTAGGCGCATTGTTCGTAAGTGAGTCCAACGACGAGGGTTCCATGGCGCTCAATCCCGACGCGATCCCCACATCGGAGCAGGTCCGCGAGACACTCTTCGATCGCTTCTACTACCCGTACCAGAAGCAGATCTTCCTGGTCGGAAGCGTCATCGCGATCGCCATTGTCTCGGTTCTCGCCCTGCGTGAGATTCGAGGACGGCGACAGGACGAGCAGTGGTCTCGCTTCGAGACGGCCAGGCAGGCCGGTCGGTCGAACGGTGGGTCGGACGACCCGAACGCTGGGCGCGCGGGCGCGGATGAGCGGATCACGTTGCTGCGCCGACTCGTGCAGGACTTCCCGGATGATCCTGTGACGCCGTTTGCGCTGAACGACATCGTCTCGGCCCAGGCAGAGGGTGGGCGGTTTGACGAAGCATTGCAGACGCTCGGAGACCTTCGAACGCGGTTTCCCAAGTATCCGCTGAACTCCGAGTCTGCGGACAGCGGTTCCGGCGGCCAGAAGCGCTCGCTTGCCGACCGTCTGGAAGCTCAGATCAAGGCGGAGAAAGAGTGGGCGTCGGCGACGCAGTACACGCACCCAATTCCATCCTCCAAGGTGCTCGCACTGGTCGAGACGACCGTGGGGAGCCTGTGGCTTGGCTTCTACGAGGAGCAGGCACCGCAACACGTCGCCAAGTTCTTCGAGTTGGCCAAATCCGGGTACTTCAACGGCACGCAGGTCTACCACGTGCGGACGGCCGGGTCGCCCGACCTGCCCACCCCGATGTTGTTCGAAGCTGGGTCCGCGGCCTCCCGGTTCGCAGGACCCGGTGCAAACCCGGACCCCGGGACGCATGACAAGGATGAACCGACGGACACGATCGAGCCGGAGGATGCGCGGGATGCGATCCGCCAGCTACGTGGGGTCGTTTCTTCGGTTTCGATGCCGTCGGGCGAGTCAGCGCGTCGTTTCATGGTGATCGGCGCCGAGGGCGGGGTCGCGCGTTACAACGGGCAGACGACGCCCTTCGCGATGGTGCTGGATCGCGAAGGGTCGATGTCCACGCTCGAGAAGATCTGCCGCGCGTCCACCTATGGGACGGACAAGGCGTTTGAGAAGGATGCCGAGAAGTTCCGCATGGCGAACCACCCCTACCCCCCCATCTGGATCCGACGCGTTTCGCTGTGGCGCGATGAGAAGCTCGAAGCGGGGCACACCTGGGATACCAAGCTGGCCGGACAGCCGACGCCCGAGGCTTGGGAGGCCACACTGCCGCCGCCCCCGAAGCCCGCGGAATTCGCTCCGAAGCCCAAGGATCCGGTGACTCCCGAGAATCCGGCGCCCGAGGGCCCGAAGTAGCGACGCGTTGTTTCACGTGAAACGTTGCCTGAACCGGTCGGGCTCGGCATCTCCCTCGGTGCCTGACGCAGCAGTCGACTGCCTGGACTAGCAGCCTGTCGGAGCATTCGCCCGCGCCGGTCAGCGTCGTGCGACTTCGAGCCTGCAACCCCTCAATGCGCCGTGGCGGCCGTCTGTTGCGTTGCTCGGTCGGAGGCAACTCGGTCTCTGGAGTTAGCCTCCGACCGAGCGCCTTGCAGCCGGCTCGCCACGACGCATCCGGCATCGGCCGACCACTCCGACAGGCTGCTAGCCCGGATCGCTCACGAAGCTCCGCGCCTGGATGAGCCCCGTCGTCGACGACTGACCGCCCGCTGCGTTGGGACCCTTGCGTGGCTTGACAAAGCCGACGCTGCGGGTCCCGCCTTGCGGTCGGCTCCGCGGATCTCGTCCAGGACAGTGTGCC
>JAIOPE010000089.1 GCA_021414065.1 Planctomycetota bacterium
GAGCAGAGCGGCCGGGCCGGACCGAGGAGGACGCGACCCGGCGCTCGTGGCGACGTTCCCGACGAGGTAGGCACGAGTCGCGGGACGGTACGCACCTGGCGGAGGGTGAGGGATTCGAACCCCCGGAGACCTTGCGGCCTCGGCGGTTTTCAAAACCGCTCCATTCGACCACTCTGGCAACCCTCCGCCGTGAGGCGGTGCGTCTGTGATGTGCCGCTCGGCCGTGAAGCGGAGCGGGGTGCGGCGTCACTCCTCCGCGGGCGAGGCGAGGACGGTCTCGAGGACCTTCTCCTCGACGAAGATCGGCGCGGAGAGGTGCACGGCGAGCGCGACGGCGTCGCTCGGGCGGGCGTCCACGTCGGTCTCGGTGCCGTCGTGCGCACGGAAGCGAAGGCTCGCGAAGAACGTGTTGTCGCGCAGGTCGGCGATGACGACGCGGACGAGGGTCCCGCCGAGCGTGCGGACGACCGACGCGAGCAGGTCGTGCGTCATCGGGCGCTGCGTGCCGCGGTCGCGGACCTTCCGGTCGATGGCCCACGCCTCGAAGATCCCGATGACGATCGGAAACTGGCGCGTGCCACCCTTCTCGCGAAGGTAGATGCACTGCTGGTCACTCGTCTCGCGGATCACGATGCGGGAGAGTTGCATCTCGAGCATGCGGGGAACTCTACCGCCTCCCGCGGTGCCTGCGCCGAACCCCCGAGGCGCGCGGCGGACCGGGCGCACGCGATCCACGCGATCCACGGTGCCGCGGTGCTGCGGTGCTGCGGCGACCGACGTCGCTCTTTCGGTTCGCGGGCTCCGGTCGCGCGGTGGAATGGACCGGATGCAATCTCCAGTCACACGCGTGGTCCTGTCGCGAGGCGACCTCGCCGAGTCCGAGCACCGAGTGCGGGTCGCCGTCTGGAAGGACGGCCGCATCGTCCACGCGACGGGCGACGTAGAGAGCCCCGTCTACCTGCGCTCGGCGGCGAAGCCGCTGCAGGCGCTCGCGTCGGCGGTGACGGGCGCGGCGGCCCGCTTCGAGATGACGGACGCGGAACTCTCGTTGGCGTGCGGGTCCCACGGGGGCGAGCCGTTCCACGTGGAGACCGCGGCGGGGCTTCTCAGGAAGATCGGTCTCGGGCCGGAGCACCTGCTCTGCGGCGCGCACGCTCCGTCGTACGACCCGGCTGCGCGGGACCTCATCGCGAAGGGAGAGCAGCCGACGAACCTCCACAACAACTGCTCCGGCAAGCACTCGAACATGCTCGCGGCGTGTGTGGCGATGGGCTGGCCCGTGGAGGAGTACGTGGCGTTCGACCACCCTCTTCAGCGGCTCAACGTGGAGCACATGGCAGCGTTCGCGGGAGTTCGTCCGCGCGACGTAACGCTCGGCATCGACGGGTGCAGCGCGCCGAACTTCGCCGTGCCGCTCAGCGCGTCGGCGCGGGCCTTCGCTCTGTGGGCAACACCCTCGCGCGCGACGGGCGTCCCCGACGCGGCTCGAGATGGAGCGACCCGCATCCGGGCGGCGGTCGCGGCGCGGCCGGAGATGATCGGCGGCACGAAGCGCGTGGACTCCGACCTCGTCCGTGTGACCGGCGGGCGGATCATCTCGAAGATGGGCGCCGAGGGCGTCTGGTGCCTCGCGGTGACGGGCGCGGAGACCGGGATCGCGATCAAGGCGGAGGACGGATCGAGTCGCGGGGCCTACCCGGTCGGCCTCGCGGTGCTCCGCACGCTCGGCGTGATCTCGGACGCTGAATGGGAGCAACTCGTCCCGTACCATGACCCCCTGCTCCGGAACCACCGTCGGCTGGTCGTCGGCCGCGTGGACGTCATCCCTCCCACGGGAGTCTGAACCATGGCCCGCAAGCCCATCGCAAAGCCCGCCGCACGAGGAGGCGACAAGGCAGCGGCGAAGCCCCCTGCAAAGGCGCCGGGCGCGCCGACGCGAGCGGCGACCGGTTCTCCGTCGAAGACCCGCGTGAAGGCGCGGACGAACGTCGGCATCCGCCCCCACGCGCCGGCGTTCGATGCGCCGACAGATACGCGCGCGCCGCGTGCAGCCCCCAGCAGCCCGCGGGCCCTCGATCGCGTCACCATGATCCCCGCGCTCCCGCCCCGCCCGCGCGAGGGCCACAAGGCCACGTTCGGGCACGTCCTCGTGCTCGCCGGCTCGTATCGCTACACGGGCGCTGCGGTGCTCACCGCGCGGGCGACGCTCCGGTCCGGCGCGGGTCTGGTCACGCTCGGTTGCCCGAAGTCGGCCCACGCCGCGATCGCAGCCCACCTCCTCTGCGAGATGTCGCTCCCGCTCGCCGACGCCGCGCCGGGCGTGTTCGCTCCTGACGCCGTCTCGGAAGCACTCGACTGGGCGGAGCGCGCCAACGCCGTGGCCCTCGGGCCCGGCATCGCCACCGACACACCGGCGATGCGGTTCGCGCAGGACATGGCGGTGTTCTGTCCGTTGCCGATGGTGATCGACGCGGACGGCATCAGCGCGCTGGTGGGCGCCGCGCAACGCCTCGAATGGGCCGAGGGGCGCCGGGTCCTGACGCCGCATCCGGGCGAAGCCGCGCGACTCCTCTCGTGCAGCACGGCTGAAGTCATGGCCGACCGCGAGGGCGCGGCGATCCGGATCGCGCGCGAAACGAACTCGATCGTCCTGATCAAGGGAGCGGGCACGATCGTCACCGACGCCGAACGCGTCTACGTGAACGCCTCGGGCAATCCGGGCATGGCCACAGCCGGCTCCGGCGACGTCCTGACCGGCGTCATCGCCGCCCTGCTCGCCCAGGGCATGGACCCGTTCGACGCGGCCTGCCTCGGGGCCCATCTCCACGGACGTGCGGGCGACCTTGCGGCGCGCGCGCTCGGCGAGCACGGGATGATCGCCACCGACATCCTCGAGAGCCTCCCGCTCGCCTTCCGCGACCACGCCACAGCTCGCGCCTGATCGCTAACCCGGATCATGCACGAAGCTCCGCGGGAGAACGGCGTGCAACGCAGGAAGAGCTTGCGATGCACGCCGATCCGAGGCTCGTTCGCTCAGCGACACACCGTCCTGGACGAGATCCGCGGAGTCGGCCGCAAGGCGGGACCCGCAGCGTCGGCTTCCCGATGACTGCGTTGGAGTCGAGCCGGTAGCTCGCTCCGTAGACATAGAGCCGGCCGGCACACCGTCTCCGTTCGAGTGCGCGCTGCATCGGCGCAAAATCCGGACAGATCAATGATCGCCGCCGTCGCGCCGCGTGCCTTCAGGAGTGAGCCAGGCGAGCCGTTTCCGACGGCGCGGACGCGGACGCAGCATCCATGAATCGCGCAGGAGGTCGGGCCGCAACCGGGCCTGCTCCGTTACGATTCCGTCGTGCGGACTCTGCGCTCCCTGATCGCAATCGTGACGGCCCTGGTGGCGGTCGCCGGGGGCTCCGCGTCGATCGCCGCACCGGGCGACGCGTCCGAGCCGGTCCCGGCGTATGACGCGCCGCCGGTGTCAGGCGGACCGCTCCCCGCGGCGCGCGCGGTCGCTGCAGACGCCGCGCTGCGCGTGCTGCTCGACGACGCGAGCCCCACCGCCTCCGTCGCGGCATCCGTGCGGCGACTTGCCGGCATCGGGCAGGGGGTGCTGCCGCGACTGGTCGGCCCCCTCCGCAACTCCGGGTGGCGCGGCCGGTCGCGCATCGTCTCCGCGATCGCCGAGATGGACGCTCCCGAGGCGACGCCGATCCTCGTGGCCGCGGCACGCGACCCGTCGTTCGCCGTGCGCGAAGCCGCCGTGACCGGGCTCGGCAAGACCGGCGACGCGCGCGGTGCCGCGAGTCTCACGGAGCGATCGCTCGTCGGAAGCGAACCGTCCTGGCGCGTGCGAGCCGCCGCGGCAACGGCCGTACGCCGCGCCGTTCTGCGTCACGCGATGGACGTTGCGGAGGGATCGTCTGCGATCTGCGCGCTCATGGACGACCCCGACCCGGACGTCGCGCTGGCTGCGCTCCAAGCGAGCGGTCCCCTCGCCCTGCCGGCGGCGCTGACGCGAGTGCTCGCGATCTACACCGACGGCACGCGGTCTGCGGCGGACCGAGAGAAGGCGCTGACCGCGCTGCGCACGTACCGCGTGCCTGCGCCCGAGGTGCTCGCCGCACTCCGTCGCGGGTTCCTCCAGGGGACCGATCCGGTCGAATCGGTGCGCGCCGCGCGCGCGTGCTTCGACATGCAGGGCGCGGCGCTCCTCGCCGACGACGACGTGTCCGCGGCCGTGCTCCGTCAACTGACCGACGATGCGGGCCCGGACATGCGGGCGGTCCTCGTGTCGATCGGCCCGGCTGCTCAGCCCTGGATCGTGGATCACCTGCGCGACGAAGCGGCGCGTGTGGCCGCCCACCGCGAGGATCCTGCCGCGTCGCCGTTCGAGTCGCTGCTCGACGCGCTCCTGCAGATCGACGAGAGCGCCGGGATCGCCGTCTTGCGCGACGTGCTCGTGGGGCCGTCGGCCGGAGCGCTGCACCTGGAGACGCGCCTGATCGCGCTGCGGAAGGCGTGGGTTTCGTTCGCCGCGAAGATGGGCTCGGACCTGCGTGCGCTGCTGCGCTCGCCTGCGGGGCGCGACGTCTACCCCGATGCGCTGCGCGCGGTCGCGGCGTCGGGCGGGGACGACGTCGCTGAGTTCGTCGAGAGCGCGCTCCGCGATACGAATCCGAAGATCCGCGACGCGGCGCTCGACGTGCTCGACACGTTCCCCGCCGTCCGCACGCCGCCGGCCCTCGCGGAGATGGCGGCATCGGCCGAGCGCGTCCGCGAACGCATGCACGCGCTCACGAGTCTGGGTCGCCGCGACCGTCCTGCGGCGGCGAAGGCCGCGATGCCCTTGCTGATGCACGCGGATCCCGACCTGCGTGCGGCGGCGATCGCGGAGATCGGCGCATCGCGCGACGCCACGCTCGCGGACGTCCTGCGGAAGCGCCTGCGCGACGAAGACGGCCGGAGCCCCGAGGCCGCGCGCACCGGTCCCGAACCGCCCCTGCCGCCCGCGGCCGTCACGGAGAGCGACACCGCATCGACGTCGGCTCGCAACCGTCGCAATCTCCGCTCGGCGCTGCTCCGCGCGCTGCGTGCCGTCGCCGGCGCCGGCGCTCGCGCGGACCTGCTCGACACGGCGCTCCACGACGACGACGTGCGCGCGCGGGAGACCGCGGTGCAGGAGCTGATCGGGATCGCCACGCCGGACGACGCGGTGCGGCTCATCGGTCGGCTCGGTGCGGAGACGGACGCTGCCGGTCCGGGCCGCGCGACCGAGGGCGGGCCGGCACCCGGCGACGCGGAGCCCGACAGCGCAGTGCGTACTGAGATCCTGCGTCTCGTCGCGACGTTCGACTCCGCCGAGGCGCCTCGGGTCGTCTTCGCCCGGCAACTGGCCGACGCGCGCACTCGCAGCGAAGCGCTCCGGCTGCTGGCCGAACCGCGGGCGCGGGTCGTGCCGCCCGGTCTGGAGAAGGCCCTGTCCGACGCGACCTGGGACGACGACCAGCGCGCGTCGGCGCTCCGCATCCTGGAGCGGTCGGGTTCCCGCCCGGGCCCGGCCGCGCTCGCCCGGCTGGCGCGCGAGTCGCGCACGCTCGACCTGTGCGCGGAGGCCTGCCGATCTCTCGCGGCCGGCGCCGATCCCGCCGCGGCCGCGGAGCTCGCGCGGCTCATCGCAGACGAGCCGGACCCTGCGCGGCGCTCGCTCGCAGCCAAGGCCGCGGGCGATCTTCGAGCCGTGGCTCTCGTGCCGACGCTGGTCGCGCTCCTGGAGTCATCGCGTCCGGCCGCGCTCGCCGCGACCGTGCGGACGTCTCCCGACCTCCAGCTCTATCGGGAGTGTGCACTCGCCCTCGGGCGGATCGGCACCGACGGCGCCGGCCTGGCGCTCGTCGAGCAACTTCTCGATCCGGCGCTCGCGGAATCGGCCGCGCGGTGCTCCGTGCCGTCGAACGGTCCGTTCCAGCCGCAGGAGAGCGCGGTGGTCACCGTGGTCCGCGCACTCGTGACCGCCGTGGCGCACGTGGACGACGCGCCGCTGGCGAAGCTGATCGAAGACGCCCTGCTCCGGCGCGCGGTGGATCTGTCGGACGTCTCGCTCGACAAGGAGTACATCGACGGAATCGCCCGCTACCTGGGTGACCCGTCGGCATTCGAGCTCCCGCCGAGGAGGCGGACGGCGGCCGCGCTCCCTCTTTGGCGACTCGTCGCGACGGCCCCGCCCCGCTGGTCGCCGCTCGACGCGGAGGCCTGGCAGCGGGTCTCGTCCGAGGCCGAGTCGCAGGGGCGCCTCGCCGACGCCGAACGCGCGATGGACGCGTCGGTGGCGGTCGCGAACGTGGAAGACGCCGGCCGCAGCGTCGAGGAGCGCACGTGGGAGCAGGGCAAGTTGCGGACGCTCCGAGCGCGAGTCGCCGCCGCGGAAGGCCGATCCGACGACGCCGCGCGCCTCGCGGCGTCGGTGCGTGAACTCGATCCGAACGACGCCGACCTCGCGTATCTCCAGGGCGTCTGCTTCCTGAAGCTCGGGAACCTCGGCGCGGACGCCGTCGTGCCCCTCCGGTTCGCGGCCTCGCGCGACGCCCAGAGCGCGAACGCGCCGTTTCAGCTCGCGTGGATCGCCGAGCGGACCACGGGCGCCGACAGCGCACTCCCCCTCTACGCGGAGGCCATCCGCATCGACTCGAAGCGCGTGGAAGACATGGGTCGCGCCGAGTACCTCACGAACCGCCGCGGCCGGAATCACCGCTGGGGACACTTCTACTACTGGCAGGCGCGGGCACTCGCGGCCGCCGGCCGGGCCGACGACGCGGGCGTTTCGCTCCAGGCGGCGGTGCTCCTCGACGATCGCTTCGCCGCACAGGCGCTCGCGGACGAGGCATTCCGAGGCATCTCCGACCGCGCGGAGTTCCTCAGCGAGTCGCTCCACATGATCTCCGACGAGCCGTTGCGATGACGGGCGTGGCGGTGACGGGACGCGTTTTCCGGGGCGAAAGGGGCCGACATTGACGGACGACCGCTCCCCGTTCCGCGTGACCGGATCCCGCACTGCGTGGCGGTGCCCGTGGTTCGAGATTCGGCAAGACGATCTCGTCTTGCCGGACGGCAGCGCAGCGCAGTACCACACGCTCGTCAAGGGCGACGGCGTGTGGATCGTCCCCCGCACGACCGACGGGCGCGTCGTTCTTCTCCGCGCGTGGCGACCCACCGTGCAGGACTGGTGCTGGGAAGTGCCCGCCGGGACGCGCAAGAGCGGCGCGTCCCCCGACGAAACCGCGCGCGAGGAACTGCGAGAAGAGGCCGGCGGCGAGGCGACGTCGCTCGTGCGTGTCGGCGGGTTCTACACTGCGGTCGGCGTGCAGTCAGAGGTTGGCCACGTGTTCTTTGCCGACGGCGTCGTGCTTCGAGCCGCAGGTCGCGCTCGCTTGGGCGCGCGACGGCACGATGGCCGACTCCAACTCGGCGCTCGCGGTGCTTCGGTGTGAGAAACTGATTTTGGGGATGTGACTTTCGGGGGGTCGAGAACGACCTTGTGGGAGACGAGGCACATGGTTCGACGGGTCGCTCCCGGCGGCCACCGCAGCCGCCAGCTCCGACGTACCCCGGACGGGGGAAGGCCCCCGGTCCGTACCCGAAAGGGTGGAGGTGGAGGCGGGGGAGGGAGGGCCCTCGTGATCGGTCGATGGGCCGGCGGGGTGGCACCCGGCCGCCGGCGACCACCCGGCCCGCCGCAGCGGCGACTTCGGCGCTGACCGCCGGGACCGCAGCGACTGCCGGGACTGCCGGGACTGCCGGGACGGCCGGGACGGCCGGGACCGCCGGGACCGCCGGGACCTCGGCAACGGTGGCCGCGACCGCGGCGGCGGCCGACCGCCGCGCCCCAAACTTCGCGCGCAGAGCGGCGACGCGGCCGACAATCGCGGTCATGTCCGACACCCAGCGCGACCTCTACGTCAACCCGCTCGCCACCCGCTACGCCAGCCGCGAGATGCTCGAGCTCTTCGGCGAGAACCGGAAGTTCCGGACGTGGCGCCGGCTCTGGCTGGCGCTCGCTCGCACGGAGCGCGATCTCGGACTCGCCATCTCGCCGGAGCAACTCGCCGAGATGGAAGCCCACCTCGACGACATCGACTACGAAACCGCCGAGCGGCGCGAACGCGAAGTCCGCCACGACGTGATGGCCCACGTCCACGCGTTCGGCGGCCAGTGCCCGAAGGCCGCGCCGATCATCCACTTGGGCGCCACGAGCGCCTATGTCGTGGACAACACCGACGTGATCCTCCTTCGCGAGGCGCTCGGGATCGTTCGCGCCCGGATCGTCGCCGTGGTCGCAGCACTCCGCGACCTGGCGGAGACCCACCGCACGACGCCGTGCCTCTCCTACACGCACTTCCAGCCGGCGCAGCCCACGACCTTCGGACGGCGCGCGTGCCTCTGGATACAGGACCTGCTTCTCGACCTCGAGGAGTGCGAGTGGCGGCGAAGGAGCCTTCGGTTCCTCGGTGCGAAGGGTGCGACGGGAACGCAGGCGTCGTTCCTCACGCTGTTCGGCGGCGATCACGAGAAAGTCCGGGAACTCGACCGCCGCGTGGCGCTGGCGATGGGGTTCGAGCGCTCGTACACCGTGACCGGACAGACGCCGCCGCGGAAGGTGGACGCACAGGCTCTGCAGTTCCTCTCGGGCACCGCTCAGTCCATCCACAAGTTCTCGAACGACGTGCGCCTGCTCATGGGGCTGGGACACGTCGAAGAGCCGACAACGAAGGGCCAGATCGGGTCGTCGGCGATGGCGTACAAGAAGAACCCCATGCGCTGCGAGCGAATGACCTCGCTTGCGCGCGTAGCGATGGCGCTCGCGGGCGTGGCCGAACAGACCGCAGCCGAGCAATGGTTCGAGCGGACGCTCGACGACAGCGCCGGGAAACGGATCGCCGTTCCGGAGTCGTTCCTGGCGATCGACGCCGCGTTGCTCCTGCAACTCAACGTGGCGAAGGGGATGGTCGTGTTCCCGGCCGCGCTGATGCGCGACCTGAAGAGAGAACTCCCCGCGATGGCAACCGAGGACATCATGATGCTCGCGGTGCAGCGCGGCGGCGACCGCCAGGCGTTGCACGAGCGCATTCGCATCCACTCCCGAGCCGCCGCACAGCGGCAGAAGGAGGAGGGCGTGGACAGCGACCTGACCGAACGCATCGCGGGCGATTCGGAGTTCGCTTCCGTCAAGTGCGACCTCGGGAAGATGCTCGACCCCGCCCGCTTCACCGGCAGGAGCGAGCAGCAGGTCCGGGAGTTCCTCGACGGCGAGGTCGCAGAGGTGCTCGCCCGCAACGCCGACGCGACCGGGCCGGCGGCCGACGACGTCCGCGTCTGATCGGAGCGAGGCCCAACGCGGCGCAGCGACGCGATCGGGAACCGGTCACGCGGGTTGCCGTGCGCGTCGCGACGCTGCGCGCGTGGCGCAATCCTGGCTGAGTCGCCGCGCCATCCACCTCGCGATGCGGAACCCCGCGCGCCGATGTCGCCGATTCGCGCTGTCGGCCGACACGTCCGTTGGTCGGCCGCGGCGAAGCGCCTCGGTCGCCCTGCGGCCTTGCCCCTTGGAGAGGGCTCCGCGGGACGAAGCCGGGTTCCCGGTTGACTTCGCGACAACCTCTCAGGCGACGGGTTCGCCTGGTGCCGCGAGAATCTCGCGGATCGCGGCCGCGACGCGGATGTCGATGGAGCCCTTCGCCAGTGCGACGACCACCGCTCGCCCCGCCATTGCGCGATACGCGTCGAGCAGGTCCGGGGCCGCCCCCTCGAGCGCAAGCACGTGGCGCCGGACGGTCGCGACGTCGCCGCGCGCCACCGGGCCGGTCAGCGCGTCCGGAACGCCGACCTGCGCGAGATTGGCGGCGGTGCCAGCGAGGAGTGCCGCGAGGGCCGGCCGCGACTCCGCGGGCGAGACACCAGCAGCCTCGAAAAGCCGCGTCGCATCCGCGAACAGCGCGACCGTGTGATTCGAGAGCACCGCGGCGCCGGCGTGGTAGAGCGACTTGCCCCCCGGCGCCAACGCGTGGAAGGTCCCCCGCCAGAGAGTCACCATCGCTCGGGACTCCGAAACGCCTCCGCCCTCGTGGAACCAATGGACCCCGGCAACGCGCTGCGTCAACGCATCGCCGACATCCGGGGCGCGCGTCGGTGACTGGGCGGGGAAGGACTGGAGGGGGTGAAGCGATCCGACGACGAGCGAGCAGTGCGGTGCCAGCGCCAGCAGTTCGACTCCTGGCAGCGATCCGCTCGTGTGCAGCACGACGGGCGGGCGGACACTGGACTCGCATCCCGGCGCCGACGTCGATGTCGACATCAACGCAGCGCCGAACCGACTGATGCCGGAAGCGAGCGCGCGACCGACGTCCGGGATCGCCCGGTCCGGCACGCACACGACCACCACATCGGCGCCACCGAGATCCGCGGGGTCCGTCGACCCGAGCGCCCCGCACGTCGCCGCAAGGGAAGCCGCCCTTCCCGCATCGCGCGAGAGAACGGCCGTCACCGCGCCGCCGCGCGCCACCCACGCCGACGTGAGCGCCTGAGCGACCGGCCCCGTGCCGACGAACGCGAGCCGTGGCGGCGTCACGGGACTAGTCCTTCAACGGGGACGCAATGATCGAGCGGCGTGCCGCCGCGACCAACGGGCGTTGCGCCGGCCAGGGCCGAGTGAACCCAGTCGCCGGCCCGACGGACGGCCTCGCTCAACTCGAACCCGTGAGCCAGCGCCGCGGTGATGGCGGCGGACAACGTACAGCCGGTGCCATGGGGACGAACCACCGGGAGCCGCGGACGATCGAAGCGCAGGCGTTGTCCATCGGAGAACAACAGCAGGTCCGACACGATGGGACCCGGCAGGTGGCCGCCCTTCAGAAGCACGGCCCGCGGCCCGAGCGCGGCGATGCGCGAAGCAGCGCCCCACGCGGACTCGACGCTGTCGATCGGAACACCCGAGAGGACCTCTGCCTCATGCACGTTGGGAGTGACGAGCGTCGCGAGCGGCAGCAGCCGGGCGACGAGCGCGGCAACCGCTTCGCCGCGGACCAGCCGATCGCCGCTGGTCGCGACCATGACCGGGTCCACCACGAGACTCCCCCGATACAGCGCAGCGAGCCGACTTGCCACTTCGTGGACCAGCCCCGCATCGAAGAGCATCCCGGTCTTGACCGCGATCGGCGGACAGTCGGTCAGCACCATGTCCAGGCACTCGCCAACGAACGACATCGGCGCCGGATGAACTGATCGCACGCACTGCGTGTCCTGAGCCGTCAGCACCGTGATGACAGCTTGGCCGTACGTCCGCCACGCAGCAAAGGTCTTCAGGTCAGCTTGTATCCCCGCGCCTCCGCTGGGATCGGAACCGGCGATTGTGAGAACCCTCGGCCGTGCCATGATCCGAGCCTACCGCGCAGCGGTCGCGGGCACCGCAAGAGACGAGACGGCGAAGATGGGCGGCCGGAGCATCGCCGAGGCTCACCCGAGCACCGCGTGCGGCGAATCGAACGGGGCCGACCCTTGGAAGGGTCGGCCCCGCGAAAACGTGTCGTATCCCGCTCGAGAGCGGGGCGTGTCTAGTTGCTGATGACCGTGACGCCGGAGTCCGTGACGCCGGTCGTGGTGACGTTGTCCACCACAGGCGGCGCCGTGACGGCGACGTTCAGGCGCGAGAGCGTGCCCGAGAAGCGCCACCAACGGAAGCCGTCGAACGTCATGCCGGAAGTGGTCCCCGTGACGATCGAGCTCAGAACGCTCGGATCGGCCTCGCCCGTGCCGCCCACACCAGGATTGTGCGGGTGCGACTGAGCGCCCTGACCCTGGAAGCTGACGACCGCATTGGAGCCGATCGTGCCGGCGTAGAGCCCTGTCACCTGCGGACGCAGCGAGCCGAGATCCACGAACGTCGAGCGGAAGGTCGTCTGACCGGGAAGGCCACGGCACTTGTACGTCGCCTGGCCCGCGGTCGTGCGGTAGCTGTTCGAGGAGTCATAGAACGTCGCGGCCTCGTTGCCCCAACGGTTGACCAGCACCTTGCCGCTGTTGATGGAGGTCTTGTACTCCAACACCACGCGGCCGAAGCCACCGTCTCCGCCGAAGTTGCCGAACGAGTTGTACCAGGGGTACTTCTGGACGCCGGAGAACGGCTGGCGGAACCCGCCACCGAACCCACCCGACACGTCGAAGGTCGCACCGTTCGCTGAAGTGCCTTCACCGATCGTGACCGCGCTGATGCTGATGTTGTTGCCGACGAGGTAGCAGGTACCGCCCGAGCCACCGCCACCACCCGCGTGCGCGTAGTAGTACGGATAAGCGACGCCCGGGTTGGTGCCATCACCACCCCTGGCTCGCACCGTGCCGGTGCCCGTGACGTTCACGTTGCCCTGGCAGATGATCGCAACCGCACCACCACCGCCGCCGGCCATGCCTGCCGAACCGTAGTAGTACTGGTACGGCCAGCCACCCGCGTTGCCACCGCCGCCGCCCGAGCCGGCGAAGTTCGCGATGGTCGTCGTGGTGAGAAGCGACGCATCCGCGACACCGCCACCAACCGCAGCGTCGGTCCTGCGCTGCGCTGCGGGAACACCCGTGCCGGTTGTGTCGAGCGCGGCGCCCGAGTAGTTGTAGTGGTACGGCGCAGCGTAGGTCGTCCAGCCGATACGGCCGGGGCTCGCGTTGCCTGCGCCCGAGCCACCGAAGTCGCCCGTGTGCATGTAGTAGCCGGTCGCGTAGCCCTGACCGATCTTGAACTTGAACTTGCCAGGCGTCGGCCCGGTCCCGTCCTTGCCCTCGTAGTAGAGGCTGCCCGAGGGGAACGCACCGCCGATGCCGCCACCCATGGGCGCGCCACCGTCGCCGCCACCCACCACGCCGTAGTAGCCGGTGGTGTAGGCCGTCGGCGGCGTGTTGTAGCTGTAGACGTAGTTGAAGCCGTACATCGTGTAGTAGGCCGACGACGAGTTGAGCGGCGAGACGTCACCCGAAACCGAGAAGCTCCCGTTCGTGGTGAGGCCGGTGCCGTTCGCACCGAAGTCGAGCGTACCGCCGATGTTCACCGTTCCGTCCACGTAGATACGGATCGCGCGGCTGGTGGCCGGGGTCGAGCCGTTACGGAACTTCACGATGCGCCCAGCCGGAATGTCGAGCGAGGCGTAGCGGATGTCGGTCGTGCCCCCGAGATCGAGGTTGAACGTACCCGTTCCGCCGGACGTCGTGAAGGCGGTGGGGACAGTGGACGCACCGAGCGCGGTCGTCGGGATGGTGGCGGTCTGACGAACCGTCAAGGAACCGAACACGCGCACTTCATTGATGTTGGCCGCGAGGAACGTCGGGCCTTCGACAACGAGCCGACCAGGACCGCCGTCGCCGCCGTACCGGACCGTGCCGTAGCCGGCCGCCTGGACCCATGCACCGGAGGCGATGTACGAGTCACCGTAGTACGCGAACGACGGGGCGCCGCCGCGGCCGCCACGAAGGTCGATCAGACCGTCGAGCTGGGGCTGATTGCCGGACTTGATCCAGACACCGCCGCCCGAGCCGCCACCGCCGCAGCCGGAGAAGTGAGAGTTCTGACCGCCCTCACCACCCTGCCCGTTGATGTAACCAGCCGGGCCGAGGCGGAACGTGCCGTTGCAGAGGAAGAGCACCGCACCAGCACCCGCACCGCCAGCGCCCGCGGTGTGGAAGTACTTCTGGGCCGCGCTGGATGTGAAGTACTCCATCGCGCCGCCGCCACCGCCGCCACCGCCGCCAGTGATGCCGGAAGAGAAGTCTGCGGCGGTCGTCGTCGCGAGGCCACGCGTCGCGGACACACCCTGCGGCGTGCTCGCGCTGTTGAACCCGCAGATACCGCCGTCGAAGCCGTCACGAGCGTGAGCACCACCCGCGCCGCCACCCGCACCGTACATGTACGTGCTGCTCGTGTAGGAGTTCGGGGGAGTGCCGAGCACGCCGACGCCCACGTTCGGAATGCGCCCGCCGGTTCCACCCGTGCCTGTCGTGCCGAAGCCCGCCACGCCGTTGTCACCGGGCATGTTGTCGGGAAGCGTCGTGCTCGTGTTCCAGCGCGACGCGCCACCCGAGCCGCCACCGTTCACTCCGGTTCCACCGTTGCGAATGGCCGTGGCGGTGGTCGTGGTGTAGGTCGGGCCGTAGATGGGGTAACCGAGCGCGCCGTAGCCGTGCGCACCGTGGTCGCCGTCAGCGCCCGAGAAGTCCACGATGCCGTTGATCGTGATGTCGCCCGTGGTGCGGATCGTCATCGGGCCGGAAGCGCACTGAAGCTTCAGCGTGCCGCCGCGGTTGACGGTGATGCTGGCGTAGTCGTAGGCGGCCAGCGTCAGGGTCGTCGTGACACCCGAGTTCACGACGAGTGCCGCACCGCCGGCAGGCTGCGTGCCGCTGTCCTGGAGACCCGTCAGTGTGCCGGGGGCGCAGAGGTCGCTACCCCAAGTCGCGGTCGTACCCGTCGAGTCCCGGCGGTTCGTGTTGGTGAACGACTCAGTCAGCGTAAACCCGGCGCGCCCATACGCCGACACCGGGTAGACGCCACCGGCGAACGCCGTGGACCCGAGACCATTCGTGCCCTTGAGTCCGGCCGTGGACGACACGATGATCGAGTCGCCGGAAGGCAGCCGGTTGAGAGGGACGAACGTGATCGTTCCCTTCGTGGTGCCGTCCGGGTTGAACGTGTTCGTGACCGACCAGCGACCCGGCACGACGTACGACTGACCGGAGGCGCCGCGGACGATGACGTTCGGGGACGTCACGCTCGTCACATCGAGGGCGTGCGTGTACGAGAGGGAGAACCCGCTCGTTGCTGCAGGACCCGCGAGCGGGAGTGAGTTGAATGCAGGCAGTTCGGACAGGAAGCTGACCGGCTGCCCATCGTTGTACGTGCCGGTGGTCGTGGTGAAACGATACGCCGCGTCGGCAGTGCCGTCGATCGGGCCGCTGTTCACCAACTGGAAGGTTGAGTTACCGCTGGCGATCGCCTTGATCGTCGGCGGCACGTTGCTCAGCGGAGACACCCGGGCGGTGTACCCCGGGATCTTGAACGAGTACTGATTGAAGGGGAACAGGATCGTGCTGGCGTCGTTCACGCCGTACACCTGGCTACCGGTGTTCAATTCCTGCGTCTGGGGATAGAACGTCACAGTGGACTTGCCGGCCACAGGCGTGTTGTTCTTCGTGACGAACTGCCCCTTGATGCTCGTCGCACCACGGTAAATCTGGAAGGTGGTCGCGTTGACGGTGGCGCCGTTGACGTTGCCGTTGAACTGGAACACCACCGGCTCGTTGACCTTCACCGTGGTCTTCGTGCTCTGGATCGGAGCGAAGCTCTCCAGCCAGAGTGCCTGCGCATCGCGGGTGTAGACGAACGAGTCCGGCTGGCCGGGCAGGTTCCGCAGGATCTGGGGGAAGCCCGTGTTGGCGTCCGCCGCGGTTGCGCGGATCCAGATGTTCTTCGCTTCCCAGTTCTTCGTGCTGACCGTCGGTCCCAGGTCGTAGAGGGCGTCCCAGCTGAAGTTCAGCCACCCCTTGTTCGTCGGACGCGTCGCCGGGTCCGAGAGGGGAGACTGTGACGACTCGCTCCAAGACTTGGCGCCGAGGACCGGGTTCGGCTGCGGGCCGACCACAGGCTCCGTCGCCGGAGTCATGCGGCCGAAGAGCTCCGTGCCGGTGAGCTGGCCGTCGCTGTTTGCGTCCACGGCGTACTCGAACAGGACGCTGACGTCGTCGCCAGCGCGGGCACCGGTGCCCGGCCCGTCGATGTCGCGGACGTGAACCGTGATCTGAACGTCGCCGCCCTGACGGGGGTTGGCCACCCCGATCGAGTCCTCGAGCGGCATGATCGCGATCAGAGGCTTCGTGTTGTAGAGGACGTTCACAGGGTCGCTGACGTCGCTGGTGCCGCGGACCGCGCCGAAAGGCACGACGCGCACGTTGTATCCAGAGATCGTCGCACCCGGGTTCGGCCGATCGATGTCGCTCATCATCGACCAGATGTAGGCGTGGTCTCCGGGCGTGTTCCGGGCGATCGGATCGATTGCGAGAACGAGTTCGTCTCGATCCGTCGGAGTGGTCGCCAGGTTGGCGGTGGACTCAGCGACGTCGCCACCGATCGTGTTCGCCTGAGGCGTGCAGGCGTTCCACGTGGATGCCCCGGGGAGGCGGAACTGCACGATCACCCTGGCGCGGTCGGACTCGGCGTCGATCAACCGGTAGTAGATCGTGGCGCCGTACGAGTGTGAGAGCTCACCCGTCGGCAGGTACACGTAGGCCTTCGGAGCGCGGTTGAACGACCCCGCCGGGGTGTAGACCTCGGCGGTCGCGATCGCGTTGCCCGATGCGTCGGAGCCACCAGCAATGAACGCGCGGCCGTTCATCGTGACAGCGTCGGACGCGCCGCGGCGCCCGACGACCATGTCGCCGTTCACGTCGAGGAACGTGGCGCTCCAGGTCGATCCCGTGAGCGTTCCGAGACGGAACACGTCGGCAGCGCGCGTGACTGACGGCGTTCCGCCGGTCGTCGGGTCGGTGGTTGCACCGCCGGCGAGCAGCACCGTGCCATCGCCGAGGAGCGAGCCGATGTGCTGGCAGCGACCGCCGTCCGGCATCGGCACAGAGACCGCCTGGAACGTGCCCGTCTGCCAGTTGTAGACCTCAAGCGTGGCCTTGACCGAGCCCCCGTCAACACCGCCGGCGAAGAGCACGTTGCCGTCGAGCAGGGAGGTCGCCGAAGCCAACTTGCGAGGCTCGAGCATCGTGCCCGAGTTCGAGACGGTGGGCGTCTTGCCCTTCACCGCGCCAGGCGTGCCGGCATCCACCGGACCCGCGAGGGGGTCGAAGATCTGAGCCGTCGCGACCGGTGCGCCGGAGTCGTCCGTGGTGCCGGAGATACCGCCGACGATCAGCACGCGCTGGTCGGGGAGCAGCGAGACCCGAGCGGAGTGCTGCGGAACGGCGAGCGTACCCGCGAGCGTGTTCACAGGGAACGCGAGCGGCAAGCCTGCATCGGAGAAGTGGTAGATCTCGATCGAGTCGAGCGCACCGCCGGGGCCGACGCCGCCGAAGAACGCGACGTCGTTCGACGTGAGACGTACGGCAGTGTGGCGACCACGCGCCGTGGCCATCGTCGGGCCGGCAGTCATCGTGCGCGTCGCCGGATCGTAGATCTCGGTCGTCGCCGTCGGAGCGCCGGTTGAGTCGAAGCCGCCCGCGAAGAGGATGCGACCGTCGGTAAGCGCCGTTGCAGTGTGGAACTTACGTGCCGTGGTGAACGACGCGAAGCTCACCCGCTCGGCAGACGTCGAGTCGGCCGTCTCGGAGTTGACGAGGAAGACGTCCACGCCCGTCACAGCGGCGCCCGCAGCCGTAGCTGCGCCGCCGGCCACGATGATCTGCTGGAACGGCTTGCCATAGGCGCTGTCGGAGCGATCCAGGCCGTACACGAGGTTGGTCGTGGTCGCGCCGACACGGGCGCCCGAGAGCGCGATGTCAGCACTGCCCGCCGAGCCCGACGTGAACACCTTGAGGTTGTCGAGCGTGAACGGAGTCCGCTGATAGACGTAGTCGCCGTTCTCGTGCTTCTGGTCCACCGGCCGCGCGCGGACGATGAACTTGTCGCTCACCGTGCCGACGTCGGCGATCGAGTTCCACACGAAGCGCCAAGCCCGGCCGCCCGCGGTGCCGAACACCCGGTCCGCGCCCGTGGCGCGGAACGAGTCGGTGTTGCCCAACCCGGCGGCGCGCGTGCACGGCGCCCACGTGAGGGCCGCGATCTGGTCGTTCGTCATCGCGGCGGGGTTGTCGCCGACCTGGAGGCGGTAGTAGTCGAACGCTACGCCCACCTGCTCCTGGTCGAAGATCCCGTTGCCGTTCTTGTCCTCGCCCGGGTCGAAGACTCCGTTGTTGTTGGCGTCCTCCGAGTCGGGATCGATGGCCGTCCAGAGAATCTCGACGTTCTCGTCGGAGGCGATGCCGGTCGCATTCGGCAGGATCTGGTCGATCGTCATCGACGGGGCCGTGTTGTTGTTCAGGGAGAAGGCGTCCGTGTACGCCCACGCTCCGACCAACTTGTTTCGGCCGCTGCCACGAAGGGCGCGAACGCGGATCCGCACACCCGCCTGCGCGTCGTCGAAGAGCGATTCACCGGGGTGATTCGTATCAGGGATCAGGCGCCCCTGATCCGTGTACTGATACTGGATCGTCTCGTAGCGGGCGGACTGCACGTCCGCGGTGCTACGCCATGAGAAAGCGTGGGCGGCGCCGATGTCGCCTGCCGTGACGAAGAGGTTCGGCGCTCGGTTCCGGCGCGTGTCGCGCGGGTCGAGGCGATCCTCGGTCGCCGCGCGGTACTCGTCGTCGGTGATCGAGCCGTCGCTGTTCAGATCGAGACCGAACTGAACCTCGACGTCGCTGCGCGCCCGACTGGCGTCCACCAGGGAGAACGGCACGATCACGTTTGCGCCGGCGCCGCGCAGACCCTGTAGGCCCAGCGGAACCTCGACGCGACCAACGACCGCGGCCTGCTTCTTCCTGGAAAGCTCCTTGGGCCCGGCCGAGGCGTCTACCGCCCCGGCGAGCAGCCCAGCGGCCCCGATGGCGGCTCCTGCCGCCAGCAAGCCCGCGCTTCGACTCGTTCTGCGATCCATCACGGAGTGACCTCCAAGCCCGCGCCCCATCCAGCCCCGACGGGTGCCTTTGTGAGCAGCACGCCAGCCAGCCTCGTGCCGTCCCTTGTCGGGGACGATCGAGTCCGGCAGATCCATGGAATGACATGTCGCCGACCGCCGCAAGCGGTCCGCTGCCGTGGATCATCGCACCACCGCCCGGATCGTCAAGAGGGTTTTTCCGGGTTTGCCTGGGCGCTGCGGAGGCGTCGGGGGGAGGTCTTTCCCGGCGCTGAGCCCGAACCGAGCCTGCGAGGCGCGCGCCTCCCGCTTCGCGCGCACCGGCGGATTTGGTCGAGACCGGAGTCGCTTTTTGCGCCTTGGCTGGCCCCACGGGCGGAGGAGGCTCGACACACGTTCGCCCTCCGCGTAGAGCATCGGCGCCGATCGCGGCCGGGCCGGACCGAGGAGAACGGATCGGCCCGGTTCCGCGCGCCTTCGGATCGGCCGGGCCATCGAGGTCCCCCGTGCGGACTGCTCCCGCGGAGAATGATGGACGCCCCACGGACCCCCCGATACGTTCGCTCGGCTTGCCCGGTCCCCCCGGGCCGTGTCCCCTGAGGTGACCTCATGAAGCTGCGCATCCGCCGGAGCAACAAGAAGCGCGTCCGCAAGGTCGGATTCCTTCGTCGTAACAAGACGTCCAAGGGCAAGCGCATCATCGCCCGTCAGCGCCGCCGTTACGGCGCATACCGCGGCGCCTTCCGCAAGTAGCTCTCCGCCCTTAACCAGCGGCCGCGCTCCCGGGCACCTGCCGATCTGGGAGCGGCGGCCCCTCCGGGGGGACACGAGCGGCTCGACGCAACCATCGGCCTATGGTCCGGTTCGGCGTCGGTCGCTGTGAGGGTGCCGCGAGATCAGATGCCGCGAGATCGAACGCGAGCCCGGTTTCGACCTGCGGAGCCGACTCCTGCAGCGCGTTGGACGGCGACCCAAGCAGGATCTTGCCCCTGGCGTGGAGTCGCCGCGCCATCGCCAACCCGCGTGACCGGGCTCCGGTTGATCTCGCGACGCCCTCTGAGACCGTGCATCGACGGCGCGCTTCCAGTCGCTTCTACTGCGGCTTCGAGCAAGCGTCCGGCACGACGGTCGCGGCGCTTCCCATGAGGGGCTTGCCGCGCTCGTCTTTCGCCATCCGGATGACTCCGTGGACCGGCAACTCGTCGGTCACCCAGTACCAGATGGCCTCGGTTTTCGACCCCGCGCGGACGAGCCAGCAGTCCCAGGTACGCCCCGCCGCCTCGATCCGGTCGCGGCGGCACTCGTGTACGACGTAGTCGTCCTTGATGCCGAACTGGTTCCGCGGCCACCGCAGGATGTCGGTCTGTCCGAGCGGCGCGCCGCCCTGCATGCGGCGGAACTCCACCTCGAGCTCCGTGTCGGAGACCGAGGCGATCCTCCAGATCCAGTCCTCGTTGCCGCGACGCAGTCGCAACTCCTCCCCCGCGACCGCGTCGTGAAGGGGTGGAACGAGGATGGCCGGCGCAGGTGGCGGCGGCGGTTCAACGTCGTGGCGGCACGACGCGAGGAGCGAGGCGAACAGCGGGAGGACGATGGCGCCGACGATGGCGGCAGCGGCGCGCGTGCGTATCCGGCGAACGGTCATCTCCCGATCATAGCGCGGTCCGCCGCCCGGGGAGCGTCGAGGCCGGGAGTCAACGCGGAGCGAGTCCCAGGCGTCGGAGCAGCGTGGCATCGGGCCGATAGCCTCGCTTGATCGCTTCGTCGAGCGCCTGCCGGGCCTCGGCGCCGCGGTCGGGGAACGCGGAGAGGATCTCGGCCAGGCGCGTCCATCCCTCGACCATGAAGGGGTACCGCTCGACGACATCGCGGGCGTCCTTCTCGGACGCCCTGAAGTCGTCCACGCGCTCGTAGGCGTGCGATCGCCAGAGCCGGACGAGCGGCGGCGTGGGGTCCAGCGCGAGCGACTGCGTGAAGGACGCGATCGACTCCTTCCACTTCCCCTGGCGGAACTGCATCTCGGCGATCATCTCCCAGGCGAGCCCCATGTCGGGTTCGCCCGGCCACTGGAGTCGGTAGACGTCGCGCGCGATCCACGCGTGCTTCTCGGCGGCGACCAGGTCCCCGGTGTCGCGCGCATTCATCGCCAGGATCGCTTCGTCGCGGAACGCGAGCGGGTCGGGGCCGGGGGGTATCCAACCGATGATCGCGGCGCCTGCCGCGACGCCGACGACCACTCCGGCTCCGGCGCGGCGACCGCTTTCCCACGCGGCCCAGGCCGCGACGACCGCACCGGCGCCGAGCACCGCCAGCGCGGGGATCACGGGAGCACGGTAGTGCGACAGCGGGAAGACGAGCACGAGCACGGCCAAGTGCGCGAACGCGACTGCGCCCGGCCCCAGCAGGACGTCGGTTCGCCGCCGCCACGCGAACGCCCCCGCGAGGGCGAGCGACGCGACGAGCCACGTGGGGACGAAAGCGACGCCGAGCCCGGGCGCGAGGCGGAGATCGGATGCATAGCTCGCGCTCGAAGGCACTTCGGTGGCGCAGAAGAACCAACGAGCCTTGTTCGCGTAGAACGCGAACGAGCCGGACGGGTCGCGGAAGAACGTCTCGTCGAACGTCAGCCTCCAGAACCACGACGACACCTCGCCGCGCGTGGGACGTCGTCCCAGCACCTGCTCGACGTAGTTACGACCGTCCTCGTGCATGACGATCGGGTTGAACCGGAAGTGCCGCGACGTCATGCTGCGGTAGTGCTTCGCCTCCGGGTTGTTGCCGAGGTGGGCGTTCAGTCCGCTCGCGACCGTGTAGATCGCGGGCTCGCCGGAGACCGACCAGTTCCTCACGAGCGACGGAACGGCGCAGAGGCCGAAGACCACCGCAACGGTGGCAGCCGTGACCCACCGCCGCGACGACTCCCGCGCGAAGCGCCAGGCGATGAACGGAAGGGCGAGCGGCGTGATCGGTCGCGCGAGGGCGCCGATGCCGAGCCACAGCCCGGCGGCGAGCGGGCCGTGGGCACCCCGGCGGTCGCCGGACGTCGGCGCAGCGCAGGCGAAGCACGTTCCCGCGACCATGAACGCTGCCAGTTCCGTGGACGCCACGTGCGCGTCGAGTTGCGCGAGGGGCGCGGAGAAGGCGACGAGCAGCCCGGCGACCCATCCAGCGCGGCGCGACGGGAGCCCGACGTCTCCGAAGAGACGCGCGGCGGTCGCGGCCGTCAGCGCGGCCGTCAGGGCGCCGAGGCACGCCTGCCCGAACAGGATCGGGAGCGTCGAACCCCCGACCAGCCGGATCACCGGCGCCAGAACGTACGCGTAGAGCGGGTTGAGGAACCAGGGCTCCCCACCGATGACGCCGCGGGCGCCGACGAGGTCGCCCGACGCGATGTCGCGGGCCCAGTTGAGGTAGTACTCACCGTCGAGCGTCGGCGTCCGAACGAGAGGATCCGAGCTCCACATGTGCGCCACGATCGAGCCGCGGACGACGACAGCGAGGGCGGCGACGCCCCACGCAGGTCGCGCGACGAGGCGGCGGGTCAGATCGCGGAGGCGCACCGCGAGAGGCTACGGTGCAGGACGTCTCGGAACCGGAGCAGAAACCACCGGGTCTGCGGGTCCCCCCAGGCCCAGAGGCCGGTGGGCGGCCTAGCAGCCTGTCGGAGGTTTCGCCCGCGCCGGTCAGCGTCGTGCGACTTCGAGCCTGCAACCCCGCACTGCGCCGTGGCGGCCGTCCGCTGCGTTGCTCGGTCGGAGGCAACTCGGTCCCTGGAGTTAGCCTCCGACCAAGCGCCTTGCAGCCGGCTCGCCACGACGCATCCGGCATCGGCCGACTACTCCGACAGGCTGCTGACCCCGCGTTCTCCGTGCCGGGCCCGCCGGTTGCGGTGGCAGGTGAGCGCGGTCGTTCGCGCCGATGATGACAGCCACGATGACGTCCACGGTGACACCCCAGGTGGCGGCTCCGGTGCCGCGTGCGTCCGTCCCCTCCGACAGGTACGATGTCCCCTTCCCTTCCAGCGAGGAAACCCATGAGCGCCCTGGCCCACGTCAACGATAAGAACTTCGAGACCGATGTCGTCAAGAGCCCGATCCCCGTGCTCGTGGACTTCTATGCGACCTGGTGCGGGCCGTGCAAGAGCCTCGCGCCGATCCTGGAGCAACTCGCCGTCGAGTACCAGGGCAAGTGCAAGATCGTGAAGCTCGACATCGACGAGGCCCCTGCGGTCGCGTCGTCGTACGGGATCATGGCCGTGCCCACGCTCATCCTGTTCAAGGGCGGCCGGGAGCAGCAGAAGATGACCGGCTTCAAGCCGAAGCCCGAGCTCGAGAAGGCGATCAAGGCCGTTCTGTAGCTTCGGGCATCACGGGTTCGCGCGTGTCCGCGCCGATCGGCAGACGTCATGGCTGAACCCGACCGCCTGCCGTACGAGGGCCCGCTTCCGGGCGCAGACGCCGTCGGCGAGTCCGGCTCCATGTCGGCCGGGCCGGGCGTGCGCATTTCGTTCCGCATCGACGACGAAGCGCGCATCGCCGCGGCGGCGTTCGAGACGGCGTCACTCGACGGCGCGCGAATCGTCGCGTCGAAGCTCTGCGGTGCGGTGCTCGGCGCGACCGTCTTCCAGGCGAGCGCCGTCTCCATTCCAGACCTCGCGCTGATGGCCGGGCTCCCGCTCCGCGACCCGGCGGTGCGAATCGTCCACTTCGCGAAGTCGGCCGCGATGCTGCCCCACCTCGGACGCGCAGCGATCGCAGGTCCCGGAATCACCTGTACCTGTTTCCGCGTCGCGACCGCGACCATCGTGGCGGCGATCGAACGAATGGGTCTCCGGACGGCCGACCAGGTGAAGGATGCGACCAACGCCGGATCCGGCTGCGGGAGCTGCCGACCGCAGGTCGAGGGATTGATCAAGCAACACGCCCGGCGGGATTGACCCCCACCGGGCGTGTTCATTCGATCCGAGTTCGACTCCCGAACGGAGTCCGCGGTGCCTACCAGGCGAACAATTCGTTCGGCGTCATCTCGGTGACGTCGCCGAAGGTCTTCAGCCGCTCCATGTCGATCTTCTCCTTCGGGCCGACGATCGTGATCGTGAAGGGCATCTTCTCGAATCGCTTCGTCCACTCGAGCAGGCCGGGGAGGCTCATCTCCTTCACGCGCGACCAGTTCCACGGGCGCGGGTCGCCATCGAGTCCCTGGTGCTGCCACGTGACCCAGAGGTTCGGCGTGTTGCGGAAGCCGGAGCGGCTGGTGCGGTAGGTCTGGTCGATCGACGTGATCGCGGCGCTGAACCGCGAGTCGGCCGACGGCAGGTTCCGGACAATCCCGAGCAGGACCTGCAGGGCGTCGAGCGTCTTGTCCGCCTGCGTGCCGAGCGCGCCCATCATCGTGTTCTCGTCTTCCTTCCACGCCGGGGCGCGGTAGGCCGTGCCGGCCTCGTAGGCCAGCGCGCGCGACTCGCGGATCTCCTGGAAGACCACGCCGCTCATCGAGCCGCCCATGTATTCGTTGTAGACGCGCTGGAACGGAACCTGCACGCGGTCGAACGTCCCGTCGGCCGCGGCGATCGTCACCTGCGACTGACTCGTCTTCCGGTCCACCAACAGGATGCGGTCCTTCGCGGGCTTGACGAGCACGAGCGGCTTGCGCGCCGGGGCGTCGGCGATCGAGTCGATCGCGCCGCCGACGGGGGCGAGGTCCACGATCGCGGCGACCTTGTCGATCGGAAGCTGGCCGACGTACGTGACCGTGCGGCGGTACTTCCAGACGTCCTTCGTGGCGGCGAGGAGGTCCTCGGCTTGCCACGAGAGCAGTTCCTTGTCGGACGGCTGCCGGAGGAACGCGCTCTCCGCGCCGCGGCGCCCGAACTCGCCGAGAGCCGCGTTGATGCCCCGCGGGTCGTTCTTCTGCGCCTTCCGCGACGCGATCGTGCGCTGCACCATCTTCTCGACGTCGGCCTGTCCGACGCCGGTCGGCTGCGCGAAGTGCGTGCGGAGGAGATCCACCGTGGCCTCGAGGTTCGACTCGAGCCCGGAGACGCTGATCGTCGTCTCCTCGCGACCGGCACCGGCCGAGAACGTGCTGCCGAGGGCGTACAGCCGGCGCTTCAGCGCGACGCCGTCCATCTCGCCCGCGCCGGCGAGGTCGAGCAGGGAGAGCCCCATTCCGAGGCGCGGATCGTGGTCGGTCCCGAATGCCACGGTGAATGTGAGGTCGAACACGTCATTCAGCGGGTTGCGTGAATAAACGAGTTTCCCGGAACGGAGCGCCGTCTCCTCGACGTCGCGTCCCTTCTCGACGAAGCGCGGTTCGATCGGCGGCACCTTCGCCGTGAGGATCTCCGTGAACCAGGGCGAATGACGGGATGCGTCGATCGTGACCGCGGTGAACCCGGGCTTCGTGATCTTCGGAATGTCGGGCTCGCCGTCGTGACGCGTGACGACCACGTAGTTCGCACCGAAGTACTTGTTCGCGGCGGCGACGACGTCGGACTTGCCGAGCTTCTTCAGGTTGTCGAGGAACCGAACCGAGTCGGCCCACGGGCGCCGCTGAATGAACGTGCTGGTCATCTGCGTGACGCGGGAGCGGTTCGACTCGAGCTCGCGCTTCTGCTCGATCTCGAAATTCGTCATCACGGCCGAGAGGTCGTCGGCAGTGAATTCGCCCTTCTTCAGGAGCTCGATCTGCTCAAGGATCAGGTGCTCGAGTTCATCCAGCGTCTGACCCGGTTTCGGGCTGGCATTGAAGAGTTGGAAGCCCGCCTCGAGGTATCCGGTCGGCGAGCAGCCGGCCTGTCGGACCTTCTGCGACTGGTTGAGGTTCCGGTCGATGAGGCCGGTCTTGCCGTTGGCGAGCATCATGTCGCAGAGGACGAGCGCCGGATAGTCCGGGTGGTTCTCGGGCGTGGTGAGGAAGGCGAGCATCACGATCTCCTCGCCCTTGTGCTTCACGTCCACGCGCTTCACGCCCTGGGGCGGAGCGATCGGGAACTTCGGGTCGTCGGGGAACGCCCGCGACTCGAGCTTGCCGAGCGTGCTCTCCAGGATGTCGAGGACCTCGGCCTTGTTGAAGTCGCCGGAGAGCGCGACGCACATGTTCCCGGGCACGTACCAGCGCCTGAAGTACTCGTACATCTTCGCGAGCGACGGGTTCTTCAGGTGCTCGACGTGGCCGAGCACGGTCTGCGTGCCGTAGGGGTGCTGCGGGAAGAGGGCGGACTGGAGCGCTTCGAACGTCGCGCGCTCCTTGCTGTCCATGCCGCGGTTCTTCTCCTCGTAGACCGCCTCGAGCTCGGTCTGGAACAGGCGGTAGACCGGCTCGCGGAGGCGCTCGGACTCGACCTCGGCCCACTGGCGGACGCGGTTCGACGGCAGGTTCGTCGTGTAGCTCGTCTGGTCGTTCGAGGTGAAGGCGTTCGTGCCCTGCATGCCGAGCTGGTCGTACACGCGGTCGAACTCGTTCGGCACCTCGTACTGCGAGGCGGCCTGGTTCTCCCTGTCGATCTCGGCGTAGAGAGCCTTGCGCTTGTCCGCATCCGTGGTGTGGAAGAGCTCCTCGTAGATCTGCTGGATGCGGTCGAGGTGCGGCTTCTCCTTCTGCCAGTCGAGCGTGCCGAGGCGCGTCGTGCCCTTGAACTGCATGTGCTCGAGGTAGTGCGCCATGCCGGTCGCGTCGGCCGGGTCCTTCGCGCCGCCGGCACGCGTCGTGATCCACGCCTCGATCCGCGGCTCCTCGTGGTTCTCGGAGAGCATCACGGTCATGCCGTTGGAGAGCTTGTGGACGGTGACGCCCATGGCGTCGCCGGGAACGCCGGCGTCTACGGTCGTGACAGCAGGCTTGGCCGGGGCTGGGGCGACGGTGCTCCCAGCGCCGGCCGTTGCGCCATGACCGTCCTTGGGCTGCACCACGACTGCATCGCCAGCGTCTACGGCAGTCGCCGACGGGCCGGCTCCCTGACACGCGCCGAGCGGGAGAAGGGCTGCGGCGGTGACCAGCAGCAGGCTCTGGCCGCGGGCGCGGCGGAACTTCGTGGACGTCATCTCTACCCTCCAAGAACTGAGGCGCGAACCGGCCAAACCGTCGATTAGACGGACCCCATGCTTGCCCCGGGCAGGAGAATCCCAGGCGTGACCGCCACCCGCACCCTCGACCTCTCTTCCGGCCGCGTCTACCTCGACGCGAACGCGACCACTCCGGTGCTGCCGGAGGTGGCCGACGCCGTCGTGCTGGGGATGTCGCTCCACGGGAACCCGTCGTCGCTCCACGCGGCGGGTCGCGACGCATCGCGCCGGCTCACCGAGTCGCGCGCCGCGACGGCTCGCTTCCTCGGCGCCGACGGGCGGAACGTGGCGTTCACCTCCGGCGGCACCGAGGCGTGCCGACTCGGCGTCCTCGGGGCGCTTGCCGCCGCCAAGCCGAAACGACACGTCGTCTGCTCGGCGATCGAGCACCCGGCGATCCGCGACCTGCTGCGGGCGATGACGGCGGACGGCGTCGAGGTCTCGTGGGTTCGCCCTGACGCAGTCGGCCGCGTATCGGTCGATGACGTCCGCGCGGCGCTGCGCGACGACACCGCCCTCGCTGCCGTGATGTGGGCCAACAACGAGACCGGCGTGCTCCAGCCCGTACGCGAGATCGCCGCAGCGTGCCGCGAGCGCGGTGTGGCGCTCGTCTCGGACGCAGTCCAGTGCGCAGGAAAGGTCCCTGTGGACTTCCGCGCGAGCGGGATCGACGTGCTCGCGGTCGCGGCGCACAAGTTCCACGGCCCCCGTGGCGTCGGCGCGCTTCTGGTGCGCGACGGCGCGCGCTGGAAGGCGCCGTTCCCCGCGAGTCACGAGATGGGCCGTCGCGCGGGCACGGAGTCGCTGCCGCTCATCGCGGGGTTCGCTGCGGCATGCGACGCCGCGGCGAAGCTCACGAGCGACGATCGCGCGGCGATCGCAGCGCTCCGCGACCGGCTGGAGTCGGCCCTGACCGGAGCCCTGGACGGCGTGACGGTGAACGGCACCGGCGACCGCGTGCCGAACACGTCGAACGTCTCCTTCGCCGGAATCGAGAGCGAACGACTCCTCGCGATGCTCGACCGCGCGGGCGTGGATGCGAGCAACGGCAGCGCCTGCTCGTCGCGGAGCCCCGAGCCGTCGCACGTGCTCACGTCGATGGGACTCGGCCGCGCGCAGGCGATGTCCGCGGTGCGTTTCTCCCTCTCACGGATGACGACGCGGGCGGAGATCGATCGCGCGATCGCGGCGACGATCGAGGCGGTCGAGACGCTCCGCGCGTCGATCCGACGTTAACCCGGATGAGGCCTCTCCACGTCGCTCAGGCGACCGCGTTGAGCGGGGTCTTGGCGTTGCGGCGGCCGACGATCTGCCAGTAGTACGGAGGCGCGCTGCCCACGGAGGCGGACAGGGTCCGCTGGAAGACGAGCC
>JAIOPE010000090.1 GCA_021414065.1 Planctomycetota bacterium
CGCCCCCGCCGCCGGGCCGAAGCCCCGCGCCGCCACGAAGTGAAGTAGCCCCACCACCCCGAAGGAGAACGACCCCATGCACGAGTCCAGCAACGGCCACGTCCCCGCCGGCAAGGCGATCGACCTCACGCAGTTCGACGACGAGTTCGCCGAGGCGCCGATCGAGGAGCGCGCGTTCGAGGAGGTCCCGGACGGCAAGTACCAGGTGAACGTCGAGAAGGTGGAACTCGTCCACGCGAAGACGAGCGGCAACCCGATGCTGCGCTGGGAGCTGAAGATCGTCGCGCCGCACAGTCAGGGCCGCGTCCTCTTCCGCCACAACGTGCTCGCGACGCGCGAGAACCTGAAGTGGCTGAAGAACGACCTGCACATCTGCGGCCTCGACCTGGAGAAGGTCTCGGACCTCCCCTCCCGCATGAACGCGCTCCTCGACGTGAAGCTCGAGGTGACGAAGCGGACCAAGGGCGAGAACTCGAACGTCTACTTCAACCGCCGCATCGTCCTCGACGGGTCGACGCCCGGCCGGGACGCCGGCTACGACGCCGCCGCGGGCGAGGCGCTCGCGCCGTTCTGAGATGGACGGGCTCGTCATCGCGATCGACACCCGGGAGCAGGAGCCCTACGGCTTCGACCCCTCCCGGGTGACGACGGTCCGCCGCGCACTCCCCGCGGGCGACTACTCGCTCGCGGGGAGGGAGACGTCCGTCGCCGTCGAGAGGAAGACGCTTGACGACTTCGTCGCGACGGCGATCCACGCGCGCGAACGCTTCGCGCGCGAACTCCGCAGGCTCGCGGCCTACGACCTCGCCTGCGTCGTCGTCGAGGCGCAGATGGAGGACGTGCTGCGCCACCGTTACGTGTCGGGGGCGGATCCGCGCTCCGTCTTCGGCGCGGTGCTCTCGATCGTCGTCGACCACCGCGTGCCCGTCTTCTTCTGCGGCGACCGTCAGGTCGCCTGCCGCTTCGTCGAGGACTTCCTCGCCCTCTACCACCGAAGGAAGGCGTCGCCGTGAGGGCAGCCGCCAAGACGAGCGACGCGACGACGACCGTCCGCGGCGTCGTTGACACGGTCTTCTACGCGAGCCCGAAGTTCTCGGCCGGGCGGCTGCGCGCGCCGGACGGAGCGACGGTCTCCTTTGCGGGGCCCATCATGGTGCGGGAGCACGATCCGGTCGTCCTGACCGGCGCGTGGGAGCGCCACCCGAAGTACGGGCGGCAGTTCAAGGCGACGGGTCTGCTGCACGACATGGCGCTCGACGCCGACGGGCTCGCGAACTACCTCGCGAACCACCCGGACATCCCGGGCATCGGTCCCGTGAAGGCGCGCCGCATCGCGGACGCCTTCGGCGCGGACTTCGAGCGGGTGCTCCTCGCCGAGCCGCAGCGCATCGCCGCAGCCGCGGGCGTCCCGATGGAGACCGTCTCGCTGCTGCGCGCGCAGTGGGAGACGACGCGCACGGTGAACGCGGCGCTGACGTGGCTCTCGGCCTACGGGCTCACGCACCACCAGGTGACGACGCTCGTCGACGAGTACGGGAACAACGTCGTCGCCATCTTGAAGGAGGACCCGTACCTGATCGCGGGCGCCGTCGCGGGCTTCGGCTTCAAGCGCGTCGACGTCGTGGCGAGGAAGCTCGGCACGCCGAAGGACCACCCCTCGCGGCTGCGCGCCGGCGTCCTTCACGTCGTCGAGGAGCGCGTCGACGACGGCGACTGCTGGGTGGACTTCGAAGACCTGATCGAGCACGCGAACAAGCTGCTGGTCCTCGACACGCTCGACAGCCGCGCGCGGATCGAGGCGGCGCTCGATGAGCTCCTCGCCGCGAAGAAGCTCGCGTGCGTCTCGCTCGGCGGGCGGTTCCTCGTCGCGAGGCCGTCGCTCCACGAGATGGAGACGGACCTCGCGCGCTGGGTCTGCCGCGGCTCCGCTCCGAACCCGCACTTCGCGGACGTCGAGGACCTCGACGCGCTCGTCGACGACGTCGCTCCCGAGTTGAACCCGGGGCAGCGCAAGGCCGTCCTCGCGGCGCTGCGCCACGGGCAGACGCTCATCTGCGGCGGCGCGGGCAGCGGGAAGACGTTCACGGTCGCGGCGATCGCACGCCTCTACGAGCGGCGTGGGAAGAAGAAGGTCGTCCTCGCCGCCCCGACCGGGAAGGCCGCGAAGCGGCTCGAGCAGGTCGTCGGCGACGACGCCGTCACGATCCATCGCCTCCTCGAGTTCAACGGCGACGTCTTCCAGAGGAATCGGAACGAACCGCTCGACGCCGACGTCGTCATCGTCGACGAGGTCTCGATGGTCGACGTGCCGCTCGCGTGGCGGCTCTACGACGCCCTGCGGCTCGGGACGACGGCGCTCGTCCTCGTCGGCGACCACAACCAGCTCCCGCCCGTCGGCCCGGGGAACGTGCTGCGCGACCTGATCGAGCGCCGTCCGATGCCGACCGTCGTCCTCGACGAGGTCGTGCGCCAGGCGGGCGTCTTGAAGGAGAACTCGATCGCGGTGCTGCGCGGCGAGGTGAAGAAGACTGCCGACGAGCTGCCGAACGGCCGCCGCCCGTGGTACGTCGTCGACCAGTTCACGGACGCGCTCGCGGTGCAGCGCTTCGTCCTCGACCTCTTCGAGGGCGTCCTCGTCGAGCGCCTGCGGTTCGATCTGCTCGCCGACGTGCAGCTCCTGACGCCGCAGAAGAAGGGGCCGCTCGGTGTCCGCGATCTCAACGTCCTCCTCCAGCATCTCGTCCAGAGGAAGCTCTTCAGCGTCGAGGCGCCCGCCGTCCCCGAGGGGCGGCGGCCCGAGTTCCTCGTCGGCGACAAGGTCATCCAGACGCGGAACAACTACCGACTCGGCGTGATGAACGGCGCGATCGGCTTCGTCGAGGAGGTCGGACCGCGGCGCGGCGATCTCGTCGTGCGGTTCGAGAACGCAGCGGTCGCGATCGCGCACGAGACGGGCGACGCCGGCGACCTGCAGCTCGCCTACGCGCTCACGATCCACAAGGCGCAGGGCAGCGAGTTCCCGTGCGCGGTGGTGATCGTCCACAAGGCGCACTCCTTCATGCACCACCGGAACCTCTTCTACACGGCGGTGACGCGCGCCCAGGAAGTGGCGGTCGTGATCGGCGACCGCTGGGGCCTTCGGAACTGCGCCGCGAAGGAGCAGGTCGAGCGGAGGAAGACGTTCCTCTCGGTCCTCGACCTCCCGCCCAGAGAGGGCGCGTCGTGACAGACGCCCCGCGGCCCGCACCCGATGCGGCGATCGCGACGTTCCGGCGCTGGTTCCTGAACCGCACGGACTTCGTCGCGATCAGGGCACCCTGGGACAAGCCCTGCCCGGTCGCCGGCGGAGACGGACTCGACGCGCTGCTGGCGGCGCACGTGCTCGGCGGGGAAGCGCCCGCCGCCATCGTCCAGTACGAGAACCGCCGCGGGATCGGTGCGACGAAGGGCCGCTTCCGGATCGGGAGCTACTGTCCGGGGCCGGACGACCGCACGAAGTGGCTCTGCCTCGACTTCGACGGGACCGGGCACGCGGAGGCGCTCGCCGATCCCCTCGCCGCGGCGTGCGCCGCGATGGACGCCTTCGAGAAGGCGGCGCTGCCCGTCTTCCTTGAGCGCTCGGGCGGCGGCCACGGCTGGCACGTCTGGGCGTTCTTCGACCCGCCCGTTCCCGCCGCGAAGGCGCAGGCGCTCGGCCGCGCGCTGGCGCCGAAGGACGCGCCGCTCGCTGACGGCGGCGTCGCGGACGTCCTCTCCGCGCGCGGCATCGAGTGCTTCCCGAAGCAGGCGAAGCTCGCGAAGAAGGGCTACGGGAATCTCGTCTGGCTCCCCGGGTGGCGCGAGGCCGCCGACGGCGCGAACCTCTTCTGCCGGGCTGCGGCGGACGGGACGTTCGCGCCGTACGTGCCCACGTTCGCGGGCTCGCGCGAGGAGGACGTGGACCGCGTCCTCGCGGCGTTTGCCGCCACGGCGGCGCCCACGACGCGACCCGCGGGGAGCGTGCCCGCGCCCGCCGCCCCGTCCGGCGACGGCGACCCGGCGTGGGCGGACTGGAGGCAACGCGCCCTCGCCGCGCTCCCGCTCGACGCGGTCTACGGCGCGTGGCTCACCGGGAAGGCGTCGGGATCTGGGTGGCTCGAATGCCGCGATCCCTCGTCGGCGTCGGGCGACCAGCATCCCTCCGCCGGCGTCGCCGACGGGACAGGACAGGCGGAGCGCGGCGCCTACCACTCGCACATCTCCTCGAAGACGATGTCGGTCTTCGACTTCCTCGTGGCGCACGGCGGCGTCGCCGACTTCCGCGCTGCGTGCGCGCGCGTCGCGGAGCTCTCCGGCGTCACGCCGCCGGCGTTGTTCACTCCGCCCGCCGCGCCCTCGGGCCCGTCGCGGCCGCGCGTGCGGATCAACGGCCGCCAGCTCCGCGACGTCCTCGTCGATTCGTGGAAGGTCGTGCACGCCACCAACACGCGCCCCGCCCTCTTCGAGCGCGCGGGCGTCCTTGTCCGTCTCGCCCGCGCCGAGGACGGTCCGCGGGTCGAAGCCGTCGAGGAGACGGCGATGTACGGGCACCTCGTCCGCGTCGCGAACTGGGTGCGGGTCACGCCCGAGGCGGTCCTCGACGCTACGCCGCCGCGGGACGTCGCGCGGGACATGCTCGTCAACCCCGACGAGAACCTCCCGCCGCTCGACGCCGTCGTGAAGGCGCCGGTCTTCGACGCGGAGGGGCGGCTCGTCTCGACGCCCGGGTACCACCGCGCGGCACGGCTCTGGCTCCATCTCGCGCCGGGCTTCGACGTCGAGTCGGTCCCGCAGCGCCCGAGCGAGGAGGATGTCCGCGCGGCCCGCGCGCTGCTCATCGACGAGCTCCTCGTGGACTTCCCCTTCGCGGCGGACTCGGACCGCGCGCACGCGATCGCGGCGCTCGTGCTGCCCTTCGTGCGGCGGATGGTCGCGGGCTGCACGCCGCTGCACCTCCTCGAAGCGCCGAGCCCCGGAAGCGGAAAGGGCCTCCTCGCCGACGTGATCGCAATCGTCGCGCTGGGCCGCCCCTGCGACCCGACGACGATCACGCCGGACGAGGACGAGGCGCGGAAGAAGATCACCTCGATCCTCGCGCGCGCGCAGCCGCTCATCCTCCTGGACAACGTGAAGGACGGTCTCGACTCGGCGCAGCTCGCTTCCGCGCTGACCGCCGAGACGTGGTCCGACCGGCTGCTCGGCCAGACGCGGATGGTCGACTTCCCGAACCGGGCGACATGGCTCGTCACCGCGAACAACCCGCACCTCTCCCTGGAAATCGCCCGGCGCTGCGTCCGCACGCGGATCGATCCCAAGCAGGACCGTCCGTGGAAGAGGGGCGGGTTCAAGCACACGCCGCTGCGCGACTGGGTGCGGAAGAACCGCGCGGCGCTCGTGCGCGCGATTCTCGTCCTGGTCCAGAGCTGGATCGCCGCGGGCCGACCGCTCGGGACGCGGCCCCTCGGCTCCTTCGAGAGCTGGGCCGAGGTGATCGGCGGCATCCTCACGCACGGCGGGATCGCGGGCTTCCTCGACGACACGGAGAAGCTCTACGAGGAGGCGGACGCGGAAGGGCAGGAGTGGCGGGAGTTCGTGACGGCGTGGTGGGCGATCCACGGCGATGCGTGGGTCGCGACGGCCGACCTCCTGCGCCTCGCCGGCGAGCGCGACCTTCTCGGCGGCGTCGTCGGAGACAAGTCGGAACGCTCCCGGCTCATTCGGCTCGGGCGTGCCCTCTCCGCGGCACGCGACCGCCACTTCGGCGCGTACCGGATCGCCTCAGGGCGCAACGCGAACACGAAGGCCGCGCAGTACCGGCTCCTCGCGGACGACGACGCGGAGACGGCGGACCGCGTCGCCGTGGCGTCCGGCGGCGGCGCGTTCGGCGACGGACTCGACGGCGTCCTCGCCGGGCTTGAGGGTGCTCTGTGACGGAGGCCGAGACGCCCCTCGCCCCGGCGACCGCGCGCGGCGGTCCCTTCGGCGAGCCGCTCGTCGATGTCCACGCCGTCGCGGCGTACTTCGCGTGCGACGAGGCGACCGTCTACCGGCTCGCGCGGCGCGCGGCGCTTCCCGCGATCGAGGTCGCGCCGCGCGTCCTGCGTTTCCGCCCGGGCGACGTGCGCGCGTTCCTCGAGGAGCGGATGCGGAAGGCGGCCCCGCGGGGACGAGTCAAGCGCCTTCTCGGGCCGACGCCATGACGCCCACGACCCCGACCCTCGAACGAACTGGAGGTGCTCGCGAGACAGAGCGTCCATCCGCTGCGCGCCGGTTCCGGCTGGTCGGCGCCGCGCGCGGAGGCGACGACGTGACCACCGCGACGAATGAGAAGCCGCAGAGACCGAAGCGCAAGAGGCGCTTCGGGAACGTCTACAGCAGGAAGTGGGCGTCGGGCCGCCGGACGTGGTCGGCGGCATGGTGGTGTAAGGTCGAGCGGCGCACGCTCACGCGCGCCTTCGACACGGAGAAGGAGGCGAAGGACTTCCTCGCCGAACTGGAGAAGCGGTTCCTCGCGGAGCGCTACGAGGTCCCGCCGACGCTCGCCGAAGCGGACCAGCAGGAGGAGAAGGCGCGGGTCGCCGAGGAGCGGCCGAAGGTCCCGACGCTCCTCGCGTACGCCGAGAGCGTCGTCGATCGCCGCCTCGAGCCCGTCCTCTCGAAGCCCGCCGTCGGCATCTTCCGCGCCGCCATCCAGGCGTGGAGCGACTTCTTTCCGAAGGGCACGCGGCTCGACGAGATCACGCCCGCGAAGCTCCTCGACTACCGCGCGTGGCGGACGACGAAGCGCTACTCGCGCTACCGCGACAAGGCGAAGCCGATCAGCCCGCGCACCGTCAACGCCGACCAGACCGCGCTCGTCCGCATCCTCAACGAGGCCGTCCTCGACGGGCACCTCGTCAAGAACCCCCTCGCCGGGATGAAGAAGCTCCGGTCCGCGCGACGGCAGCGCCGTTACATGACGAAGGAGGAACTGCACGCCCTCCTCACGAAGTGTCCCGAGCACTTCCGGCCGCTCGTCCTGACGGCGGTCTACACGGGCGCGCGCAAGGGCGAGCTGACGCGGCTGCGCTGGGGCGACATCGACTTCGAGGGCGCGAAGATCGCGCTCTACCGGCCGAAGGTCGGCAACGCGGACTGGATCGACATGCATCCGGCCGTCGCGGCGGAGCTCAAGCGCCTTCGCGCGTCGCGCGAGGAGCTCTGCGAGAAGGGGGAGAAGCTCAGCCCCGAGGAGCACGTCTTCCTCTCCTGGCACGGGACACCGTTCGTCGAGGTCCGGCGGTCGTGGATCCTCGCGCTCAAGGCCGCGGGTCTCGCCGAGCGCGAGGGGCTGACGTTCCACAGTCTCCGGCACTCGTTCGCGACGCACTTCCTCCAGGGCGGCGGCGCGGTCACGGACCTGCAGCAGCAGCTCGGGCACGCCGAGCTCGCGACGACGCAGATCTACGCGAGCGCGCTGTCGGCGCGGCGGCGCGCGGCTGTGATGGCGCTCGACTTCGGCCTCGTGGAAGGCTCGGCATCGTCCAGCGGCACGGCTGCGACGAGCTAGCGCGGCGGCATCTCGTCGGCTCTCCGCATGCGCGTCTCGACACGGACGACGAGCGCAATATTCGCCAGTGCTTGCCATAGGCAGCGCTCCACGCCATAGGGCATCGCGTCACTGGATCAACGAGCACCGCCGGAATCCAATCGGGACTAGGCCGCAGCGCGGGACGGCGCGTCGCTCAGCTGCCCCGCAACGGCCGGACTGAAGGGTGCTGGTGCCCGCGCATCCCGCCAGCGCTCACTCCGTTCGGGCGATGCGCGACCGTTAGCAGTCCCCGGCTTGCCGGGGAGAGGAGAAGCACATGAGAGGGATCGTCGTCGTTTTCGTGATCTTGGCGACCATCGGCACCGCGTTCGCACAGGACGCCTCACCGCCGTCGCCGAGGCAGGCGAACCCAGCGCCCGCGCAGGCCGGCCCGAACGTCCCGCCTCGGCAGGGCGGTCAGGTCACCGGCTCATCGCAACCGGCATCACCACCCGCCGCGGCCGTACCGGTCGCGACTTCCTCGTCCACTACCGGCGGGTCGAACGCCGGTGCGAGCCCGCCCGTGCCGCCGAAGCCCACGGCGATCCCGGCTCCCGCCTCCAAGCCGTCGGCGACGCTGCAGTCGCCGACGATCGCGGTCTTCATCACGGTCGGCCTGCTCGTCGTCGTGCTCGCGATCGGCGCGGTGTGGCTCCGTCGCGCGCTGCGCGCCGCAACCACGTGCGGCGAGGCGCAGATCAAGGCGTTCCGGTCGGCGGAGACCACGGCTCGCGCGAAGTTCGTGGCCGACGTGAAGTCGCTCGCCGTCCGGCCGGGCCAGGCCATCGTCCCGTTCAAGGATCACCGCGCCGCCGTCGGCTTCGCGGTGGAGTACTCGCCCGGCGAGTGCGAGACGGCCATCAACGCCAACACCGACGCCGTGCGTCGGCACCTCATCTCAATGTTCATCCCCGCGGCCGTCGCCGCCACCGCTGTCGCGGTGGTCGTGCTGGTCGCCCTCGCCTGAAGGGACCCTCACATGACCATCCACGTTCCCTTTCTCCTTGGAGGCACCGGCGGCCTGGTGGGGCAGGAGATGCTCTCCCTGACCAGTTCGCCCGTCATCTTGGAACGGTCTCTCGCCATCGACCTCGACGCCCGCTCGCTGGAGCGGTGGTCCGGCCACAAGCTCTGCGTCGGCGTCACACCCGACGTCGCGGCCCGCTACCTCGCGCCGGAGTACCTCGCGTCCGAGAAGTGCCCGGCGACCATCCGCGCGATCGCGGCCGACCCCGAGTTGCGTAAGGGCTGGTTGCGAGGGACTCGCGAGGGCGCGCGCGGGAATGGCCTCCTGACCGTCGCCTCCGTCTTCGCCTACGGCCCGCGGCTCGATCGGACGTGCGGCAGGCACTTGGCCAGATACACCGGGCGCGCCGCCGGCGCCGATGTGATGCTGCATCTCGTCGCGTCCGAGGCGGGCGGCGCGGGCGCCATGCTCACGGCGCTGATCCTCGACCTCGTCTCGCTCGGCCGGCTGCCGATCACGGGGCTGGTCCTCTGGCTCCTCTCGGGGGCCTACTTCCGCGACGCGACCGACAACCCGGAGTACGGCCGGTGGACGCGTGCCCGCCAACTCGCGGCCGAAGCCGGCGTCCGCGCCCGGATCCGCGAGGTGACGCTGCAGACGCGCGTCGGCCTCGCCCACGGGATCAACATCAACGTCGTCCCCGTCCGGTTCGTCGGCGAGGACGGCGCCATCCAGACGCTCGACCGCCGCGCGGCCATCCACGAGCTGGCCGCGGGCCTCTCGACCCTCATGCACTCGAACATCAACGACTTCGTCTCAGCTACCCGCGCCAACGACGTGGACCTCTGCGCCAGCGTCGTGAACGCCTAAGGAGGACCCAATGCCCCGCAACCTTCGCGACCATCAGTGCCTCGCCGTCGCCATCGCGCACGGCCCCACCCGAGCGCGCATCGCGCGCTGCGTCCTCGCGGCCGTCGCGCCGACCCTGGAGCGGTTCGGCACAGAGTCCACATCGCCCGTGGACACGCCCCTGATCGGCCGACTCGCCGACGAACCTCGGACCGTCATCTCGAAGACGCTCGGGGTGGACCCGGAACCCGCGCCCGCCGCGCTGCGCGACGCAGCGAAGAAGCTCCGCAAGGTGCTCGCTACAAACCCCGGACCGGCCTGTCGGCGCGCTCTCGCAGAGTGCATCGGCAGGCTCGCGGGCGACATCCGTGACTCGGTTGAGGACGCCGTCGGCTCCCACGGCCTGCCCGCGGCCCGGGCGCTGCTCTCCACGGTCGAGTCCGCAATCCCGGCGGCCGGACAGGACGTGGAGCGCGAGGAGGCCCCGCACCTCGGCGCGCTGCTCGACGCGCTCGACGAGCTCGACGCCTCGGCGCCGGAGCACCTCCGCGTCGAGGCAGGCCGCGCCGTGACAGAGCGGCTCTCCGCGGCGTACGCGCAGTCGATCAAGGTTCTGACGCACGACGCCGTCGCCGCGCCCGCGGTCCAGCGGCCGCTCCGCGACGTGCTCGACGAGTCCAGGCGTCGGCTCGACCTGCTCGAGCGCCAGCTCACGGCGCTCGTGAACGACGTCCGCGACGGCGAGCGTCTGCACGAGAACGGTTCGACGGACGCACTCCGCATCGTGGTTCTCGCCCGCACGTCCGGAGAGCCCGAGCGCGCGTGGATGAGCCGCGCCGCCGCACACTTCGGCGTGCCCGTCGACCGGCTCGGTGCAGCGTTCGTGAGCTACGCCCTCGCCACCGCCCTGCCGCAGTCCGAGGAGCCGCGGCGCCTGCCCGAGCTGCTGCAGTCGCACAAGCTCCCCAAGGCGCTCGATCTCTTCGCGGGCGTGATCGACGAGGTCTACCGCCTCGTCTTGGCGTCCGAGGGCAACGTCTTCGAGCTCTTCCGCAGCCGCGAAGAGGAGATCGTCGCCAACCTCGCGCGGATGAACTCCGCCAAGCCCTCGCTCGTGCAGGGCGCGCTCGCGCCGACCTACTTCGGGCTGATGCTTCCGGCTCCTCGCGGCGAGCAACAGGCCCGCGTCGCCACCGCGATCCGGCAGGCCGCCGTCGCCCACGGCGTGCACGAGCAGGACATCCACGAGATCGCCGGCTGGGACCGCGTCGCGTTCGCGCGCGTCACGTTGGGCTTCGCGATCTCCGAGCTCGCAGATCCAGAGCTCTACACGTCGTTCGAGGAGGCGTTCGCGACCCTCGACGAGGCGGAGAAGGCCGCGGCGCCCGCGACGGTGCCGGGCCCCGACCACACCCTGATCGAGGCGCCGTGGAGCATCCAGGCCGCGCCGCCCGACGTTCCGATGCCGCTCTTCACGAACCCCAACGGCTCGGGCGACCCCACTCGTCCCGCGCACTGCCGGAGGTAGCCATGCGTCACGCCATCCTCGTCGTCGTCCTGCTCGCCTTCGTTCTCGTCCTCGTCGGCGGTCCCGCGGTCGCCGACGAGGCGCCGACGCAACCCGTCGAGCGCGTGTTCCTCATTTACTTCGACTGCTCAGGGTCCATGTCAGGCCAGCGCAACACCGAGGCGCTGGTCCTCCTCGACAACGAGTCCGCCACGCACTGGGCGACGCAGCCCGGCGCCCTCGTCGTGGCGGTGCCTTTCAACAACAGCCATGCTGTCGTCGCCGCTGGCTCGGACGACGCGATCCGGCGGCTGAACACGGTGGCAGGCGTCTCGGGCCGCATCCAGCGGGCGCCGGACGCCGCAGCACTCGCGGCCGCGCTCCATCAAATGCCGTGCAACGGCGGCACGCGGCTCTTCGACACGATCCTCGACACGCTGCCGCTGGTGACGGAGTTTGCGGAGGCCGACCTGACCCTGGAGGTGATCAGCGACGGCGGCGACAACGCCAGTGCCCACTCCGAGGATGAGACGTTCGTGGAGATCGAGCGCCTTCTCACGAAGAAGGTCTGGGACAATCGCTTCTGCGACGTCTACCTGCGAAGGTACGACCGCGTGAACGAGGCGCTCCTGGCGAAGTTCAAGGAGGTCGCGGCCAACTCGGGCGGACGACTCCAGGTCCACGCAACCGAGATGGACGAAGCGGCTGCAGTCCCCGCGGCTCCTTCGCTCGAACTCAATCCCACCGACGTCGAGCTCGGTCTTGATCCCGGTACGGAGATGCTCGTGACGCCGCAGATCCGCGCGGAGCTGTATGGCGTGGCCGGGACTGAGACGCTCGCAGTGACCCTCGTGGAAGCGGATGGGCTCACCGGCGTCACCGCATCGACGGCCACGCTCGAACCGGGCGCGAACGTGATTGTGCTCGGCTTCTCGGTGGACGAGGCCGCCCGGCCCACGTTCTGGAGCGACTGCACTCTCCGTGGCCGAGTGCAGATCACCGCGGGCACGGTCTCCGGCGAACTGTGGGCCATCGCCGTGCTGCCCGCGGGTTGGCGTGTGTTCAAGAAGCCGGTCGTGCTCGCGGGGATGGGCGTAGGCTGCCTGGCCGTTCTCGTCGGCCTCGCGCTCTTGCGGAAGCGGACGCACGGCGTCTCAGGGTTCTCGCGGTCCGCGACAATGCCCCCGTGGAGCGCTCCTGCGCACCGCGCGAAGTGACTGTTCGTCGGCCGGGGTACGACCGGAGACCGCCGTCGCGCAGCTCGCGCTCGCGATCCCCAGCGGCATCCCCAGCGGTGGCCGGAATCGCGCGACTCCAGGGGGCGTCCTGTAGGTGGGCGTCGTCGTCGTAACCAGCGCGTTCATCGCGCGTTACGTGTTGGTCGGGGCGAGAGGATTTGAACCTCCGGCCTCTTGCTCCCGAAGCACCCCCAGCCCGAGCCTGGGAGGGCCTTCCACGGCTGTTCCGGATCCGCATGTTTCGCATGCTTCGCACCAGTGCACGGGCGTTAACCAACTGTTGACCAACTCCTGTGCCGTTGGCGGCACACTCGGCGGAGGGGGGCGGAACCGGCGGCGGAGGGCGGGAGGGAGAGGCGTGGAACGGGGCGGCGGCGCGGCCACCGGCCTGCGGCAGCAGCTCAGACACGCCGAGCTCGCGAGGACGCGGATGTACGCGAGCGCGCTGTCGGGGAGGCGGCGGGCGACGGTGATGGCGCTGGAGTTCCGATTCTGCGTGCTCCCGAAGCGGCGACTGCCGGGCTCGGGCGCGACGGATCCTCGTCGCGTGGTGGCACCTGTCCCATGTGTAGCTGTGTTGGTCGGGCGCTGATCATCCGTATGGGCCCATTGTCGCTTGTCCGCGACGCCGCGCGGGTCGCTGCCGCTACTGTCCCGCGGTCCCGGGGGGCGAAGAAGGTCCTTGCCCCGCGACGCGTAAGTGACCACGCGGAGCGACTCGGAGTGCCAAGTCATGCGGCGCGAGCCACAGTTTCCCGGACACCCCCGATTCAAGCACTTGCTGCCGATGTCCATAGATCTCAATGCCGGTTATCTGAACCCGAGCCTCGTCGCACGATCCGCCGAGGAGCAACTCGTCTCCGACACGCAGTTCGACGCCACAGACACCGGCGACCCACGTACCGACGGAGTCGGTGCCTGCGGAGTAGACAAAAAGGCGGTCGTCACGGTGCGGCACGGCGCACCTCATCCAGGAAGCGCCGAGCGGCTCCTTCTGGCAACTTCGACAGGTCCATCAGCCACGCACCTCGCTCCGGTGGCGTCAGCGAGAATGGCGGCGTCTCAAGCCCGACAGCCTCGAGTGCGCTGCGCGCCGTCGCCAAATCAACGCTCGCGCTGGCGCGCTCCGCGAACTCAGTTGGAGTTATTGCCCAGTTGACCGCCGCCTCCTCCGCAGCCCCGTAGTTTGCCGCCTCGACAGCGACGCCCTCGAGATCGTCTCGAGTCGCAATGTGGACCACACCCTTCCCGTACCGCGACGCCTCCGTAGCAGACGCGACGGCGGAACGCGGATCGATGGATGAGGGGGTCACGGGACCTTGGCCCTCAAGGAGGCCCTGATGCACACGGCTCCCAGGGTACCCCTCGGTGGTGCCACGGAAGAAAAGCCCGGACTGCGGCGGCTCTACCGCCCCAGTCACCGGGACTGCCGATGCCTCGGCTGTCTTGACGCCCGTCCCCAGGGCATCCTTGGCGCCCTTGTAGGCTCCCTTCGCGGCGACCCCGAGCACCTCGCCAGCGTTCCC
>JAIOPE010000092.1 GCA_021414065.1 Planctomycetota bacterium
CGTCAGGGCACGTACGCCCAGGACATCACGAAGCTCGACGTCGCCATCCCGGTCATTCAGTACTTCGAGACGACCGGCATCTCTGACTCGGACGCGACCGCCCTGCAGACCCACTGGAGCCAGACGCTCACGCGCAAGGGCGCGTCAGCCGGCTACGGCGCGTACACCGTGACGTTCACGGAGGACGGCTACGACTCCGAGAACTCCACGATCACCGACAAGCAAGAGATCAACCCGATGCAGACGAACACGTCGGGCGGCTAGTCGAACGCAGCCACGATGTGAGCAGCCGGCCCCCCGCGGGGCCGGCTCGCTCCGTTGAGCGGCCGCCCGCCGCGCGGTGCGCGGAGCCGGGCGGCCGCCGGTCCCGAACCCGAACTCCCGCCACTCGGGAGGGCTGGCCCGAGCATGTGCGAAGCGAACACCGACTGTCACGCTCCTCCGCTCGCGACGCCCCGCCTCGTCGATCCGTGCCCGGCCTCCCATGCCTGCGACGGCCTGACGACCGGTCCGTCGGTGTTCCTCGACGGTGCGCTCGCCCGGATGCTCGAACTCACGTCGAGCGAGTACGGGTTCGTCGCCGACGTGTTCCGCGGTCCGGGCGGGATGCCCAGCTTCCTCGTGCGCGCGCGATCGGGGCTCGGCTGGACCGACGCCATGCGGCGGTTCTACGACGAGCTCCTGCTGCGCGACCCGAGCTTCACGCGTGTCCGGGCGCGGTTCGACCGCGTCACCGTGACCGCGGACGGCATGTCGGCCGACGCTCCGAAGTACGGCGTGGCCGACGACGCGTTCCCTCCCGGGCATCCGTCGCTGACAGGGCTCCTCGCGATCGGCGTCGGACCCGGCAGCGAGCGCCCGGGGGCGGTCGTGATCGCGAACAGCCCGCGCCGCTACGGCGACGACGTCGCGGCGCGCCTCAGCCCATTCGTGGCGACGGTGAAGCTGGCGTTCGCGGCCGACCGCGCGGAGGCCGCGCAGCGCGGTGCCGAGTTCCGGGTGCGCGACGCCGCGGTGCGCGCGCATGCCGCCGCCTCGGACTTCGTCTCCGCGATCGGCTACGAGAGCATCACGCCGGTGGCAGTCATCGTCGGGTCCGCCGACGTGCTTTCGCCGGAGTCGGCGCGCCCGTCTGCGTTCCAGCAGATCCGGAGCAGCGCGGGCGACCTGCGCAGGCTGCTCCACGACTCCGGCGCGGTCAGTCGCGACGCACTGAGCCGCATGCCGGTCGAGTCGGAGCCGGTCTTCCTGGCTGAGTTTCTCTCCGCGGTGCTCGCCCCGTTCCGCGCCGTCGCAGACGCGAAGGGCATCCGCGTCGAGTCCTTCCTCGAACCGCAGGTGCCCGAGTGCATCCGCACGGATCCGATGTGCGTCCAGCACGTCATCGAGAACCTGGTGGACAACGCGGTGAAGTTCACGGGCCGCGGCGGCGTGGTCGTGCGGACACGGTTCCATCGACCGGATGCGATCGGGTGTGCCGGGCGACTTCGAATCGAGGTGGCGGACACGGGCATCGGCATCCGCCCGGAGCGCATTCCGGCGCTGTTCCAGGCGTTCGCGCAGGTCCACGACACGTCCGTTCCCCGGCTGCGCGGGATGGGGCTCGGCCTCGCGATCAGTCGGCGCCTGGCGCTGGCGCTCGGAGGCGACCTCTCCGTGACGTCGATTCCGGGCGTGGGCAGTCAGTTCACGCTCGAGCTCCCCATCGTCGCCGCCGCCGCTCCGTTCGCCCACGGCGCCCCGAGCGTCCGCGGCCGCCACGTGTGCTCCACCGCGAGTCCGGCGGGCCCCGCGGCCGAGCTCGCGGCCCCCGAGATTGCGGGTGCGTGTCCGCCGCGTCTGGCCGCCCGGCGCGTGCTCGTCATCAGCGACGATCCGGGCAGTCGCCGAATCCTGAGCGCCCAGCTCGAGAGAGAGCGCGGCGACGTGCAGACCGCCCACGACGGACCGGCCGCCCTGGAGCTGGTTGCGAACGCTGCCGCCGAAGGGCGCCCGTTCGCCGCGGTCGTCATCGATCTCAGGTCGTCTCCGCGCGGCGGATTCGAGACGGCGGCGCTGCTGCGCGGCCGCTGCGTGACCGTTCCGACGGTGGTTGTGACCGCTCGGCCGGACGACCAGCCGTCGTCGCTGTCGCGCCCCGCCGCGTGCGACGCGGTCCTCGTCCGACCGCTCGCGGTGGACGTGCTTCTCGCCACGCTCGTCCGGCTGCTCGTGTCTCCCCGGCCCGGCACGCCCTCGACGGCGGCCGCGACGCCGCCGAAGGCCGCTGACGCCGATGCCGTCCGCGCCTACGTGGCGCAACTCCCGGCGTGCGCCGAGGAGATCCGAGCTGCGCGCGACATCTCGGACTCCGTCGAACTCCGGATCCTGGTGCATCGCCTGCGCAGATCCGCGTCGGCGATGGAGTTCCCGGCACTCTCCGAGCGCGCCGAGGTCGTGGACCAACTGATCGTCGCGGGTGCAGCGCCGGAGAGGCTCGCTGAGCCGCTCGATGCGCTGTTGCTGGCGATGGCGTCGGTCTCCGCCTGAGTGACCGCGCGGGCGTCGCCGCTCCGCTGCTGTTCCGTTGGGGCTCGCCCGCCGTCGCGCCCGGCCCTGCGTGAGACCCGATCAGCGCAGGGTCAGACGGTATCGCTCAGCCTTCCGGTAGATCGTGGCGCGGCTGACTCCCAGTCGCACGGCCGCAGCCTGGACGTTGCCGCCGGTGGATTCGAGCGCCCTGGAGATCGCGCGGCGCTCCATCTCATCGAGCGGGACGCACTCGTCGCCTGGCGCGTCCGCCGTGCTGGGCGGCGGCGGCGCCCCGACTGCGGCCGGCTCCGAGTGCCTTGGCGGCACCCCGGTATCGACTCCGCCGCAGACGACCGCATCCGGGAGGCTCGCGAGCGAGATCAGGTCTCCATCCTCGAGGATCACTGCCCGCTCGATCGTGTTCTCCATCTCGCGGACGTTGCCCGGCCACCGCCATGCGACCAGGGCGGCGAGCGCGTCCGGAGTGAAGCCCCGGATCGCCCGCCGGTGGCGCGCTGCGAACCGCTCGAGGAACGCGGTGGACAGCAGTTCCACGTCGCCGTCGCGCTCGCGGAGCGCTGGGAGCCGGACCGGGAACACGGCGATCCGGTAGTAGACGTCTTCGCGGAACGTGCCCCCCGCGATCTCGGACCGCAGGTCGCGGTTGGTCGCCACCAGGACGCGCACGTTCACGCCCCTCGGTGCATCGCCGCCGACGCGGGTGACGACGCGCTCCTGGAGCACGCGCAGAAGCCGAACCTGCAGGTCGGTCCGGAGCTCTCCGATCTCGTCGAGGAAGATGGTGCCGCCCTCGGCCTGCTCGAACACGCCCTTGCGGACGGCCTGCGCGCCGGTGAACGCCCCCTTCTCGTGGCCGAAGAGTTCGCTTTCGATCAGGGTCTCCGGGATCGCACCGCAGTTCACGCCCACGAACGGCGCGTCGCGGCGGGAGCTCTCGGCGTGGACAGCGCGGGCCGCCACTTCCTTGCCCGTTCCGCTCTCGCCCTCGATCAGTACGGTCACGTCGCTCTGCGACGCGCGCCGGAGCAGCTCGACCGCTCGCCGGAGCGCCGGCGAGCGGCCGAGAATCGTGGCGAAGCCCTGGCCGCCGCGCAGTTCGCGGGACAGTGTATCGACCCGGGCGCGGAGCACGCCCTGCGTCAGCGCATTGCGGACCGACGCGGTCAGCCGCGCGATTTCGTAGGGCTTCTGCACGAAGTCGCACGCCCCGCGACGCATGCACTCGACCGCGTCGTCGAGCGCGCCGTTGGCTGTCAGCATGACGACGGGGATCCCCGGCCAGTCCGCGCACAGTCGCTCGAGCAGCGAGGTCCCGACCACGTCCGGGAGCATCAAATCGAGTACGACGGCGCGCACGTCATCCGACGGCATCGCCCGCAGCGCCTCGGCGCTGGTCGATGCGGCGATCGTCTGTATCCCCGCGTCGCGGAGGTGAATCGCCACCATCCGGAGCGCGATCGGATCGTCATCGATGATCAGCACCTTGTCGCCCATGCGGCCCGATTGTCACACCGGGGCGCGGGAGTCGCGCGCGACTTCCGGCGTGCGGGCTAGCAGCCCGTCGGAGTGTTCGCCCGCGCCGGTCAGCGTCGCGCGACTTCGAGCCTGCAACCCCTCACTGCGCCGTGGCGGCCGTCTGCTGCGTTGCTCGACCGGAGGCAACTCGGTCCCTGGATTAGCCTCCGGCCTCGCGCCTTGCAGCCGACTCGCCACGACGCATCCGGCATCGGTCGACTACTCCGACGGGCTGCTAGGGCGGCTGGGCGCGCCGCCATCGGCCCGGCTCTCGTGAACGGTCTCCGAGTGGGACATCCGGACCGTAGCGGATTGCGACATGTGCGGTTGCGCTACGGGACGGCGCAGCCGACGCGGGCTCGGATTGAGTGGCACGGCTGGTGCTTAGGTCCGGGCATCTCCGACGGACGCAGGAAGTCCAGGGGCTCCGGTGTTCGGAACGCCTCGAAGTTGGCCTGCGTGGGAAGCACAAACGGGTTGCACGTCCGCCGGCGGGCCCCGAGTCGAAGAAAGGTCATTCAGCCATGCGTCGTCATCTGAGGAAGCTGAGCGGGTTCACGCTGGTCGAGCTCGCCGTGGTCGTGGTCATCATCGGCATCTTGGCTGCGTTCGCGGTCCCGAAGTTCCTCGCGTCGGTCGAGCGTTCGAAGGCGGCTGAGGCATTC
>JAIOPE010000010.1 GCA_021414065.1 Planctomycetota bacterium
CGCCGTCCGTCAACACCCCGAACGGGCGCGGACCGATCCAGCGCTCATCGAGGCCGTGCTGCGTGAAGCGCTGCTCTGCCACGTGGCGTTCGTGGCCGACGGTCTGCCGTACGTGATCCCGACGACCTACGTTCCGTTCGACGGCGGGATCTGCCTCCACGGCGCCGCGAACGGCCGCATGGTGACGACGGCCGGCTCCGGCGTGCCGATCTCGATCTGCATCACGCTGCTCGACGGTCTCGTCCTCGCGCGGTCTGCGATGAACCACTCGATGAACTACCGATGCGTGATGATCTTCGGCGCGGGGCTGCCGATCGTGGATCGCGCACGCAAGCGCGCCGTTCTCGACGCACTGGTCGAGCACGCGATCCCGGGGCGCAGCCCGTTCGTGCGCCCCCCGACGGACTCCGAGCTCGATCGGACCGGCGTCGTGTGGTTCTCGCTGGACGCATGCTCGGCGAAGACGCGGTCGGGCCCGTCGGTGGACTCCGTCGGCGATCGCGCGGCGCCGACGTGGGCCGGCACGCTCCCGCTGCACATAGTTGCGGGTCGTCCGGTGACCGACTGCGGGGAGGCGCCGCCCGCGTCGCCGGAGCAGGCCGTGGTTCCGGACCACATCGTCGGCTGGTCGCGGGGAAGGGCGGTTCAGTGACGACGCTCGATCCGGCCGAGTGCCGACGACTCCGCGTTCGCTCATTCACCGTGCGCGCCGCCGTTTCGGACGACGTGCCTCTCCTCGTGCGCCACCGTGTCGAGATGATGCGCGACGGCCACTCGCCGCCGGCCGACGACCCGATGGCTGCGCGCATCGCGGCGTCGTCGCTGCCGTTCATCACCAGCGCGATGGAGCGGGGTGAGTGGCGTGCGTGGATCGCCGAGGAGCGCGGCGAAGTCCTCGGCTCCGGAGCCCTCGTCGTGCGTCCGACGCCGCCGGGCGTGCGCGCGCCGGACGGCGGCCACGAGGCCTACTTCCTCAACTTCTACACCGAGCGCGCGGCCCGGCGCCGCGGCGTGGCGACGGCCGTCATGGCGACCGCGTTGACGTGGTGCGTCGAGAACGGCGTCGAGCGCGGGTCCCTGCGTGCCTCGGCGTCAGGCCGCCCGGTCTATGAGTCGTTGGGATTCGCCCCGAGTCCCGATTTCCTGCACTGGTCCGCGCCCGGCGTGCTGCCCGCGGCTCCGAGCGATCTGCGCACGGTGTGACCGGCGTGACACTTCGTTTCTCGCGACGGCGCGGACACTGGGAACGGGAGTTGCCATGCAAACCGACCGATTCCGTCGCACCGTCGTGCTGCTTGCGGCGGCGGTAGCCACCATGGCCGCGGGCGGCGGCTGCGAACGGGAGAGCGAGCGGGAGAGCGCGCACGCTCCCGTTGCGGCCGCTGGATCGCCAGCCGCGTCAGCCGGCCCGGCCGCGCCGTCTGCAACGTCCGCGCCGCGGCCCGGCGGCCATCTGTTTCCCATGTCGATGGCGCCCGTCCTCGACGACCCCCAGCGGGACGAGTGGCAACGCCCGGACGACGTGGTTGGCGCGCTCTCGATCCGTCCAGGCGAGCGAATCGCCGACGTGGGATGCGGGACCGGGTACTTCACGCTGCGCCTGCTCAGGGCCACCGGGGCCACTGGGCACGTCGTCGCGGTGGACGTGCAGCAGGGGATGCTCGACATCCTCGAACGGCGGCTCGACGCCGACGCGAAGACGCGCGTCACGCTGCGCCGGAACGCGCCGGACCGCCCTCTCGATCGCAGCGACGCCGTCGATCTGGTGCTCTGCGCGAACACGCTCTACGAGGTGGGGGCGGCGGACGTCGCGCAGTTCGTGCAGAGCATGGCCGACGGACTCGCGCCCGGGGGGCGGCTCGCGGTCGTCGATTGGCGTCCGACGCAGATGCGACTTGGCCCGCCGCTCGAAGTCCGCATGACTCCCGCACGAGTACGCGAGCTCGCGTTGCGCGCTGGGCTGGCGCCGTCGCAGGACGTTGACCTCCTGCCGACGCACATGTTTCTCGTGTTCACGAAGCCCGCGGGAACGTCGAAGCTGAAGTGAGCCCGCCGCGGTCCGCGAAGCGGAGCGGGCGCGCATCGGGCGTCGAGGGACCTTCCCGATGCGCGCGTGGGAGCGACGTGGGGTACGAACTACGTGCGGTGGACGAGGAAGACGATGAGCAGGACGAGCACGATGACCGTGAGCACCCAGATGACGAAGCCGCCGGAGTAGTTCTTCACTGCGGCCGGGGACTCCGCCTCGCGACGGGCATAGTCGCGTTCTTCGGCGCGCGTTGCAGGCTGCGCGAGGGTCTGCGCGGGGAGCGGAGCCGTCACGGACTGCACCGCGACCGCCGGACCCGTGAGGTCCGCTCGGGCATCGGTCGCACCGATCGCGCCGATCGAGAGGAAGGCTCCCGTCGCCAGGATTGCACACATTGCCATTGAGAGAACTCGCACGTCACACCTCCAGATCATGGCCCGGGCTGAGCCGCGTGTTGCGGCTTCGGTTCCGGACGGAAAACGACCAGCGTCGCGCCCTGCGTCGCCGCCCACTCGGCGGAGAACGCAGGGAACGCATCGCACACGAGGCCGCGCGCCGGGTCGAGCGCCGCGACCTGCTCCGGCTCCCGGAGTCCGACGACGACCTCGAAGTGAGTCACCTGCATCGACGCGAACGTCTTCACGAGGCCGACGATCACGGGGCGCCCGCGGCGGAGTTCGTGGTCGAGGTCGGCGACGTTGCCCGCGATCACGTACGCGGAGAGTCCACGGCGCCTCGCGGCGTCCCGAAGGTCAACGGCCTTCAGTCCGGCGCTTCCGGCGACTGCACACTCGCGCTGCAGCGTCTTTGGGGGCACGTCGAGGCCCCAGCGGGCGAGCACCATCGAGAGCGCGGCCGCGCCGCAGTCGTCTTCGGTTTCCTGCGTAACGAGCGGCACGTTGTCGAGGAGCAGCCAGCCATCGCTCTGTCGCAGGTCCGCGTACGTCACGGTCTCGGCCGTGCCGGGGTCTACGGTGATGCACCCGGCGCAGACGAGGAGGGCAAGCGGGGCGAGTTGTTTCGGGGTGAGCATCTGGGACGATGACTGAACGCCGCTGGGCCGAGTTTCCATTGCCGCGAATCGCGCGGCGAGCCCGTCGTGCCGTCGCCCGCGCACCTCTCGGCGGCGAAGCACGACCGCGTCCACCTCGTCAACGTCAAGCGAATGCTCGATCAGGATCAGGGCTTGACGAACCCAGCCTCCTCGAAGGCGGCCCACGCTTCGGGCGTCTGGAGGAGTGCATGAAGTTCGCGGGCGCGGGGGCCGGCACCTTTCACGAGGACCATCGGGTAGACGATCCGCGGATGCAACTCCGAGGGCACGCGAAACGCTACATCGACCTTGTCGGAGGTAGCGGCGTCGGTCGCGTAGACGATGCCCACCGGCGCCTCGCCGCGCTCCACGTAGGCGAGCGCGGTGCGGACGTCCTGGGCGGCCACGATCCGCGACCTCACGTCGCCGAAGACCCCAGCCTTCTCCAGCGCCGCTTTCGCGTACTTCCCTGCGGGCACGGCCGCCGGGTCGGCGAGAGCGAGGCGCGGATAGCGCGCATCGGCGAGGTCGCGGAGGTTCGCCGGGCGGATCGTCGCGTCTCTCGGAACCACAACGACGAGCGCGTTCCCCGCGAGGTCCACTCGGGAGCCGGGTTCGACGATGCCCCAGCCCTCCAGCTTGTCCACCCATTCGGTGCTCGCCGAGATGAACACCCCCGGTGCCGCGCCTTCGTGAAGCTGCTGCGCGAGCGTGTTCGATGCGCCGAGGCTTGCGGCGACGCGGCAGGAGCTCTCCGCCTCGAACTGACGGGCGACACTCTCCACCACATCGGACAGGCTGGCGGCGGCGTAGATGCGAACTTCGTCGGCGTCCGGGTTGGCGTTGGCTGCGGAACTGCGTCCGTCGCCGCACGCGGGGGCGAGTCCGGCGGCGCAGAGAGCGAGCAGTCCGACGGCCCGGCGGAACATCGATGGGACCTCCATTGCGGGGCGAGAAGACCATCTGCGCCGGTCGGCGCGCAGGAACTTGGCGGCGTTGTCGATGCACCCGGCATGGCCGAATGTGTCCACCGTTTCGACGCGGCCAAATAGCATCTGCGACGACGCGCTGCAGGAGGCGCGGAGCATGCACGACGACCGGGGCGGCGAAGCTGACGGAGTTCCCGGTCGCGCACCCAGCGCGCCGGCGATCGCGCGCCGCGACGTCGGCGAACGGCTCGCGCGAGATCGCGTCGGTCCCTGCACTTGCGGATCGCCCAACGTGGACGCGGCCGACACTGCATGCTGAGCGACGCCGAGTGGGAGGCGCTGCGACTCTCCGCGCTCGTCGGCGTCGGCGCGACGGCGCTCGTCATGCCGCCGGCGATCGTGCTCGGCCGCGTACTCGCCGTGGCGTCGTTCCGGGGGAAGGCCCTCGTCGAGACCGTGCTGTTGCTGCCACTCGTCCTGCCGCCGGTGGTGACGGGGTACGGACTCCTCGTGCTCTTCGGCCGCAGAGGCCCGCTCGGTCCGGCGCTCGCAGCGATCGGCCTGCCGGTCGTCTTCACGTGGCGTGCATGCGTGATCGCATCCGCGGTCATGGCGTTCCCGCTGGCCTACCGCGCGTGTCGCACCGCGTTCGAGGCCGTGGACCAGCGGATACCAGGCGTCGCGCGCACGCTGGGCGCATCGCGACTCGATGCGTTCCTGACCGTCACGCTGTCGATGGCGCGGGGCGGCGTCGTTGCGGCGGCGGTGCTCGCGTTCGCCCGCAGCGTCGGCGAGTTCGGGGCGACGATCGTGCTCGCAGGGAACGTCGAAGGCGAGACGCGCACGCTCCCGGTGGCGGTCTTCCAGGAGATCCAGTCGAGTGGCTCGGACGGCGTCTGGCGGCTCGCCGCGCTGTGTGCGGTGCTCGCGGCCGGTGCGCTCGTCGCGAGCGAAGTCCTGGCGCGGAGGGCGCGCCGATGACGCGTCTCGACGTGCGCGTGAAGCGTCGCGTTTCCGCCGAGTTCACGCTCGACGTCGAGTTCTCGTTCGACTTCGACGCGGACGGTCGGGGTGCGGCGCTGTTCGGTGCGTCGGGCTGCGGGAAATCGACGACGCTTGCGATCATCGCGGGACTTGGCTCTCCGGGCGCGGGCCGCGTCGTTCTCGATGGCACCTCGCTCGTAGACACGGACGCGGGCGTGAATGTGCCTCCCGAGAACCGCGCGGTCGGACTCGTCGCGCAGGACGGCTTGCTGTTCCCGCACCTGACCGTCGCCGGCAACCTCGATTACGCGGAGCGGCGGCAGCGCGGCCGCGCCTCGGCTCCGCGCAGCGAGATCGTGGACGTGCTTGCCCTCGGGCCACTGCTCGCGCGCGCTCCGGGAGCGTTGAGCGGCGGCGAGCGTCAGCGAGTTGCACTTGCGCGTGCACTCCTCTCGGCGCCGCGCCTGCTGCTGCTCGACGAGCCGGTCTCTGCGCTCGACGAAGTCCTCCGATGGGACGCGCTCTCGTTCGTCGAACGCGTGACGCGCCGGTTCGCCGTGCCGACGCTGTACGTCAGCCACCAGCGCGATGAAGTGCTTCGGCTCTCTGCGTGCGTCGCGAGGATGGAGCAAGGCCGCGTCGTCGCGTGCGGTCCGACGGCGGACGTCCTCGCGAGCGCCGCCGAACCGGGCACCGTTCCCAATCTGTTCGCCGCGCGCTTCAACGCGGACGGCGCGGACGTCGCAACGCTCGTCGGCGGCGCCACCGTGCAACTCCCGCGCGGAGGTCGAGTCGGGGAGACGGTGTGGTGCCGTCTGTCGTCGGGCGCGGTGGCGCTCGAGTTGCCGGGCCGGGCCGACGTGTCGAGTGCTCGCAATCGCCTGCACGGTCGCGTGGTCGCGCTCGACGAAGCGCCGGGCCGCACGCGCGTCGCCATCGACGCCGGCGTTGCGCTGCAGGTGGATGTCACGCCCGAGACTGCGCGCGCCCTCCAGCTCGCGCCTGGCAGCGCGGTGGTCTGCGTGTTCAAGGTCCATGCGATCGAGGTGCTCGCGTGACGGAGGTTTCCGACCGTGCCGTCGTGCGCAGGAGGTTCGCGCCATGAGTTCCGTTCGACTCGATCCGCCGGTCATCGTCACCCGCGACGCGTTCCACGTCGTCGGCCTGCGCGAGCGATACGAGCAGGGCAAGCAGATGGGAATCCCCGCGCAGTGGGACAGGTTCGTCCCGCGGATCGACGAGATCGCGAACCGGAGCGTCCACCGGACCTACGGCGTGTGCGTCTGCGAGGCGCGCGATCCGGCGTCGTCGCCGGGCGGTCCGCCGCACTTTCAGTACACCGCGTGCGCCGAGGTGTCGGCCATCGAGCGCGTGCCCGACGGGATGATTGGATTCACCGTGCCCGGCGGCACGTTCGCCGTCTTCACGCATCGCGGCCCGATCAGCGAGTTCGGCGCGACGATCCAGGCGGTGTGGGGCGGCGGCCTCGCGGCCGCGGGCCTGACGCCGACCGGCGCCCCCGACTTCGAACTCTACGACGAGCGATTCTGCGGCGGCGGCGAGGGAAGCGTCGTGGAGATCTTCATTCCCGTCGTCCCGCGCGAGTAGCGACGGGGCCCGTCAGCGACGCACGAGCGGGGCGTCCTGGCGCAGGCAGATCGGGGCCTCCGCGAGGTGCGCGGGCGCGGCGCGGCGAGCGATTGACGTGGCTCGCTGCGCGACGAGCTTCGCCACCTGCGACGCCTCGATCTCCGGGCCGCCGCCGAGCGACTCGACGGCGGCGATCACCTGCGCCGCGTGTTCGAGTGTCTCCAGGCGAAGGTACGCCTCGTCCACGTCGCGGCCGACGGTGAGCGAGCCGTGATAGCGAAGCACGATCGCGTCGTGCGCGGCGATCACGTCGTCCACCACGCGCTCGTTCTCGTCGGTCGAAGGGGTCGCATACGGCGTCACGGCGATGGGACCGAGGACGACGATGGCTTCCGGGACGTACTGCCGCGCGAGCGCGTCGCCCGCGATGCTCAGCGCGACGGCGTGAATCGGATGCGCGTGGACGACTGCGCCGACGTCCGGCCGGCGTCGGTACGCGCAGAGGTGCATCGGAACCTCGGACGTCGGACGCAGGCCCCGCGCGGCGGAGACGACGGCACCGCGGCCGTCGATGACGATCAGGTCGTCGGGTTCGACGTCGGACTTCGGGACTCCGGACGGCGTGACGAGGAACCGGTCGTCGCCGAGCCGCGCGGACACGTTGCCGGCCCACCCGGAGACGTAGCCGCGCTCGTGCATGCGACGGCAGACGCGGACGATGTCGGCGCGGAGTCTGTCTTCGGCTGAGTGGTGCTGGAGCATCGCGGCAGTCGCAGTCGTTCGGTACGCGCTCGGAACGCTACGCGCGTGGCGTCGGCCCGGCGATGACGCGCGTCACCCGTCGCTGCGGTAGCTGTCGGCGCTGAGTCCGAGGTCCACGACCTTGCGGTGGAGGTTCGGCCGCGTGATCCCCGCGACCTCGGCGGCGCGGGAGACGTTGCCCTCCGTGCGGCGGAGGAGTTCGTCCACGTAGATCGTCTCGCAGAGTCGCGTGAACTCGCGGAGTCCGAGGTCGCCCGACGCGAGTTCAGGCGCGAGCGGCAGGCTGCGCGACGCCGCTTCGGTGCGGAGGAACGCGACGAGGTTCCCGGGAGCGGTTCCGGCGTCGGTCGCGGACCGTGCGGGCTGCACGCTCTCGGCGCGGGCGGACGGGGCCGGCGCCGTGACGGACGTCGGCACCGCGCTCGGCGGGGGCGGCGCCGACACGAACTCGTCCGGGACGGCGTCGCGCACGGTCTGCGCGCGGGCGTCGCCGCGCAACGCCTTCGCCACGGTGTCTCGCACCTGCTCGACGCGCAGCGGCTTCAGCACGTAGTCAGTCGCGCCCTGCTTCATCGCCGAGAGCGCGTCGTCCACGGTGCCGTACGCCGTCATCAGCACGAACGGGACGCGTGGATGCAACGCCCGCAGGGCGCGGAGCAACGCGACGCCGTCCATCCCCGGCATCCGCACGTCGGCCAGGACGAGGTCGGGCGTGCGGCGGTGCGCCGACTCGATCGCCTCCGGGCCGTCCCGCGCGGTGATGACGTCGTAGCCCTCGCGGCGGAGCGCCTTCTCGAGGAAGTAGCGCATGCTCTCTTCGTCGTCCACGACGAGGATGACGGACCTGTCCTGGCTCATGACGCAACTCCCTTGGGCGTACCGGACTGCGGATCGGTGGAGGGGACGGCGGGCAACGCGACGGCGAACGTCGATCCCCGGCCCGCTTCGCTCGCGACGTCGATCCGCCCCCCGTGCGACTGGACGATCCCGTAGCTCACCGAGAGTCCGAGGCCCGTGCCATCCGGGCGCGTGGTGAAGAAGGGTTCGAACAGGCGTTCGCGGTGCTCGGGAGCGATGCCGCGGCCCGTGTCGCGCACGGAGATCCGCGACGTATCCCCGTCGGCGCGGACTTCGATCGTGAGCGTGCCGCCCGCGCCCTGCATGGCGTGGACGCCGTTGGTCGCAAGGTTCAGAACGACTTGGTGGATGCCCGACGGGTCCGCCACGACCGACGCGGGCGACGGAGCGTCCACGACCACGCGCACCTTGTGACGCAGCGCTTCCGGCCCGACGAGCGCGGCGACTTCGCGTGCGACGTCGGCCAAGTCGATCGGCTTGCGGTCGCCCTCGCTCGGCCGCGCGAAGCGCAACAGGTTCTGCGTGATCGCCGTGCCGCGGCGTGCCGTGCGCTCGATCATCGCGAGCGTGTCGCGGAGTTCCGCCGGGTCCGTCTCGCGCGACGCGTCCTCGGCGCAGCCCTGGATGCCGCCCAGCAGGTTGTTGAACTCGTGCGCGACACCGCCGGCGAGCGTCCCGAGCGACGCCATCTTGTCGGCGCGGCGCAACTCCTGCTCGCGCGCTGCGACTTCGGCGGTCTTCGCACGGACCCGGTCCTCGAGCGTCGCATTGAGCGATCGCAGGTCGGTGTCGGCGCGCTCAAGGCTCTGTGTCATCGCGTTGAAAGCGCGCGCGAGGCCGGCGACTTCGTCGTCACCTTCGGCCGGAATGCGCGTGGCGAGGCGGCCATCGGCCACGTCGCGCGTGGCCGCGGCGAGGCGCGCGACGGGCGAGAGTACGGTCCGGTAGAGCGCGACGCCGTGGACGAGGAACAGCACCGCGAGCAGCGCGAGCAGGCCGGTGGCTGCGCGGACGGCGAGGTCGGCTCCGAGCTCGCGGGCACGTCGCGCGCCGCGATCCCCGGTGTCGCGCCACTCGGCGTCGAGGCGGGAACCGGACCGCGCGACGAGTTCCGGGCGCATCGCCTCAAGCGCGGCGCGGTGCGCGGCCGTCGCAGCGGAGAGCTTCGACCGCAGCATCGCCCGCGTCGCCGAGGCGTCGCCCGCCACGGTCTCGATCGGCGCGTCATCGACGATCGCCAGGGCCGACTCCCACGCATGATCGGCGGCGGCGCGCAGCACGGCGTCCGCGACGTCGTCGTCGAGGCGCGACGCCGCCCTCGCGCGCGTCTCCTGCTCCCGGAGGATCTGACCGTTCTCGCGTTCGAACGCCGTCGCCAGCGTCGGGCGCAGCACGAGCAGGAGGGCGACGAACGCAATCACCAGAGCCGCACCGAGTGCGACCGAGGTGCGGAGGAGCAACGATCCCGAACGGATCGGGGTGCGCGCGGCGGCCGGCATCAGCGGCGCTCCGGCGCGGGTGCGACCGTCCGGTCCGACGACGCCAGGATCGCGAGCGGGATCTCGAACCCGAGCCGCCGCGCGTTGCCGAGATTCACTTCGCGGAGGAGACGCCTCGGGCGGCGCGGCGCGTCTTCGGCGCGACTGTCGCCCGACGACCAGTCCGCGAGTGCGGTCGCGCACGCCGCCGCTGCGAGCCCGCCGACGTCGGCCGCCGAGGTGCGGAGCACCACCGCCGCACCTGCGTCCAGATGATCGAGCCGCGTTCCGACGAGCGGTGCTCCCTGACCCGACATCGCCCGCGCGAGCGCCACCACCTGCGACGCCGGCGTCGTCCGCGAGACGGCCACGATCTCCGACCCCAGGACGACGCGCGCCGCGGCGGCGTCGTTCGGCATCTCGATGCGTTCCACCGCGACCGCGCGCCCGGCGAGTCGGTCCAGCGCCGCGCGCAGGGCGTCTGCCACCGGGCACGGCGGGGCGACGATCGTCGCGCGCCGGGCGCCGGGCGCGAGTCGGCGCAGTTCCTCCGCCAACCGCGCCGGGTCCACGGTCGCTGCGACTGCGAAGACCCGCCCGCCGCGTTGCCCGGCAGGCAGCGATCCGTCGGACGAGACGGTGACCACCGGCCGGTCGCGGACGGCCTCGGGCGCCGTGAGAGCGGTGCGGTCGCCCATCGATACGACGACCTCGGCACCGTCGATCGCCAGTTCCGCGAGCACGGCCCGCACGTCGGACTCGGCGGGGGGGGCACCGGCGGCGTCCGGTCCGAGCGTGCGCTCGACGAACTCCACGGCGCGGCCGCGCACCACGGCTCCGCGGAACGCCGCGCGGAACGCGTCGGCGGTCTCCTGCGACTCGGGCCACGACGTCTCGACGACGAGTCCGATGCGCACCGGTGCGGCGGCGGCCGACGCGGCACCCGGCCGTCCGGCGAGGAGCACGAGCAGCGCGGCGGTCGCGGTGATCACGGCCACCCGGCCGAGTCTCCTTCCGGCGTGTCCGGTGGGTCCGCGCGGTTCCGCGGGCGCCCACGACACCTTCCGGTCGCCGTCGGGGATGCAGAGGGGATGCGTCACCTGGGTGCGTGTCTCCGGGCCGAAATGGGAACGGCGGGCGTCTGATCCGAGATCGCGCCGCGACTAGTGTGTCGCTTTCGACACGCACGCGCAAGAGGCGGGCCCAAGCGGTGGCCGTCCGGGCTCCGGCGCGCGCTGACGAAGCCGCGCGGCGGTCCGGGACGGGCGGGGACTCGGGCGGAAGCGCATCACTTTGGGAACGCGACGGCGCGCCCGGCGTCCGTATAGAGTGTGCGCCGATTCGTAGGTTCGTTCCGGTCCATCTGGATTCGAGGTTGACGATGAAGATCCTGACCTGCCCCAAGTGCCAGTCGCAGTTCGACGTCTCGTCCATGCAGGCGGGGTCGAACTTCGTGTGCGGGAAGTGCCGGAACGTGCTCGCCGTGCCCGACGCCGCGCCGGTTGTGCAGCCGACGCCGGTGATCCAGCCGGTCGCCGCGCCGGCACCGCAGGCCAGGCGCCCGGCCGCGCCCCCGCCTTCGTCCGCCCCGGCGACCGTGGTACTCTCGCCCGACGAGATGCGCAGGGCGCTCGCTGCCGCGCGGGGCGGAGCCCCCGAGCCTGCTCCGACGAAGGCGCAGCCGAAGCTTCCGCCCGCCATGGAGGCGCGCCGCGCGCAGGCCGCGCAATCGTCGGCCGCGAGTCGCGCGGGCGGACCGTCTGCGTCGCAGGCGCCGGCCCCGGCCGCTGCGCCGATCCCGGCGGCACGCCCGGCGGTTGCTCGTCCCGCAGCGGCTCCCGCGGGCAGGGCGACGCCCGCCCCCGTGGCCAAGTCGGCCGCGAAGGCCGCCGCGCCCGCGCCCGCCGCCCCCGCTGGGCGCTCGTCGCGCCGGGCGCGCGGCGGAGACGATGATGAGGGCGACGATCGCGCCGCCGCCGCTGCGAAGAAGAAGTCGCAGACGCTGATGTACGCCGGAATCGGCCTCGGCGCGGTGGTCGTGATCGCAGGCGCGGTGATGTTCCTGAAGAAGGACAAGAAGCCGGCCGACACCGCGGGCGGAGCCACGCCAGCGAACGTTGCCGGCGGCGCCGCCGGCACGCCTGCCGCGGCGGGCCCCAATGCGAAGCCGCCCGTCCCCGCGAACCTCGACGAGTGGGGCAAGTTCCTCAACATGAACGAGGCGGAGCAGATGGGTTTCGCCGCGACCAAGCGCGGCGAAGCCACGGGCGACGCGTCGAAGTTGAAGGCCCTCTACGACTGGTTCAGCGATCCGCGCCTCTCGAACAATGCGGTCTCCCGGAAGACCGTCGCCGCGACGATCGACGACGCCCTCCGCGCCGACGCGAACCTGGAATGGGCGAACAACGCGAAGGGGAAGAAGAACGTCTACGAACTCCTCCGCACGGCCCGTCAGGAGTGCGCGAAGGCCTTCAACTACAAGGAGAAGGACGAGGACGACGTCGATGCGGCGATGGAGAAGCTCGAGAAGGACCGCTGGGTGGACCAGAAGGAGTTCTCGAAGTGGGAGACGGTCGTCGCCCGCATCCGCGAGCGCAGCAAGCTGTTCGACAGCGACCCGCGCCTGACGAAGGTCGAGGAGAAGAAGGGGTTCATCAAGGCCAACCCGCTCTTCAAGGAGTTCAAGTTCGTCTACCGCTGGGCGGACCCCTACCTCATCTGCCAGCAGTACGAGGTCTATACAGACCCCGAGGAGGCGCACAAGAACAAGGAGCGCCTCGCGAACGTCAACAAGTTCGCCAACCGCGACGCGATCATCTTCACGGAGCTGAACCGCCACTTCCGGTCCCTCTTCGCCGAGCGCTTCAAGCTGCCTGAGTTGAAGGAGAAGAGCCGCATCCTGTTCGCGATCGTGCTCTGGAACCACCCCTCGTACGTCGAGTTCTACAAGAAGTCGAACAACGGCGAGACGCCCGCGGACTACATCCGGGCGTTCTACAGCCCGCCGGAACAGAAGATCTTCCACTACATCGGCGACGACTCGATGCGCTCGCAGGACGAGCTCCCCGTCGCGAACGGTCGCGTGCAGAAGGGCTCCGACCAGGTCACGTTCCACGAAGGCACGCACCAGCTCCAGCACGAGTACGGAGCGATCTTCAAGGGCAAGCCGCTCGTGGACGGCGACACGGCGGTCAGCCCCCGCAAGTCGATGTGGTGGGAGGAAGGCATCGCCGAGTTCATGGGCTCGGTGGAGGTCGAGGCGTCGAAGAAGGACGATCTCGTCGGCGCGACGTTCGCCCACAACCGCCTGCTGCTCGAGCGCCTGAAGGACGTGCGCGGCGACGGCCGCGAGCGCAACCTCCGCGAGGTGGCGAGGAAGTGGACCATCGCCGAGCTGATCCTCCCGAACCACAACGGCGAACTGCTCCAGAAGAGCTCCGTCTTCACCCCGAACAATCCGAGCCTCGGCGCCGTGCTCTTCTACGGGCGCGGCTGGGGCCTGACCCACTTCCTCTGGTTCTACGACAACGGCAAGTACCGCGCGCAGTACCTCGACTACATGGAGAAGGTGCTGAAGGACGAGCAGGGGCCGGAAGCGTTCGCGAAGTGCATGGGCCGGAAGAACGCGAAGGACTGGAAGGGCATCGAGGAGGAGTTCGAGTGGTACTGGGACCGCCTCCTCGCGCGTCCGATCGGATGGAAGGACGAGGCGAAGTCGCGTCCCTGGAACACCGAGACCGATCCGCCGACGGGCAAGTACGACCCGAACGCGAAGGACGAGGACGAGGGCAAGTAGCACGGGCGCTGCGAGGCGGCCCGGATGCCTCCGCACGAGGGACACGACCACGGACCCGACGGCGACGAGGGCTTCGGCCCCGACGCTGACGGGCTTCCCGTCCACAGCCGTCTGATCCGTCCGGGCGCCGTCGCCACGGGCTGCGGCATCGCCGCGCTGTTCGCGATCGTCGCCCAGTTCCGGTCGATCTTCGCGGGGCTCATCTGGGACGACCGGGTGTTCCTCACGGACGACCCGCGCGTGCGGAGTCTGTCGTCGGTCTGGCGTTCGTTCGGCGAGGCGTTCTTTACTCCGGACCACCCGACCGAGATGTACCGGCCCCTCGTCAACGCATCGTTGGCGATCGACTGGTTCGTCTCGGGCAGCACCCCGGGCGCCCCGGCGTCGGGGTGGTTCCACTTCGTCAACGTGTTGCTCCACGCGGCGAACTCGGCGCTCGTCTACCTGCTCTTCGTGAACCTCACGAAGCGGAAGCTCGGCGCACCGCTCATCGCGGCCGTGCTCTTCGCCGTGCACCCACTCGCGGTGGAACCGACGGCCTGGATCGTCGGACGTTGCGATCTGCTCGCGGCTCTCTGCGGGCTCACGTCGTCCGTGCTGCTCCTGCGCTCGTCCGCCAACCGACGTCTCCTTTGGTGGGCGGTCGCGGCGTGGGGGCTGGGGCTCTTCGCGAAGGCGAGCATCGCCACGCTGCCGGTGGTCGTCGCCGCGGGGTTGATGGCGTATCACGAGGTCGAGCCGAAGCGACTGCTCGGGGCGCGCCTGCGCAACCGGTTCCTGCTGTTCGCGGTTCCTGCGGCGGTGTGGGTCGGCGCGCGGGTCGCCGTGTTCGGTGGGTGGCCCTTCCCGCAGGCCGGCGGCCGCGTGTGGCACGACGTCGCACTCGGCGACGCGATCCAGGGCGTCGGTCGCGCGGTGTTCGTGCAGACGGCGCACGTGTTCCTGCCCGTGGGACTCTCCGGCGACTACGCGGCCGACGTGGCATTCACGCCGGGCGCGGCGCCGTGGGACCTCTCGTCGGTCCTTGGTCTCGCGATCCTCGCGGGCATGACGATCGGCGGGATCCGCCTGCTGCGTCGCCACTCCGCGGGCTTCCCGATGCTCGCATACGTGCTCACGTTGATCCCGGTGCTGCAGATCGTCCCCATCGGCGCGATCTTCGCGGACCGCTTCCAGTACGTGCCGATGATGTTCCTCCTGCTGCTCGTCGCCGAGGGCCTCGAGTCGCTCTACTACCGTTGGGGCGCGCTCCGGGGCCTGGCACCGACGCTGCTCGTGTTCGCGGCGCTGCCCGTGATGAGCCACCTGCGCGCGAAAGTGTGGCGCGATGACGTCACGTTCCAACGCGACGTGCTCGTCAGCTACCCGCACGCTTCGGACTCGCGCTACCGCCTGGCGCTCGCGCTGTCGGGGACCGGTCGCGCCGAGGACCGCGTCGAGGCGACCGGGATGCTGCGCGCCGAGATCGAAACGTCGCCGCGTCCCGACGACGAACTCGCGCTGCTCGGCGCGCTGCTCCTCGAGGACGGCGACCTCGCCGCCGCCGAATCCATGCTCCGCCGCGCCGTCGAAGCCGCCGGCGGCAAGCCCCGCCTCGGCGCACAGACTCGCTACAACCTGGCCGTCTGCCTGAAGCGCGCGGGCCGCGCGGACGAGTGCCGCCCGCTTCTCGAAGAGGCGCTCCGCCGCGCGCCGGACCTGACTGCCGCGCGGGCGCTACTCGACTCGCTGCGCTGAGTTTGCCGGACTCGCGCCGACGACTACTCGATCGTCACGTGCAGCGACGGATCGCTCAGGCGTTTCCGAATCTCCGGCATCCGCGCTCGGACGCTGTCGGGGAGGACGACCCGGAGGCGACCGACGCCGACCGGCGAGACCTCGCGGCGCGCGATGCCGAGTTCGCCGATCGTGATGTCGATGTCGGTGGCGGCGCTGCGCGTGTCTTTGTCGGTGATGGCCGCGCCGCCCTCCCGCGGGAGCATCCGGAGGTGGAGTTCCATCTTCTCGGGAGGCGGCGAGCGGGTGGCGACGACGGCACCGATCAGGATGGCCGCGGTGACGAGGACCGCGCCGACCCACAACGCCACGCGCCGCGGCGGGGCGGGGCTGCGTCGCGACGTGCGTCGGACGGAGTTCGCCGCCGCGCCCGCCGCCGCGCCCGCCGCCGCGTCCGTCGCCGCGTCCGTCGTCTCCGGGCCGGTCACTTGCCGAGGGGTTTGAACGGGTCGTAGTCGGGGCACTTCGCCTGGCGGAGGGCCTCGGCTTCGGTCTCGCGGCCGGCGAGGCCGAGCGCACGGACCGCGTCGATCCAGCGCTCTGCGGCCTGTGCGGATTCGGCGAGGCGCACCCAGGTCTCGGGCGGCGACGCCTTCCCGCGGATGCGGTCGGCCTGCGAGAGGAGCCACGCAGCGCCGCGCTTCACCGCGTCGGCCTCGGCCTTTGCGAGCAGCTCCGGGTTCTTCGAGATCTCGACGTAGTCCACGGCCTCGGGCCATCGGCCTTCGGCGCCCATTGCCGCAGCAACGGCGTCGATCTTCGCCGGATTCGGCTTGTCGGCCTGGAGGAGTTCACGCTTCTCGAGCGGGTTCGCGGGCTCTTTGGCTGCCATGGGGGGCATCATACGTGGCCACCCGCCGGGGGTTCACTGTTGACGGCGGGGCGACGCCCGACGCCGTTTCGGCGAGCATGCCAGCTTGATCCCGCCAACCCTTCCCGAACTGCCGCGCTTCGAGATCCTGCGCCCCCTCGGCACCGGAGGAGGAGGCGCCGTCCATTTGGTGCGCGACCGGGCGCAGCACGGGGCGTTCCGGGCGCTGAAACTCGGCCTGCCGGAGGACCGCGACGGAGCGGCGGCGGTACGGGCTGGGCTCATCCGAGAGGCACGCGCCCTCGCGGCGCTCCGGCATCCCGCGCTGCCGCGGCTGTTCGACGTGGGCATCGCGCGCGACGGCACGCCCTGGCTCCTGCTCGAGCACGTGGACGGTGTGGCCCCGCCGCGCGACCGCGATGCGGCGACGCTCCGGGGGCACGTCGTGGCGACGGCGCGGAGTCTGTTCGACGTCCTCGCGTACCTGCACCGCCACGGCTGGCTCCACCGCGACGTGAAGCCGCAGAACGTGCTGACGACGGCTGCCGGGCGCGTGGTTCTCCTCGACTTCGGGCTCGCCGAGCGCGAGGACGTGGTGGTGCCCGCGCGCGGCACGCTGCCGTTCGTAGCGCCGGAAGTGCTCGCGGGTGAAGACGTGGACCCGCGCTCGGACATCTTCGGTGCGGGCGCCGCCCTGCTCGTGCTCGCCACGGGAATCACGTTCCCGCCGGACACGCACCTCGGCCCGGAGTTCGTGCCCGACGACGCGCTGCTGCCCCCCGCGTGGCTTCGTTCGCTCGTTCAGCCACGTCGCGACGCGCGCCCGGAGAGTGCCGAGCGCGCGCTCGCGGATCTCGACGCCGCCCTCGGCCGCGCGCCGTCTCCGCTCGTGCGCAGGGCTCTTCCGCACGCGCCGGTCCCGGCGGGCCGTACCACCGAGATCGAGACGATCGTGCGTCGGATGCGCGACTCGCGCGCGTCGGCCGCGAGCGTCGCCGGCGTGGTCACCGACGCGGCGGCGCCGGCCGTGCCGGGCATCGTGCTCGTCCGCGGCACGTCCGGCGTCGGGAAGTCGCGGCTCCTGCAGGAACTCCGCCTGCGCGCGGTCGGCGAGGGATGGGCGCCGATCCACGGGTCGTGCTCCGACGAACGCGACTCGCGCATGCCCGCGCTGCGCTCGATCCTGACCCACGCCGCACTCCTCGCGGGGCCCGGCTCGCACGCGTTGCAGCGCCAGCGCCGCAGCGGAGCCGACGACGTGGACGGAGGTCCCGGTGCCCCGGCCGACGTCGCTGCGGACGCGGGCGCGGCGGCTCCGCACGACGACGCGCCGGGCACGTCGCGCGTCGGCCCGCGTCGCGCAGCCGACCCGGCCGAGGCGGCGGCGCGGTTCCTCGCCGAACTTGCGCACGAACTCGGCGGGCTCGTCCTCGTCGTGGAGGACCTGCAGGACGCCACGGCGTTGTCGGTGCGCGTGATCGCCACGCTCGCGCGACGCATCGCCGAAGGGCACGCGCTCGGGAGTCCGCCGCCGCTGCTGGTGGTCGCGACGCTCACCGACGGCGCCCCCGTCTCCGAGGAGGTCGAGGAAGGGCTGCGGTCGCTCGAGGCGGAGGGACTCGTGCAGACCCTGCCGCTGCGGCCGCTCGGCCCCGACGACATCGCTGGACTCGTTCGCGGCGTGCTCGGGCCGCGAGCGCCGCACGACCGCGTGGCGGAGGTCCTGCGCGCCCACGGCGGGGCGCTCCCGCTCTTCGCCGAGGAACTGCTCGCGCGCCTGGTGGACGACGGCGCGCTCCGCCACGACGGCTCCCGGTGGATGCTCGACCCGCGGCACACTCCGACGCTTCCGGAAACGCTCACCGGGGCGATGCGGGCTCGTCTCGAACGCCTGCTGCCGCCGGAGCTCCGTGCGGTCCAGCTCCTCGCGACGTACGAGCTGCCGGTGCCGCGAACGGCCGTCGATCGGATGGTGGGGGACGCCGCCGCGGCGCTGCTC
>JAIOPE010000091.1 GCA_021414065.1 Planctomycetota bacterium
CATCGGGCCGCGCCAGGCGACCAACCGCAGATACGAGTAGCGAGTGACATCCATCGCGATCGTCACGTAGTCCGCTGCTCCGCAGTACGTCGTGTACCGCGGCACCATCACGACCTGCACGAGTTCCCCTGCCACGTTCACTCCTCGGACCGCGAGACGCGGCCCATGCGTTCATCCACTGAGGGCCGCCGGTCACTCGCCATCGGTCGGCCCGGAGAGTACGGCGACGTCGCGCGCGGCACAACGGCGAACCCGGAATCGCCCAGGTGCAGCGGGGACGCAACGCAGAGCGTGCCGATGCGAACTGGATCGCCAGGAGCACCGCTTCGCGTCCCCTTTCGGGTTGTCGATCGCGGACGGCGAGCGCCGGGCGCGGGGCGACCCCTACATCGTCGAGATGCTGGAGTGGGGCGAGGCCGCCCGCATCCCCGAGACGGTGCGCGTGCTGCCCGTGCTCTCGACCGCCCCGGTCCAGGCGCCCGCCGAGATCCTCCGCGCCGAGCGCGCCGGGCTCCGCCGCGTCCTCGAACTGGCCGACGCCCGCGCGGTGGACGTGCTCCTCGTCGCCGAGCTCTCCCGGATCGGCTGGTCCCTCTCCGGGCTGGCGAACGTCGTCGAGCGGCTGTCGGCGCGCGGCGTCGGGATCGTGTCGCTGCGGGAGTCGTTCGACCTGACGAGCCCGATGGGACGCATGGTCGTCGGCATCCTCTCCGTGCTCGCCGTGCCGCTGGCCGCGTGCGGGGCAGCGTGAGCGCCTCGGCCGCCTGCCCGGCTCTCGGGTCGTCCTGGTCGCCGATCGCAACGGAGCGCGCCCCACGTGGCCCCGTGGCCGGTGCGCGGATCCGCGACGTCGCCCCCGAGTGGCGACCCGCGTGGATCGTCGAGGAGCAGCTCCGCGCTGGGCTCCCCTCGCCGGGCTGACGCTCGATCAGCTCCGGGCGGTCCGGCTCCGGGGCGACGCGCTCGCCGGCGACGTCGAGACCGCCCCGGCGCACGTGATCCGCTCCGCGGGTCTCTTGACACCTGCCCCCTCCGGGCGAAACGGGCTCCAAACTGTTGTTGCGACACTCGCTGAGTCGGCTACTCGGTCGAGGCGATCTCCGGCTTGACCGGGAACATCAGCGACGCCACGGTCGAGATCGCGAGCACGCCGCCGATCACCGCGAGCGACACCCACGTCTGCATGTGGACGCCAAGCCCGGCGATGATCATCTTCACGCCGACGAACCCGAGCACGACCGCGAGGCCGTACTTCAGGAACCGGAACGACCCGAGGAATCGCGCGAGGAGGAAGTAGAGGGCGCGCAGTCCGAGGATCGCGAAGATGTTCGACGTGAACACGATGAACGGGTCGCGGCTCACCGCGAGACACGCGGGCACCGAGTCCACCGCGAACACGACGTCCGTCGCCTCGATCACGAGGAGGACGAGCAGGAGCGGCGTGCCGTAGCGGACGCCGTTCCTGACGGTCATGAGCTTCTGGCCGTCGTACTCGTCGGTGAATCGGAACCAGCGGCGCGCGAGTCTCATCGCCAGGTTCTTCGACGGATCGGGGTCGGACTCCCCGGCGAATGCAAGCTTGGCCGCCGTCAGCACGAGGAAGCCGCCGAACACGTACGTCATCCACTCGAAGTGCGTGAGCAACTCGGCGCCGATCAGGATGAAGATCAGACGCAGCACGATCGCGCCGAGCACGCCGAAGAACAGCACGCGGTGCTGCGCGGCGCCCGGCACGCGGAAGTACGAGAACAGCACGACGAACACGAACAGGTTGTCCACCGACAGCGACTTCTCGAGCAGGTACGCCGTCAGGAACTCGGTCGCTTTCTGTCCGCCGAGCCAGGGGATCAGCGCCGCGTTGAAGACGAGCGCCAGGCCGATCCAGAAGATCGACCAGCCCAGCGCCTCCTTCGTCTTGACCTCGTGCGCCTCCTTGTGGAAGACCTTGAGGTCGAGGACGAGCATGAGGACGACGAACAGCGCGAACCCGGCCCAGAAGAGCCAGCTCTCGCCGTCGGGGGCAGGAATCGGGGGGGTGTCCGGATTCACGGGGTCCGCGTGCTACCCGCGGGCCGCGGCGAGGACGGCGTCGTAGTCCGGTTCCTGCGCGATCTCGGGGACGAGGTGCGCGTAGCGGAGGCGGCCGTCCGGAGCGATGACGAACGCCGCGCGTGCCGTGACGCCGGCGAGCGGGCCGCCCGAGATCGCGACGCCCCAGCGTTCGCCGAACGCGCGGTCGCGCAGATCCGACGCCGCGTGGACGTTCTCGATGCCCTCGGCGGCGCAGAAGCGCTTGATGGCGAAGGGAAGATCGGCGCTCGCGACGACGACCACCACGCCCGGAACGGACGTCGCCTTCTCGTTGAACTTGCGCGTCTCGAGGGCGCAGACCGGCGTGTCCACGCTCGGCACCGTGAGCAGGACGACCGTCTTGCCTGCGAGCGAGGCGTTCGTGACCTCCGAGAGGTCGGCCTTCACGAGCCGGAAGGCGGGAGCGGGGTCGCCTGCCTTGGGGAAGGTGCCGGAGACGGGAACGGGGTTGCCCTTGAGCGTGACAGTGGACATCGCGGACCTCCTTCGGGGGAAGCCGGGGATTCTCGGGGCGCGGACGCGGATCCTCAGCTTTTCGACAGGGCGGACACGACGAGACCCGCCGCCGCCGCGAACGCGAGCGTCCACGCCATGCCTGCCTTCACGCGGAAGAGCAGCACGGCCGCCACCGCGGCGATCGCGGCGGCGCGCCAGTCGAGCGAGGAGACCACCGGAGCCGGAATCGTCGCCCCGGCGACGCGCACCTCGCCCACGGCCCCGAACAGCGTCCGAAGCGAGAGCGTCACGCCCAGGTTCGCCACGACGCCGACGACCGCCGCCGTGATCGCCGCGAGCGCCGCTGCGAGCGAGCGCACGCCGCGGGCCGCCTCGACCCACGGCGCGAACGCGAAGATCCAGAGGAAGCACGGGACGAACGTCGTCCAGAGCATGACGGCCGAGGCGAGCGTTCCTGCGGCGAGCGGCGAGAGCCCGCCCGGCGCCCGCGCCGCCCCGAGGAACGCGACGAACTGGAGCACGAGAATGAGCGGGCCCGGCGTCGTCTCGGCGAGACCGAGGCCGTCGAGCATCTGGCCCTGCGTCACCCACGCGAACCGCTCCACAGCCTGCTGCTGCACGTACGACAGCACCGCGTACGCGCCACCGAATGTGACGACCGCCGCCTTGCTGAAGAAGACCGCCTGCACGGTGTAGACGCTGTCGGGGCCCGTCGCCGCCGCGAGCGCTGCGACCGGAGCGAACCACACCACGAGACCGATCGCAGCAGCGAGCGCGGACCGTCCGAGCGAGCGCATCACGGTGCCCTCAGCCCGCGGACGAACTGCATCGGCGACACCGGCCGCCGCAACGTCCCTCGCGGGGAACCACGCGGGACGGAGCCGACCGGCGGAGAACCCGGCGAGCGCCGCGCACGCGATGACCCACGGGAATGGGACCTGGAAGGCGAACAGTGCCGTGAACGCCAAAACGGCGATCGTCACGGCCGCGCCGCTCCGCAGCGCTCGCTTGCCGATCCGGATCACCGCGTCCGCCACGATCACGAGGATCGCAGCCTTCACGCCGAAGAACGCGGCGCTCACGAACGGCACCTCGTGGAAGAACAGGTAGAGCGCTGAGATTCCCAGCATCACGAGCGCGCCGGGCAGCACGAACAGCGCCCCCGCGAGGAGTCCGCCGCGCACTCCGTGCAGCAACCAGCCCACGTACGTCGCGAGTTGGGTCGCTTCCGGCCCCGGCAGCAGCATGCAGAAGTTCAGCGCGTGGAGGAACCGCTCCTCGGAGATCCACCGCTTCTCCTCGACGACCACCCGGTGCAGCACTGCGATGTGCGCCGCCGGCCCACCGAAGCTCTCGACCCCGACCCGGAGGAACGCCGACGCGCACTCCGAGAGCGGCGGGTGCGGAACGGACGCGCTGGCGGCGTCGGCGGACGGCTCGTCGCTCGGTGATGGGTGGGAAGCGGACACCCCGCTGAGGCTACGCCGCGTCGCCGCTCTGCACCACCTCGCGAAACACCCGCACGCCCTCGCGAAGCACGCCCGCGATGGTCGCTATCTCATCATCCGACCACGTCGGCACGAAGTGCTCACCAAGCGGCGTGACGGACGGAAGGTTGCAGCCCCAGAACATCCGCTCGTAGACATCCGACGCGACCGCTGCGTCGTGCCGTCGCACGAACTCAGCGCCGTCGTCGCCGACCGATCCAGCGACGTCCCAGAGCAGGTTCCACGCGCCGAGCAGGCCGTTGCAGTCCAGCGTCGTCGGCGGCGCGGCCGCCCAGCGCTCCGCTGTGTCGAGATCGCACGGCGCCTGCGGCGTCTCGCTGGAGAGCGCGATCGTGCATCGTCCGGCGAATGCGCGGAGTCCGCCCAAGGACGCGAACGACGGGACGCGGCCTGGCGCACTCACGACGACCCCGTCCGAGCCGTCGCCGCCGTCGAACCACAGGAGCCACCGCACGCGACCGTCGAGCAGGTACGACGCTGGGTAGTGCGTTCGCGTCACGGCGGTATCGTATCGCTGCGCTGCCGTCGAGACCCCCATCCCGGAGACCACGCCATCCTCCACCTCGCCGCACCCACAGATCCGAGCTGGGCCCCGCGCGTCGTTGCGCAGATCGACGACGTGCTGCTCGACCACGCGCACTGCGAGAAGCGCGCGGCGTCGAACGCGATCAACCTGATCTTTCGCTACCCCGACAAAGCGTCGCTGGCGATCCCCTTGTCGCGGCTCGCTCGGGAGGAACTCGCGCACTTCGAGGAGGTCGTCGAGATCCTCGCGCGCCGGGGCACGCCGTACCGTCGCATCCAGCCGACGCCGTATGCCGCGCGGCTCACGTCGGCGATCCGCGGCGAGGAGCCCGCGCGGCTCATCGACACGCTGCTCTGCTGCTCGTTGATCGAGGCGCGCAGTTGCGAGCGGATGCGGCTGCTCGCGGACGTCCTCGACGACCCGGAACTCGTCCGGCTCTACCGCGGGCTCCTCGCCGCGGAGGCGCGCCACCACGAGATCTTCGTCGATCTGGCGCGCGAACTGGGACTCGTCTCCGAAGACGAACTCCGCGCCCGTCTCGACGAGCTGGCGCAGCACGAAGCGCACGTGATCGCGACGACCGAGCCGGAGGCCCGGCTCCACGGCTAATCACCGTCGTCGTACGATCAGCGGCGAAGCAGCCAGTTCAAGAAGCGCTGGAACGCACTCGGCCGGGACGGCGGCAGGACGGGGTCCGTCGGCTCCCCGAGTCGGACCGAGGCGGCCGATGGCGAGCTGTCGGTCGTTGCGTCGTTGGTTGCGGTGCCCGCGCCGTGCGACGTCTCGGTGTCCGGCTCGTCGGCGAACCGCTGCGACGTGAGGCGCTCCAGGTTGCGCTCGGTGGAAGACCGGGCGCCTCCTGACGGCCCGCCGGATCCGGCGCGTGCGGCCGACGGTAGAGACGCCCGCGGTTGCCGCGGTGCGTTCGCGAATGCCTGCGCAAGCGGGACACCGCTCGACGACGGCGACGTTCGCGTCATCCGGCGCGACGGTTCCCGGACCGGCCCGCGTGACGCTTCGGCGGCGCGCGAGGTGGGCTGCGCCGCGGCTGCGACGGGCTCGTCCTCGAACATCGGGGACGCCACGGGGACATCGTCGTCCACGGACTCACGCGGCCGTGCGGCTGCCGGCGCAACGGACGGATTTCCGTCCGGCATCGCTCGCACGGGGGCCATCGAGGCGGGACGCTCCGCCCGGCTCGACTTCGCGGGCTGCGAGTCGGCCGCAGGCACGTTCCGGGCCTCGGCCAGGAACGAGTGCAGATCGCGCCCGGGCTTCGCGTTCACCGACGCCGCGATCGCGGCGACCGGATCGGTGATCGGGGCTGCGTGCTTCCGCGCTGTCGTCTGCGCCGACTGCGCCGACTGCGCCGACTGCGTCGTCTGCGCCGTCTGCACAGCGCGTTCCTGCGTCGGTCGTGGGCGCTGCGAGGCCTCCGCGCGCTGGGGCGCAGGCCGCTGCCCTGCAGCGCGCGGCTTCGCCGCGCGGTCGGACGGATCGTGGTCGAACCGCTCCGAGAGGAACGCGAGCGCCGAAGTGACGTCCGGGAACGAGCCGCGACACAGGCGGTCAATCGTCTCCGCGACCGACGGCGACACGTTCACGCCATAGAGCGTGGACGCCTCCACCGGTTCACCTGGGAGCGGCACGCGGCCAGTCGCCACCTCGAAGAGCGTACGACCGGCCATCACCGCCTGCACTGCGGCAGACGGAAGCAGGAGATCGCCATTCCGGCTGCTCTCGAAGAGCTCGGGCGGCAGGTACGCCGGAACGTGCGGGAACTTGCCGCTTCGGTCATCCGTCCGGACGAGGCTGCCCGCGTCCATGAGACGGACCCGCTCGCGCGAACGACCGCGGATGCGCACGTTCCCCGGCCGAAGGTCGGTGTAGTAGTACCCGCGGTCCTGCAGGTCCATCAGCCCGGAGAGGACGACGATCGCAACGTGCTCGAGTTGACGCCGGAGTTGCACCTTCGGCACGGTGCTCGAGTGCATCCGAGCGAGCCACAGATCGAGGTCGAATCCGGGGAGCTTCTCCATGACGAGGCACGGCTCGGGCTCGCCGAACTCGCCGCCCCAGTCGGCATCGAGCGCGGGGTTCGCGAACTCAAACAGCCCGTGGCTCGCGGGCATGTACGGCGAGGCAGCGCGCGCGAGGTTCGCAGCCTCTTCGCGGAGCGACTCGCGGCGGCGGCGGATCTCGTCGTCGGTGAGGTCGAAGGGTCGGTGCAACGGGAGCAGGGGCAGCTTGGCGACCGCCAGCGGGGCCCCCGGGTCGCGCAGGTCGCTTGCGAGGAAGACCGCGCCTTCCGAGCCGACGGCGTAGAGCGACTCGATCCGGAACCGGTCGCCGACGACCGAGCCGTCGATCTTGATGAGAGCGTCACCGAGGCCCGTCTCTCCCCGCGCCTCGAGGCGACGGATGACGCGGCACTCGTGGGCGATCGGGTCGTTCCGCTCGCTCATGCGCCGACCGGCACGGGCTTGGACGCGCGGGCGGCGATGGCGGCGTCGATCTTGGCCTGGAGTTCGGCCGGCACTTCGCCGCGGCGGACGCGCGTCGTGAGCGTGTGGGACACCAACGTGGCATGTTCCGACGCGGTGAGCGCGGCGAGGCTTCCGTGCGTCTCGAGTTCAAGGATCGCCTTGTCGAGCACGAACAGCACGTGCGGATCGCGTCGCTCGTTGGCGTAGATCCCGCGACGGATCTTGAGCGCGCGCAACGTGGCGACCGGGTTCTCGCCGTCGAGAGCGGTGACGACGTCGAGCGCCGCCTGGACCTCGGCGTCGGGCTCCATCGGCTCCGCGCCGGGGTGGCGCTGGATGCAGACGATCTTCTCGAAAGTGCGGGGACCGCCGAAGCCGGGCACGCGCAGCGCGACGCGGCCGATCTCCGTCTCCTGGCCCTTCGTGCGGCGCAAGCGGAGCTGGAACAGCATCGAGTACGTGCGCCCCGACTCGAGCGTGCCGAGGTCGGTCGAGAACTGCACGCCGCGGGCGAACGCACCCTTGGCGTACCGGTGCCGGGCGGGACGATAGCGGTAGGCGTCGCCGCCGATCACACCGCCGCGCAGTTCGACGTCGAGCAGTGCGCGGTTCGCGACGACCAGGTGCGCGACCTCGCCGATGCGTCCGAACGTCTCGCCGATCGTGTCGGCGCGGATGTGCTTGACGGTCGCGCCGCGTCCGCCGCTGAAGAGCTGCGAGAGCGACTCGACGTCGGCGTCTTCGCCGAACGCGAGGCCGTTGACGTCCACCGGGAGCTTCGAGACCTTCGACATCACCTCGCGCGAGCCCTTCATGTCCTGCGGCTTGCCGTCGGTGAGGACGTAGATGCGGACCGGCATCGCCTTGTTCGCGGCGACCGAGTCACGCGCGATGCGACCGGCGAGCGTGAGCGCTCCGGTGAGGTCGGTGTAGCGCGTGAAGCGCTTCTCCCACGTATCGAGCCGGCTGAGGACTTCGCGCTCGTCGATCTGCGACGACGGCATCGCGCGGACGAGCGTCTCGGAGCCGTAGGCGAACGCGACCACCGAGATGAGCACCTCGTGCGCCCACTTCGACCGAAGCTCACGGAGCATGGTGCTGAGCGCGCGCGTGAGGAGCGGGTACTTGTCCGGCTTGTTCATGCTGGCGGAGAGGTCGAGCGCCAGGACCACGTGGGCGACGGGACCGTCGCGGCCCGCCATGATCGGCGCGCCGTACGGTTGCATCGTCACGAGCATGTTGACGATCGGGTCCGCGTCGGCGGGAGCCGACATCACGTCGAACCGCACGCCGATCGCGACGTCGAGTGAACCGGGGGTCGGGGCGCACGGCGTCTGCACCTCGAAGTCGCCCTGACCGGCGAACACCGGCGACTCGTCGAGGATGGAGTTCCAGCGCTCGATCTTCTTGTGCTCCGAGGCCGGCTCTTCGGTGCCATCCGCCGTCTCACCCGACACGGGTTCGACCGCGGGGACGGACTCCGGACCGACTCCGTCGGCAGCGGCGGGCGCCGGGGCCGCGGCGAACTGGACCTCGCCCGTGTCGGCGAGTGTGGGGTCCACGGTCAGCGTCGCTTCGACACCGGACAGGTCGAGCACGTCCGGCTCGAAGAGCGCCGGAATGCGGTCCGACACCGGCGCCGCCTCGGCGCGCGGCATCGGGACGTTCTCGATCGGATCGGTCTTCGCGCTCAGTTCCGGGATGTCGTCGATGGCGATCGTACGGTTCTCCGATCGACCGGGCACCGAAACCACTTCCAGCGGGATCTCGTCCGTTCGCGACTCGGGAACCGGCGACGCCGCGGGAGCAGGCGCCACGCTTGGCGCCAGGCTGGGCGCCAGCATGACCACGGGGCGCGGGGGCGACTCGACCTCGGTCGTGTCAGCCTCGAAGCCGGTGGAGTCCTCCGCCGCGGGGGACGGCAGGTCGAAGATCGACGCGAGCCGGTCGGAGCACGCGGCAGCGAACGAGTCGGGAATGCGCTCGTCTGGGGCCGGCACGTGCACCGGCGCGGGCGCGGCGACCGGGGCGACGGGCGTCACGACAGCGGGCGCCACCGGCCGCGAACCAGCCTGCGCGGGCACGGACGCCGGGGCCTTCTTCGGGGCCGACTTGCCGAACACGTCTTTGAGCGACCGTTTCGGGGCCGCCTTCTGACCGTTCTTCAGGCAGGCATCGCACGTCGAACCTGAACTCGCAGCGCCGCACAGGAAGCACTTGGCCATGGGATTCGCACCCTCCTCGGTCGTCCGTGGCATCTCGACGCAACGGAAGACTGTCGTTCCCGGTATCGGTGCGGGCGCGAGGCAGACTTGATCCCGCGCCGGGCGGCGCCGTCGGCAGTGGGCGCTTCGACGGAACGGGGTGGCGACCCGTCGGACGAGTCGCGCAGAATCGAGCCGGGCGCGCGGAGGGGAGATCCGCACGCCCGGGTACGGCAGGGAGAACGACGGATCAGGGTCGGTCAGGCAACAAGTGGTCCATCTGGCTGTGTTCCAGCGAGCCTCCTGCAAGGCGGGCGAGGTCGGTTGACTCCACGGAGCGAGTCATCGGCCGAGCCCAACGCAGCAGGAGGCCGCTGGAACTCAGCGGCGAAGCCGGCGCGCAGGTTGCAGCACTTCCGTCGGCGTTCAGACCTACGAGGCCTCAGCAACCTGCGTGACCAGATGGACCAGTTGTTGCCTGACGGACCCTCAGCGCTTCGCGCGCGCTTCGCGCTTGTTCAGTGCGCCGTCGGCTGAGCGATCGAGTTCGGAGTACACGGTCTCGAGGTCCGAGACTTCCACGACGCCGTCGCCGTCACGGTCGAAGCAGCGCACGAGCATCGCGTCTCGCTTCGTCGTGTCGGTGTCGGTCGCAGCCGGGCCGCGCTTCGGCGCCGGGAGCTTCGACGCGAGGTCGTCGAGCGACACCGCGCCGTCGGCATCGACGACGAGTCCGTCGATGAAGGCCGTCCACTCCTCCGCCGTGACATCATGACTGTCGTCGGCGTCGGCCGCGCGGGCGAGGGCCATCGCGGCGCCGCGGGCCTTCCCGCGGAGCGGGCGCGGGGGCGCGAGCTCCGCAGCCGACACGGCACCGTCGGCGTCGTGGTCGAGCAGCGAGAGGAACCACTGCACGTCTTCGAGTTCGACCGCGCCGTCGGCGTCGTGGTCGAGTTCCACGGAGAGCCGCGCTGCGAGCTCCGTGGCGTCCGGAGCCGGACGGTTGGCGTCGGCCGGAGGAGCGGGAAGGAGCGCGACGAGCGCGTCCACCGAGATCACGCCCGCGTCGTCGGCACCGAGCGCAGCGAGGAACGCCGTCACTTCGTCGGCCGACAGGTCGTGGCTCGCGTCCGTGTCGGCCGCTCGGGCGAGGAGCCCAGCGAGACGACGGGGATCGCGCCGCGGTCCCTGGCGACCGCCCGCGCCCTGCGCGCCGGCCGCACCCGGCGCGCCCGCACCGCCGCCCGCACCGGCTTCACCGCCGTGTCCGCCGCCACACGGCGGAGGCCCGCCGGCGCCGTCGCGTGCCGGGGGCGCCTGGTCGGCGGGACGGCCTGGTTGCCCGCCGTTCATCTGTCCACCGTTCGCCTGTCCACCGCCCTGCTGACCCGCGCCCTGCGGGGGCGGGGGCATCATTCCGCCCTGCATCCCGGCGTCTCCGCCCGGACCGCGCGGCGGCGGGGGCATCATCCCGGGGCCGCCGGGACCGCCCGGCCCAGCGTGCGCCGCAGTCGCGACGACCGCGAGCGCCGCCAGCCCGAACCACTTCGATACGTGCTTCATCGTGACCTCCGTTGCGATCCCCGTACATCGGGGACTCTGGAGAACCTACGAGCCGCACCTTGCGCGATCCTTACGCCGCGGAAATTCTCGGTGCAGGACTCCGGACGCCGCGGAACTCCACTTCGAGACCGCCGTACTCCGACTTCCGGAATGAGAGTTTCACGCGGTGGAACGACGCCACGCGCCGGGCGATGTCGAGACCGAGTCCCGAGCCTTCCGGATTGCGGCGGCGGGCTTCGTCGGTGCGGTACTCGCGGCTCCCGAGTTTCGCCAGCGCTTCGTCGGACACGCCCGGGCCGTCGTCGATCACGCGAATGGAGAACTCCGTGGCCGACGGCTCTTCGAGCAGCACGGCGACGTGCCCGCCGGCGCGGTTGTACCGAACCGCGTTGCCGACGACGTTGCTCACGGCCTGCTCGAAGAGAGTGACGTCGGCGTCGAACCACACCGGTTCCTCGGGCACGGCGCACTCGATCTCGATCGCGCGGGGACTCGCGAGCGGCCAGTGACGTTCGACCACGCGTTGCACGACCTCGTCCACCCGCATCGGTGCGAGGTGAACCTGGCGCGGGCCGGCGTCGAGTTTCGCGACCGCGGAGAGGTTGTGGACGAGCGACCCGAGGTAGTGCGCTTCCTCGACCGCAGCGGTCGCCGTCTCGGCGTCGGCCGGGCGGCCCTCGGCCGCCTGTTTGCGCATCGCGGAGAGATGTCCCTGCAGGACCGCGAGCGGCGTCATCACGTCGTGCGTCGTGTTCGCGAGGAACGTGCGGAGCGTTTCCTCACGGCGGGCCATGTCGTCGAGGTGACCGCGGATCTCGTGACCCGCGGCGTTGAACGCGCGGGCGAGATCCGAGATCTCGTCGGCGCCCCGTTCGTCCACCGGCGACGCGTACCGCTGATCCGCCGAGCGCCCGACGTCGGCGGTGAGCTTGCGAATGCGACGCACGACCGAGCCGGCCGCGAACGCGACCACGCCGACCATCGCCGCGACCAGCGCCACGGCGCTCCAGATCGGGAACGACGCGAACTCCCCGGGCGCCGGGTCGATGCGCCGCACGAACACGAACGCGCACGGCCCGCCGCGCCACGGCGTGCGGACGAGCACCTGCCGCCCCGAGCCGCCCGCCGCGACGTACGCGGCCCCCGCTGCGTCGCCGCCGCTGCGGAGCGTGGCGACCAGTTCGTCGGGCGGCGCCGGCGCGCGCGGGTTCATCGACGTGAGGTCGTCGGCGTACGCCCAGAGCTGGGTGACGGGGCCCGTCGCGGCTCCCGTCGCGACGTCGGCGGGCGCGCCCCCTTCGGGCGGAACGGGCGGAAGCGGCGCGGGCAGATCGCTCGAACCGCCGCCGAGTTCCACCACCGGGCGGCCCCCGACGTCGGGCGCCCGCGGGAGCGGCGACGCGGTGATGGCGAAGAACGCGGGATCCGCCTCGCACCGATCCCGCCCGCCCGACTCCATCCGGACGAGAGCGAACTCGCGGAGCGCGCGGTCGGCGTCGCGACGCTCCAGGTCTCCGCGCAGCCATGCGACCCCCGCCAGGAGCGGTGCCGCCGCGGCAAGGACGGTCAGCGCGAGTCGCGCCCGAAGCCTCACTCCGACGCCTCGGCGAGGCGATAGCCGACGCCCCAGACCGTCGCGACGCACTTCCCCGACGCGCCGAGCTTCCGACGCAGGCGGGAGACGTGAACGTCGAGCGTGCGCTCGGTGCCCTCGCGGTCCGGGTCGAGGACGTTGTCGGCGAGCCAACTGCGGGCGACGGCCGCACCGGGGCGACGCGCGAGCGCCGCGAGCAGGTCAAATTCCACGCGCGTGAGTTCCACCGTCTCGCCGTCCACCTTCACGGACCGGGCCGCGAGATCGACTTCGAGCCCGCCCGCCCGCACGAGCCCGCCCGCCTCGAGCGACGGCCGGCGGATGCGCGCGCGGATGCGGGCGATCAGTTCCTCGGGGAAGAACGGCTTGGTGACGAAGTCGTCGGCGCCGAGTTCCAGCGCGCGGACCTTGTCCCGAGTCTCGTTCCGCGCGGAGAGGATGAGCACCGGCACCGAGTTCCCCGCGGCGCGGATGTGCTTCAGGATGTCGAGCCCGTAGGCGCCGGGCAGCATCAGGTCGAGGACGATCAGCGCGAACGCGCGCGGTGACTCGCGCATCGCGGCGTCGCCGTCGGTCAGCCAGGTCGGCTCGAAGCCGGCCTCTTCCATCGACTTCACGATCTGACGCCCGAGGGAGGCGTCGTCTTCGACGAGCAGGATGCGGTGGGTCACGTTGGCCATGAGATTCGGGTGAGGATCTTACAGCCGTCTGAAGCGGCGCGGTCTCAGCCGACGCCGCCGGTTCAGAATTGCTCAAGATTCGCCACCTACGGTTTCACCGGCCGCGTGAGCGTGACACTGGCCCGGGAAACTCACGAGGGCGCGCGTGAGAACGGCGTGCATCGCAGGAAACACAAGCACTACACGCCGAGTCGAAGCGCGTTCGAGCCGCTACGGACTGTCCCGGGCGAAATCCGCGGCGTCGGCCGCAAGGCGGGACGCGCGGCGTCGGCTTCCTCAAGCCACGCAAGCGTCCCAACGCAGCGGACGGCCCGCGGGCTCGCTCGGGCGCGAGACCTCGTGAGTTTTCCGGGCTAGGATGTGAGCTCGAAGCGCGCGGCGACACGGCACGCCGCGCCGCCCTCGCCCCGCCGCCTGGAGGTCGTCCATGAAGTCGCGTGAACTCCTTCGCTTCGCCGTGGCGGGCCTCGCCGCAGCGGCGCTGTCCGTCGCGGCGCCCGTGCTCCCGGCGACGAGCGCACTGGCCGCGGACCAGGCTGCGGACTCCGCCGCCGGGAAGGCCCCGCCGAAGACGACCGAGGCTTCGACGACGCCGGCCGACCCCGCCGCGCAGCGCGTGCAGACCACGATCGACGCGATCCGCGCCGCAGACGTGCCACTGGCGCTCACCCGCCTCGGCGCGGGCCCGGAAACCGACGCCCTCGGGACCCGAATCGACCTGGTCTACGTGCTCTGCGACCGCGCGTACCGCTACGACAAGGTCGTGCCGGACCCGGCGCCGCGCAAGGCGCTCGCGGCCCGCCTCTTCGACCTCGCGACTGCTGCGCTCGCGGCCGCTCCGGCCGACGACCGCGCCCACTGGGCGATGGCGGAGGCCATCGTGCTCCGGGAGCGCTCCGGGCAGCACGGCGGGCCGGCCGCCTGGACGCTCGCAGCCGAGCACCTGTCGAAGATCCACGCCCGCAAACCGGCCGATGCGCTGCCGCTCGCGTACGCCGTGGGGTTCCTGCTCGAGGGCGCCTGCACCGAGACCGAAGCGACCGTCCCGCTTTCCACGCGCGCGGGAGTCGTCGCCGCCGCCGCGCTCGCGGTGAAGCCGGCGTCCCCCACGCTCGCGATCACCATCGCCACGTCCCAGGCGTGGGCCGCTCGGACGCTGCTCGCGACAAACCGCAAGGCGGCGCGCGTCCAGGTGGTCGCCACGCTCGAGTCGCTCCGACCGTTCACGACCGGCGCCACGCCGGTGCTCGAAGCCGCAACTCTGTGGAACGACACGCTCGCCTTCGCGCGGCGCAGCGGCTACGTGATGGAGGAGAAGTACGTCGTCACCCCGCACGAGACGCTCGAGGGCGCCCTCGCTTTCGACCTGCCGCTGTCGTCGCGATGGCAGTTCCAGCACGTCGAAGCGACGGCCGACACGCCTGCCTACGACTACGTGAACGAACTCTCCGCCGAGGGCGGCAGGGTGCGTCAGATCCTCTTCCGCCGCTACCTGTGGACGCAGCGGTACACCTTCGACGCGAACCCCGTGGGCGGCGACAACGTGAAGTCGCTGGCGCAGGGCCTGCAGTCGATGATCACCGCGCGCGTTCTGTCGTCCGGCGCCGCAGCGCCCGCCGCGGACCGGCGTCCGTTCAACAAGGAGATGGACGGGTACGTCTTCGACGCTGCGGGGAAGATGCAGCCCGAACCCGGCCAGACGGCCCCTCCGGCAGGACTCAAGGTCTCGGGCTATGTCATGCGCGGTCACAAGCAGCAGTGCTTCGCGGTCCTCGTCTACGACTACAGTTCCCAGAGCGAGCCCAGCCCCGAGATCGAGATGCTGATCGCGAGCCTGCGGGAGCCTGACGCGAAGTAGGGATTCCAGTTTCTTTCGGAGCTTCAGAACTGCGCAAGGTGCCGGTTCCATACTGTGGGAGTGCCGGGAAGCTGTCTCCCCGGAGCATCCAGGAGGACGAGATGAACAAGAACGACGCAAACGAGCGAAGGAGCCGGCTGTTCCGCCGGGCCGCCTTCTGCCTCGTGGTGCTCGGCGCGGGCGCGGGAGCACTCCCGGCGCGGGCGTCTGTGACCGGTGCAGGCTCCGCCGCGCAGACCGGAACGGCTGCAACGAGCGGAGCCACCTCCAGCAGCACGACCGGTGCGCTGGCGACCCCGGCCTTCGCCGCGTTCCAGGCTTCCGGCCTGTGGGCGCGCTGGAACGGCGATGCGACGCCGCCGGATCGCCCGCCCCCTCCGCCTCCTCCGCCGCCCCCGGGCTGCGACGATCCGGCTCCGCCTCCGCCCCCGCCGCCTCCCCCGCCCCCGCCTCGTGGCGGTGACGGCGCTGGTGGTGACGGTGCTGGAGACGGCGGTGGCGGTGACGGCGGTGCTGGTGACGGCGGTGCCAATCGCGGCGCCGGCGATCCTCCGCCGCCTCCTCCTCCCCCTCCTCCGCACCCGCCGCGTGGTGGCGACGGTTCCGGCGGCAACGGCGCCGCGGGCGATCCGCCTCCGCCTCCTCCCCCGCCCCCCCCGCCGCCTCCTCCCCCGGAGGGCGGTCGTCGTGGGCCTCCGCCGCCACCCCGTGGCGGTGACGGCAACGGAAACGGAAACGGCAACGGTGGTGGGTCCGGCGGCGGTTCGGGCGGCTCCGGAAACGGCGGCGGCTCGGGCAACGGCCAGAATCCTCCTCCTCCCCCGCCGCCTCCCCCGCCCCCGCCGCCGCCTCCTCCTCCTCCGCCCCCTCGCGGCGGCAACGGTGGTGGCGGGAGCACCGGCGGCGGACGCCGGTAGGTCGCCGCTCTCCCACTGATCCAGTGTCTTCTCACGGCCGGGGCCCCAAGCCCCGGCCGTGCTCGATTCCAGCCCGTCGGGTTCCAGCCCGTCGGGTTCGCGATTGGCGTCACACCGAGCCGTCGGTATTCTGGCAGCCCACCCCGCGCAGCCCGGACGGCCACGCGATGCTCACCAGGAGACAACCCCATGCGCCTCGCCCCGATCGCCCTCGCCGCAACCCTGTGCGCCACGCTCGGCGCCTGCGGCCACATCGAACGCGTCACGGACAGTCTCACGCTGACGGAGGCGAACGACGGGCAGACCGTCTCCGTCGTCCGGCACAGCCGGTTCCGCGTCGAACTCGCCGCGAACGTGACGACCGGGTACTCGTGGACGCTCGGCGACCTTCCCGCGGGCGTCGTCGAGACGGTCGGCGCCGGCGTCTACGCCCCGGACGCCGCGCCGGCGGGCATGGTCGGCAGCGGCGGCCGGAGTTCGTGGACGTTCGCGGCAAAGAAGCCCGGCCGCGAGACGATCCGCCTCGAGTACCGCCGCGCGTGGGAGAAGGACCAGCCCGCCGCGAAGACGGTGAGCTTCGTCGTAGACGTCAAGTAGACGTCGGGTCGTCGCTCCGTCGGATGCGAGGCATGGCATCGCACGCCGAGCAGAGGCTCAAGCGGAGAACGGCTTCGCGAGCAACGTGACCGCGGCGTCGAGAACGCCGTCCTTCTAGACGAGGTCGCCCGCGTGTCCCGGCGGGCGCGGCCAGGACCACCGCAGACACCGCAACCGCAGGGGCGAGAGCACACGCCGCGGCGCTGACGGTCGTGAGGCCGCGTCGGGATTGCGTGGATCGCACGCAACCCGCCGGCGCCGGGTCGTGGCCCACCGATCGACCGCCGCCCGGACGCGCCCAAACGGTCCTCACGCGACGGTCACGGCGGCCCCCGCCCGGCGTCCGCGCCGCGTGCGGGCCTTCTCGATCTCGGCCCAGACGAACACGAGGCCACCGGCTCCGACGCAAACTGCGAGCTCGGCGGACGCCAGCCGCGACGTTCCGAGGAACGTCCGCATCGGCGGCGCGTAGAGCGCCGCGAGTTGGAGTGCGACGACGATCGCGGCGAGGCCCGCGAGCACGCGGTTCCGCAAGACGCCGGACCGGACGACGCTCTCGTCGCCGCCGCGCACGCCAAGCGCCTGCGCCACCTGCGCGAACGCAAGCGTGGCGAACATCATCGTCTGCCACGCGGGGTTGCCCGCGGACCACTGCCAGAGTCCCACGCCAAGGGCCACCGCGCCGATCGCCGCGCCCATGCGCAGCACCTCACCGAGCCCGCCGCCCACGAAGATCCCCGCTGCGGCGGGAACGGGACTGCGCCGCATCACGTTGCGTTCCGCAGGCTCCATGCCGAGGCCCACGCCGAGAAGTCCGTCCGTGAGCAGGTTCAGCCAGAGGAGTTGCAGCGGCAGCAGAGGGACGACGAGTTCGCCGCAGGCCGAGGGTCCGTGCAGCGCTGTGAGTGCAAGCGCGGCCGGCGGCGCGAGGAGCATGACGGCCACCTTGCCCGCGTTGCCTGCGATGCTGAACTTCACGAACTTCCGAACGTTGTCGAAGATCACGCGCCCTTCTTCGACGGCCGCCACGATCGTCGCGAAGTTGTCGTCCTGCAGCACGACCTCCGCCGCTTCCTTCGTGACGTCGGTGCCCGTGATGCCCATCGCCACGCCGATGTCGGCCTTCCGGAGCGCGGGCGCGTCGTTCACGCCGTCGCCGGTCATGGCGACGACGTCGCCGCGCGCGCGCAGGAGCGAGACGAGCCGGAGCTTGTGCGCCGGGGAGACGCGAGCGAAGACGGTCGCCGTGGCGGCGGACGCGCCGAGCGCGGCGTCGTCCATGCGATCGATGTCGGCACCGGTGACAGGCGCGGCGTCGTCGGTCGAGATCCCGAGTTCCCGGGCGATCACGCGAGCGGTAAGCGGGTGGTCGCCGGTGATCATCACCACGCGAATCCCGGCCGAACCGCACGCCGCCACAGCCGCCTTCACCTCGGGCCGCGCGGGGTCGATCATCCCGAGCATTCCGAGGAACGTCAGACCCGCTTCGATCGACCCATCGACGACCGCCGGCGCCGCGTCGAGCGGGCGCCAGGCGACGCCGAGCACGCGCATGCCCTCGCCGGCGAGTTGGAGATTCGCCGCCTCGATCCGCGCGCGACGCTCCGGGGTGAGAGCGACGGCCGCGCCGCCCTCCCACTCGTGCGACGACACGCCGAGGAGCCCGTCCACCGAGCCCTTCGTGAACGCGGCGCAACGGACGCCCGCGGGGAGCCCCGGCAGTGGCCCGACGATCTCGTGAACGGTCGTCATCCGCTTGCGGTCCGAGTCGAACGGGACCTCGCCGGATCGCGGCGCGGCGACTTCGAGTTCCGCCTTCCGCATGTCGATGGACGCCGCCGCCACGACGATCGCCGACTCCGTCGGGTCGCCGACAGCCTGCGGCGCAGCGCCGGCCTGCGCTTCGCCGAGTTGCGCGTCGTTGACGAGCGCGCCCGCGGCGAGCGCGAAACGGACCCCGAGCGCGTCCTCCGCCACGGCGGCAGCGGGTGCGAGGTCCGCGCGCATCCCAGCGACCTCCACGACCGTGACCGTCATCCGGTTCTGCGTGAGCGTGCCCGTCTTGTCGGAGCAGATCACCGTGACGGATCCCAGCGTCTCCACGGCAGGGAGGCTGCGGATCAATGCGTGCCGCGCGAGCATCCGCCGCGCGCCGAGGGCGAGCGTGATCGTCACCACCGCGGGAAGGCCCTCTGGGACGATCGCCACCGCGACGCTCACCGCGACCAGGAACATCTCGGCCGCGGACTCGCCGTGGAGCACGCCGAACAGCGCCACGAGCCCCGCGATCCCGACCCCGGCGAGCGCGAGGCCCTTCCCCACGCGATCGAGGCGCCTCTGGAGCGGCGTCTGTTCCGATCCCGGTTGTTCGTGGAGCAGCGTCGCGACGTGACCGAGCTGCGTCCGCATCCCCGTGGCCACGACGATCGCCTCGCCGCGGCCGTACGCCACGACGGTACCCATGTGGGCCATGTTGGTGCGGTCGCCGACCTGCGCGTCCGCAGCGACGACCACGCTCGCGTCCTTCTCGACGACTTCCGACTCGCCCGTGAGCGCCGACTCCTGCGCGCGGAGACTTGCCGTCTCGACGAGTCGGCAGTCGGCCGGGACGACGTTCCCGGCTTCGAGCAGCACGATGTCGCCCGGCACGAGGTCCTTCGCCGCGATCTCGACAACGGCCCCGCCTCGGCGCACGCGCACGACCGGCACAGCCATACGCCGGAGGGCCGCCATCGCCCGTTCCGCGCGGAACTCCTGCACGAAGCCGAGCAATCCGAACAGCACCACGATCGCGAAGATGGCGATCGCTTCGTACCACTTGCCGAGGAACAGCGAGACGACGCCCGCGGCGACCAGGATGAGCACCATCGTGGCCGTGAACTGCTCGACGAGGATCGACAGCGCGCTGCGTCCGCCCCGTTCCTCGAGCTCGTTGGGGCCGAGCTCGACGAGGAGCGCCGAGGCCCGCGCGGCGTCGAGCCCCGCGGCCGGATCGGTTCCGATCAGCTTCACGGCTTCGTCCGTCGGCACGGCGTGCCACGCAACCGCGGGGGTCACGGGAACTGCGACAGACCGGGGACGTTGCGCCGACATCGCCCCGATTGTCCGGGACGCCGGGCCGCCGTCGCGGGACGAACCGACGTGAAGGCCGTCGGATTGGTGTCGCCAGCCGGTCCCGGCTATGCTCCCCGCACCATGACTCGGACGTCCGCGCTCGCCGCGGTGCTCGCATCGGTGCTGCTCGCGACGGGCGCGTTCCGCCCCGCCGTCCCGTCGCCGTCCGTCTCGTGGGCCGACGACACGGACCCGCCGCAGGAGGACCCGCCGGTCGATCCTCCTGCCGACCCGCCCGTTGAACCTCCCGTGGATCCTCCCGCCCCGGACGCGCCTAAGCCACCCGCGGACCCTCCGAAGGCGGACAAGCCGAAGCCCCCGGACAACGACCCGAGCGTGCTCTCCGACAAGGAGAAGGCCGCGAAGCTGAGCGAGGCGAAGAAGACCTACGACGACAACGCCCGCAACGGCGACCTCATCCCGGTCCGCACGCGCCGCGCCGCGGTGAAGTTCGCGGGCGACCTGCGATTCCCTCCGGCCGGCGACTTCTTGAAGCACGTGTTCGTCAAGGACAACGACCTGACGACGCGCGTGGCGGCCTTCATGGCGATCGGCCGGTGCGGCGACACCGAGACGATCCAGAGCGCCGTGAAGACCGCGCTCGCCTCGACGAAGAAGGAGCCGATCTTCGCGCTCTCGCTTCCGAAGATGATCGAGAGCGTCACGAACGACGAAGTGAAGGAGTGGCTGACGTCGCGTCTCGAGCAGCGGGACGACGAGGTGATCGCGGCGGTCGTCGAGGCGATCGGCGTGGCAAAGGTCGCGAGCGCGGAGCCGGCGCTCGCGGAACTCCTGGCGAAGAGCAAGGACGTCGCCGTCCGCTTCGAGGTTCTTCGGGCGCTGGCCCGACTCGGCGGCAAGGGCGCTCAGGCCCGCGTCCTCCCGTTCCTGGCCGACGCCGACTGGCACCTCAGGATGGGCGCGGCCGAGGCGCTCGGTTTCACGGGATCGCCGGAGTTCATCCCCGACCTGACGAAGTTGATCGTGCGGACGGAGGAGCCGATCGTCGCCGAGACGGCGGTCGAGGCGATCGCGCGCATCGGCACGAAGGACGCGATCGACCCGCTCATCGCGAGTCTGAAGGTCGGCCGCCTCCGCGCGCGGCAGAAGGCCCGCGTCGCGCTGACCGGTCTTGCGAAGTCGCTCTACAAGCAGGAGAAGGACTTCAGCGTCGATCCGATGGCGTGGTCCGTGTGGTGGGGCAAGGTCCAGCGCGGCGTGGACCCCGACGACCCGACGTTCAAGGGCAGCGACACCACGAGCTACTTCAACGTCCCCATCCACAGCGACCGCGTGCTGTTCATCCTCGACGTCTCGGGATCGATGAACTGGCCCGACGCGCCGCGCGACAGCGGCATCCGGCCGGCCGACTGGCGCGAGCGCCGCATCGACGTCGCCCACAAGGAGATGTTCAAGGCGCTCCGCGACCTCGCGAAGTCGAACCAGGGACGCGCGCCGAAGAAGCTGAAGAAGGGCGAGACATCGGACTCTCCGGACCAGGTCTCGGAAGACGGCACCGAACCGCCGACGATGTTCAGCGTCGCCACGTTCGCGGGCGTCGTGACCCCGTGGCAGAAGCAGGCGCTCGTCGCGAGTTCCGAGAACGTCGAACTCGCGATCGCGTGGCTCGAGAAGCAACTCCCCCGCGGCGGCACCGCCACCTACGACGCGCTCGAGTTCGGCATCGCGCAGGACAACATCGACACCATCTTCTTCCTCTCCGACGGCGTCCCGTCGCTCGGCAAGTACGAGGAGCGCGAGACCATCCTGGCCGAGGTCCGCAAGCTGAACCGCTTCAAGCGAGTGACGATCCACACCATCGCCCTCATCATCGGCCTCTCCCCGATCGAGTCCGCCCGCAAGTACGAAGACCCCGACGACATGGCCGACATCATGAGCCGAATCGCCGGCGAGAACCAGGGCGGCTTCGTGAACCGGTCGAAGCTGTAGGACGGGGGAGGGCGGCGGCGCGCCTGAGCTCGCCACTCGCCGAGGCGAGGAGCGGCCGAGCGTCCGGCCGCCCCCCGCGCGCCGACTCAGTCGATCGCCGGGAACGTCACGGGGACGCCGTCCCAGACGCGAAGGCAATCGTAGTACTGCGGTTCACACTCGGTGGGACTCGTCGCCGACACGTTCACCGGATAGAGCCCGAGTGAGATCACCCCGTTCCAGATCGACTCGATCTTGGCCGGGGCCTTCGGCTCGTAGACCCCGAAGCTGACAACGGCGTGGGGCTTCGGCGGCGCGGCCGAATCGAGCGCGATCGGCCCTGCGCCGTCGCCTACGTAGACGGAGAGGGTCGTGACGAACTTCGCATTCGTCTCCGCGACAATTCCGACGTGGTAGACGGCATCTGCGCGCGGGACGAGTCCGGTCACGATCGATGTCGATATGCGGTCGGTGAGCGTCGTCGTATCCATGTCGGGCGGGTTCAAGGGATCGGTCACGAGGAAGAACGATTCCGGCCTGCCGTAGAGCGCGAGCTTCCAGCCGCCCGGCGAACCGTAGTCGTACTCAAGCAAGAGCTGGATCTGGTTCGACACGACGAGCGGCCGCACGGGGTTGACCTTCGCGTCCGGACTGCGCGCGAGGCGCATGAAGAAGTCGATGCCGCCGTTCATGCGGTACTGGGTGGTCTGGCCGTCCATCGCGTGTTCGCCGGCGGCGAGCTGGTACGTGTCCCACCAGGAGTTGAGTCCGTTCGCCAGCGTCGCTGGTTCGATCCTGACGAACCGCCACCACCCGAGGTTCTGGTGCGCCGCCATCGTGCCGGGTCCGATGCAAAGGCAGCCCCCGGCATGCGCCGCGAGGGAGTTCGTCCGGCTGATGTCGAGGAGACCGCGCCCGTAGGGCCAGGGCTTGCCGTCGAACGGGTTGTAGGACCCGCCCGAGGTGGTCCGTCCGCTTCCCGGATGGACGTCGCCGTCGAAGCTCTCGAAGTCCGCGTGGAGCACCGGGGCGCGCACCTTGGAGCGTACTGAGGCCCCCGCATCCGGTGCAGAGTGGACTTCCGGCTGCGACGACGTCGTCGCGCACGCACCACACGAGATGAGCATTGCGCCAGCGAAGGCGCGCACCAGCCAACGTCGGTCCATGACCAGCCCTCCCAGTTCGGTCACCCGTTGCAGCGAGCGAAGTGCCGCGCCGCCACTGCACCACACGTTAGGAACTGCAGGCGACCGCCGCAACTGCGTTCTCGCGCCCCCGTCCCCACCAACGTCCCCGCCTCGTGGTCTCCTGTGGTGTCGGCGACGGCGCGCTCCCCCTTCCCCCGGGGCGGGCGCGCCGGGCGCCGTTCGTAGATCCCCACCCCACGTGTCGGCCGAACCCACCCTGTCCTGGCAGAAACTCCTCGCGGCGCGACGCCGTGCGGGGGAGCGGTGGCCGTCGCCGTTCGGGATGCCGCTCGTCCACCGGCCGACGGACGTGCTCTACGCACGGCTGACGGGCACGGAGCGCGTCCTCGACGTCGGCGCGGGCGACGCGACGCGGCGGGAGCGCATCCGGGCGAAGTTCCCGGGGGTCGTGTACGTGTCGGTGGACCCCGACCCCGAGGCGAAGGCCGACCACCACTCAGTCGGCGAGGTGCCCGGCACGTTCGACGGTGCGGTGCTGTTCGAGGTTCTGGAACACCTGCGGCCCGAGGTCGGGATCGCCGTGCTCGAGGCCGTCCGCCGGAAGGTGCGGCCGGGCGGGCGCGTGTTCGTGTCCGTCCCCGCGACGCACACCCCGGGGCGATTCCTGCGCGACTGCACCCACATCACGCCGTGGTCCCACGACGAACTGGGCGCGGCGGTCCTGCTCGCGGGGTTCGAGTTGGAGTCGCTCCACCGCACGTACCCCGGCACGGCCGTCGGCCGTGCGCTCCGGCGGTTCGTCCTCGGCCCGATCGGACACATCTGGGGCGTGGACTACGCGCACAGCGTGGTCGCGACCGGCCGCGTCCCGGCGGTGGCGGCGCCCGCAGTGCCCACGTCGCCAGCGAACTGACGACGTCCCCCGTCAGAACGGGAAGAATACCGGGATCATGAACACCGCGACGCCCCACAGGAGCAGGTTGAGGGGGCCGCCGAACTTCACGTAGTCGAAGAAGCGGTAGCCGCCGGGGCCGTAGACGAGCAGGTTGGTCTGGTAGCCGGTCGGCGTGGAGAAGTCGAGCGACGCGGCGTAGACGATCGCCATGATGAACGGGCGCTCGCTCGTGTGAAGCTCGGTCGCGAGTCCGAGGCCGATCGGCAGAACGAGCAAGGCCGCGGCCGAGTTGCTCGCGAACGCCGTGAGCACGTTGCAGATCAGGTAGCACGCGGCGAGCGCCGCGTAGGCCTGCTGCGACCCCGCGCCGATCCAGTGGACGCCGTCCACGAGTCTCTCGGCGACGAGCTTCGCCGCGCCCGACTTCTCCAACGCCACGCCGATCGCAATCGTGGAGCCCATCAGCACGAGGGTCGAGAGGTCGAGCGACCGATACGCGCGGCGCATCGAGATGCAACCGGTGGCGACGAGCACCACCGCCGCCGCGACCGCGAGGAACGAGACGTCGACCACCTCGAGACTCGCGAGCGCCACCACGGCGAGCGTCACCAACAGCACCCAGGGCGCCCGGCGGCGCAGCACCAGGTTCTCGTGGAGCCCTTCGAGGAGGATGAAGTCCTCGCCGCCGCGGAACTGCTCGAGCTTCGCCTTCTCCGACTGCACGAGGAGCGTGTCGCCGGCCATCAGGACGAGATCGGCGATCCCCGACCGCAGGTGCGACCCGCGCCGTTCGACGGCCATGACCGTGGCCCCGTGCAGCGCACGGACGGTGGATTCACGCACGGTGCGACCGACGAGCGGCGACCCGGCCGTGACGACGAGTTCGCACAGGGTGACGTCGCGACCGCGGACGCCGCGCCCGGCCAACTCCGGGAGGATCTCGGCGCGGTGGGCCTCGCCGACCTTCGCCACGGCCTGCGCGTGGCCGCGCACCAGTACGAGGTCGCCGTCTGCGAGGCAGAGGGACTTGTCGCCCGGCCACAGGATCTCCTGCCCGCGGACGACTTCAATCACGGTGAGTTCCGGGTGGGGATCGGTGAACGCCTGGCGCAGCGTCTTCCCGGCGATGGGCGACCCCGAGAACACGCTCACCTCGGTGACGTACTCGGTGATGCGCTCCTTCGACGAGAACGCCGCCGCGCCGCGGCGGACGGGGAGCCACTTCGGCGCGAGCGCGATCATGTAGATCGCGCCGACCGCGAGCATCACGAGCCCCACGCCTGCCGGCTCGAAGAAGCCGATCGGCTCCAGGTTCCGCCGCTGCAACTCCGACGACACGAGCACGGTCGTGGACGTGCCGATCAGCGTGCAGCACCCGCCGAGGATCGTGGCGTACGAGAGCGGGATCAGCAGCTTCGACGGCGCGGCGCCGACCTCCGAAGCGACGGCGAGCACCATGGGCAGGAAGACGACGACCACGGGCGTGTTGTTCATGAACGCCGAGCACCCGGCGACGACCACGCACAGCGCGAGGAGCGCGCGTCGCTCCGTCTTCCCGGAGATGCGCTGCAAGAGGGCGCCGAGCGCCGACACCGCGCCGCTCTCGACGAGCGCCGCCGAGAGGACGAACATCGCCCCGACTGTGACGACGGCCGGGTTGCCGAACCCGGCGAGCGCCTCGGCCGGCTTCAGCACGCCGAGCAGTCCCAACGCCAGCGGCACGAGGAGCGCAGTCACATCGACCGGCAGTTTTTCGGTGACGAAGAGCGTCAACGCACCGGCGAGCACGGCGAACGTCGCGATCTGCTCGTAGGTCATTCGCGTCCGAGGCTACCCTCATCGGATGTCAGAGACCGCACAGAACGACTACCCCCGCCGCATCCTCGAACAACTCCTGTGGCTCCGCGCCGCGAAGGCGTTCGACCCGAAAGAGACGGCGCCGGGGCGCGGCGTCTGGCGGTGGCAGTTCCGCGCGGCCGGGTGGCCGGTGGTGATCGACCTCGACACGTCGGTCCACGAGATCCGCGTCTACCACGACCGCGACGAAGTCGCGATGGCGCCGGTGACGACCAAGCTGATGGCGATCCTGCTCGGTGGCGACCTGCCGCCGGACACCGGCGAGAAGGTCCCGTCGCCCGACGCGTCGATCCAGGAACTTCGCAAGATCGTGGAGCACTGGAAGGCCGGCAACGCGCGGATCTTCATCCGGCCGCCGATGAAGGTCGGGCACGCGGACCACGGGAACCGCGCTTGAACTCGGACGCGCTGCGGGCCCTCCGCGAGAAGTTCACGGACGTCGGCGAGACCGTCTCGTTCGCGGACCTCTCCGAGCCCCTGCTGATGGACCTGGCCCTCGGCTGGCACAGCGGTCGGCCGTTCGCGGAGCACGCCGCGGCCCTGCTCTCCCGCATCGACACGATCCCGGAGCCCGGCCGCGCCGCGGAACTCGCCGGCCGCGCGCTGCTGACGATCCTGGCACGCCGCCGCGCCGGCGTCGTCCCGACGACCTCCGCGGAGAACGTGCGGCTCCTCGGCGACCCGGCCGTGGACGACGAGGGCGACCCCGAGGGCGCGCGCGCGTTCGAACGCCGCGAGCAGGAGTACAGCTCCCTCTCCGACCTGACCCCGCCCTACACCGCAGCCGACTTCGCCGCCGACGCCGCGGGCGCGTTCACCGCCGCGAAGACCCGCGCCGACGAAGGCCGCAAGTTGCCGCCCGACCGCGTCGGCCCGGAGCACCGTCTGGCTCTCCTCGGCACCGCGCTCCCCCCCGGCCTCCGCGCCTGGTTCCACGGGGACAGGGTTCAGTTGAGCAGTTCTGCGTCACGGGAAGGCGCTGCGGCGGGCGACGCGGCGCCCACCGGCGACGCCGACCGCGAGTTGCTGGCCGACGCAACCGCCTGGAAGTTCGTCCTCGTCAGCCGCGCGCTCGCCCGTCACCGCGACGCGATGGCGGCCACCGGCGTCCTCGACGGCCAGGGCACGGCCGTGCCGTTGAAGCTCCTCGAAGCGCTGCTCGCGACGGATCTCGGCGACCTCGCGCGGACCGCGCTCTTCGACTGAGCGCGCGACTCCCATCGACCGCGTGAGCGTCGCGTGAACGCGGCGCGAAATCCGACGCCGCCCGGACTGCGCCGAAGGCGCGACGCGATCCGCGCCGTACGCTCCCGCCCGTGTCGCCGCACATCCACAACAGCGTCCGAAGTCGGCGGTCCCCGGCGAGCGCCGCCAAGGGGCCCGAGCGGAGACGGCGGGACCGCGAGCGGAGCCGGCGGGTCCGGTTCGCGATCGTCCGCATCGTGTCGGCGTGCGTGCGCCGGTTGCCCCTCCGCGTTGCAACGGCTCTCGGCGACGTGGCGGGCCTCGCTGCGTGGATGTTCGACCGGAAGCGCCGGGGACGCGCGCTGCGGCAGCTCGAACTCGCGTTCGGCGACGCGATGCCCGCCGACGAGCGCCGCCGCGTGGCGCGGCGGTGCCACCGTCTCCTCGGCCGGGCGGTCTTCGCGTGGTATCCGCTGCAACGTCTCGGGGCCGACGGGGCGCTTCGGCACGTTGCGGGCGACGTCCCCCCGGACGTGCGCGCCGCCCTCGACGCCGGCCGCGGCGCGGTCCTCGTCTCGCCGCACACCGGGATGCTCGAGCTCGCGGGACTCTGGTACGCGCGGCGCCTCGGCGCCGTGGCCGTCGTGCGAGACTCGGCGGGCGACCCGGTCGCCGCGCGCCAGGTCGAGATGCGCCGGGAGATCGGCGTCCGCACCGTCGAGCACGGCGGGGCGCGGGAGCTCGTGCGGGTCCTGCGCGCCGGCGGCGTCGTCGCGATGCTCGCGGACCACGACATCCACCGTGCGCGCGGAGCGTTCGTGCCGTTCTTCGGCCGCCCGGCCCACACGCCGGTCGGCCCGGCGGCGCTCGCGGTACGGCTCGGCGTTCCCGTCATCTTCGCGTGGATCGAGTGGCGGTCGTTCACGCGGCACGAGATGCGATTCGGCCCGCTGCTCGAACCGCGGCCGGGCCTCGTGGGCGAAGACGCGACGCTCGAACTCACGGCCCGGATCACCGCCGCCGTCGAAGCGTGCGTCCGCGCGCGCCCCGCGGAGTGGATCTGGATGCACGACCGGTGGCGCACCCGCCCCGAAGACCTGCCGGAGGCGCCGTGCTGGCCGCGGACGACCTGAACCCGGCGCGAACGCTCCGCTCACGCGGCTGCGGCAGGATGCACGGACCATGACAACTCGCCCCGTAACGCTCGCGACTCGTGCCTGCCTCGTCGAGAACGCCGCCGCGAATCCCGCGTCTCCGGCTCCTCGGTCCGGCTCGGCCGCTCTGCTCCGCGGATGCGCGTCGCGAGTCTCTTCGTGCGCGAAGTACATCCCCGCCTTCGTCCAGGCGCTCTTCGCGGCAGCCGCGCTCGCGCTGGCGTCGTTCCTCTCCGTCGCGTGGATCGAGGGCAGCCGCGCGTGGCCCGAATCCGGCGACGAGCGCCCCGCCCGCATCGCGACGCCCGCGGCCGACGTCGCGGCGCTGCTCGCCGCGCACCCCGAAGGCGCGCCGCTCCGAATCGCGATCGTGGGCGACGTGCAGAACGGCACGCCCGAGCTGCGCCCGCTGCTCGACGAGGTCGTCCGGCGGCGGCCCGAGGTCGTGGTGCTGCTCGGCGACGCCGTCAACTGGTCCACGCCGGGGCGGTACGCCGCTCTGCGCGAGGTCGTGCGCGACCACGGCGGCGCCGTGCCGTTGCTCGTCGTCCCGGGGAACCACGACATCGCGCCCGGGACGGGACTCGCGACGTTCCGCGAGTGGGTCGGCCCGACGGAGTGGCGGATCGACGCCGCGGGCTGGTCGATCCTGGGCCTCGACGACGCGACCGGGGACTTCTCCGAGGCGTCGCTCGATCTCGTCCGCGCCGCGCGCCGCCCGTTCGGTCCGCGCGGCTGGATCGCGTTCGCGCACCGGCCCATTGCGACGCACGTCCGCAACGACCGCGAGCCCGCCCGGGCGGCCCAGCTCCATGCGGCGTCCCCCGACGCGGCGCCGGCGCTGTTCGCGAGCGGACACGTCCACGAGGACGAGGACCTCTCGGACGCCCGCGGGACGCGCCACGTCTCGTTCGCCGCGAACTGCGACCGGCCCGCGCACGGCCCCGCGTCCGCCACGGTGGACGCACTCCTGCTCTCCCTTGGAGACGGCCCGCCGACGATCGAGCGGTTCTCCGTGCCCCGGGACTGCTCCGCGTGGGCGGAAGTGCGCCGCGTCGCCGTGGCCGACGTTTTCCCCGTGCTCCGGGCGACGCCGGGCGCCACGGCCGTCGTGATCGCGGCGCTCTTCGTCGCGGCGTTCCTCGCGCTCCGCCGCGCGGCTCGGGTCCGCGCGCGACGGGTCGCCGTCGCGGCGTGAGCGCGTCCCGCCGCACCGCGTGCGTGGCGCTCGGGCTCGCGACGATCTTCGCCGCTGCGACGATCCTCGTTCCGCAGTCGCTCACGCGCGAAGACCAGGGCAAGCAGGCGCAGTACCTGCTCGACGCCGCGCTCAACGGGCAGTGGCTCGCGCCCGCCGACGCCGTGCGCGGCGAACTCGCGACGAAACCGCCGCTCTACACGTGGCTCGCGCTCGCGGCGTCCCAGGTCATGGGTCTCGGCGAGTCCGCGCAGCGGCTCCCCGCGGGACTCGCTGCGGTCGGACTCGTGGCGATCACGCTTCGTCTCGGGACGCGGCTCAGCGGCGGGGCCTGCGGCGCGTGGGCGGCGGTCGCGGCGGCGACCACGCACCACTTCGGGAAGATGGCCGGACTCGCCCGCACCGACGGCCTGCTCGCGTGCCTCCTCGCGGCGCAGATCCTCGCCGCGGCCACCGCGCCGGACGTGCGCCGGCTCTCGCCCGCTCGCACCGTGACGGTCGCCGCGCTGTGCGCCGCCGCGTGTCTGACGAAGGGCCCGGCGGGACTCGTCGCGTGTCTCGCGATCGCGCTCTGGCTCGTCTGGACGCGCCGCGGGGCGGGCATCGTCCGCGCAGCCGCGGTGCCCGCTGCGGCGGGCGCGACCGCGCTCGTCGCCTGGTTCCTCGCGGCGCAGGCCGCCCGCGGCGACGCCGTCTGGACGACGATGGTGGACGGCGAACTCGTCCGCCACGCGAGCCGCGGGCAGCCGTGGAACGTCGCCTACTACCTGCCGGTTCTCGCGTCGCGGCTCCTCCCGTGGACGCTGCTCGTCCCTGCGGCGCTCGTCGCGGCCCGCAACGACGCACGCGCCGAGCGGCCGATTCCTGACGACATCGCGCTGCCCGTGGCGTGGCTCGCGGCGTCGCTCGCCGTGTTCTCGCTCCTGCCGCACAAGCGGCCCGACCTGATCTACCCCGCGGAGCCGGCGCTCTGCCTGCTCGTCGGACGGCTCGCCGGGACGGCAGCCCCACCTGCGCTCCGGTGGATGCGGGCCACGGGGTGGACGCTCGCGGTCGCGTGTGCGGCCGTCGGCGTCGCCGTTGCGCTCCGCGCGATCCCGGGAGGGCTCGCGGTTCCCGCGCCGACGTGGCTGGTCGCGACGGGCGCGGTCGCGTTCGTCGCGGCGTCGGCGCTGGCCGTGATCGCGGCGCGGCGCGCGCGCCCACCGCTCGCTGCGGCGGCCCTCGCCGGCGCGGCGCTCGTCGTCGTCGAACTCGGCGGCGGTGCGCCGCAGGCCGCGGCGTGGTCGTGGCGCGACTTCGGAGTCCTGGCGCGCGACGCAGCCGACGCCGCGGGCGGCCGGCTGATGCACACTGCGTGCGCGCCGAACGCGGCGTGCTTCCATCTGCGCATCGCGACGGGCGCGGCCGACGACGCCGCGCTCCTCGCCTCGGCACGTCCGTTCGTGGTCGTCGCTCCGGCCCGTGAGCGCCGCCGCCTCACGTCGCTCCTCGGCGACGTCGAGGTGATCGGCCGCCACGCGGGCGAGCCCGGGTCCGCCGACGTCCCGCTCGTCGCGCTCCGCGTGCGCTGAGCCGCGCGGGGCCCAGCGTCAGGCCGCGGAAGTCGCGACGACCTGGGGCAGGTGCGCGATCGGCGGCGCCTCGTACGCGACCGCCCGCTCGTACGCCGCCGGGTACGCGTGGCGGGCCCAGTGCTCGAGGGACCGCGCGCCGCTCCGCTCGAAGAGCGCGCGGAACTGCCACGGCCCCGTGTGCGTCTCGGGCCGGTGACCGAACGGGACGAATCGCAACTGCGACTCCCACGCCCGCGCCACGGAGTCGCCGCAAACCACCGTGCGGTGGAGGGCCGACGCGAATCCGGTCTTGTCCTTCCCGCGCTTGCAGACGAACAGGAACGGCCCGCCGGTCCCCGTGACGAGGTCGAGGAAGCGCGCGACGACCGACGGCGGCGCGAGCACCGACGCGCGGAGGTGGACGCTCTCGAAGCGCACGCCGAGCGCCGCGAAATCGAAGTCCGCCATGTCGGTCGCCGACGACGCGGGGTTCCGCAGGTCGATCACGGTCCGGATCCCGCGGGCCCGGAGTATCCGGGTCAGACGGTCGTCCGACAACCCGCCCCGGGCCACGCGCCACGCGCGTCCGGGCTCCACTGTGTGGAAGTTGTTCCAGACCATCTTCCGCGCCACGCCCGCTGCGAGTCCGATCATGTGTTCGCCTCCGCCGGACAAGGTCGGCAGAAAGTGCGCAGCGCGGCGGAACCCCGCACAAGTCTCGCGTGAAAGGCCTGCAATGACGGCCGCCCGCGCCTTCGCACGATCTGAACGGGGCGTCTTCACACTCCCGGGGATGCTCGACCGAATCGAGGCGTTCGCGCTCCGGCACCGCGACGTGTTGCTCGTTCTTTGGGCCGGACTCCTCGTGCAGATGGTCGCGCCGTACGGCGGGTTCCTCTCCGGCGACCCGCTGCTCTACGCCGCGGTCGCGAAGTCCACGCTCACGTCGGGCGACTGGCTCTCGCCGTCGCTCGGCGGCGTGCCGTACTTCAACAAGCCGCCGCTCTTCCTGTGGTGGACGGCGGGCGTGTTCCAGGTCCTCGGCGCGGGGATGTTCGCGGCGCGCGTCGCGGGGACGGTGCCGGGTCTCCTGCTGCTGGCGCTCGTCCACCACCATGCGCGCCGCACCGTCGGCGACCGCATGGCGCTCGTCGCCGCACTCGTCCTCGCGACGACGCGCGCGTTCGGCCGCAATAGCGGCGTGCCGCGGCTCGAGTCGTCGCTCACGCTGTGTCTCCTCGCCGCCGTCCTCTGCGTCGAACTCGGCGCCCGCCGACGCGCGCTGCTCCCGCTCTTCTGGGCCGCCGTCGGCATCGGACTGCTCGTCAAGGGCCCCGCGGGGCTCTGGCCGATCGGCATCGTCGCGCTCACATCGGTCCTCCGTCGCACGTGGTTCCCGTGGAACTGCGGGCGCTTCTGGATCGGGCTCCCGATCCTGCCGCTGCTCGCGACGGTCTGGCTCCTGCCCGCGTGGCTCCGGCACGGCGACGCGTTCGTGCAGGCGTACTTCGTGGACGACCTCGAGGCGACGGCCCTCGGGACGGACTTCGCAGTGAACCCGTTCACCGAGTACGGGAGCACGCTGCTGCGCGACTGGCTCCCGTGGTTCCCGTTCGCCCTGCACGGCGCGTGGCTCGCGTGCGGTCGCGTCCGGCGCGGCGACGGCGACGCGGCGTGGCCGCTCGCGTGGATCGCTGTCGTCGTGGCGACGCTGCTCCCGATGGGCGTGGCGTATCCGCGGTACCTCTTCCCGCTCCTCCCGGCGACGAGTCTGCTCGCGGCGGAGTCGATCGTGGTTCTCCGCCCCGCCGTGGCCACGTGGCGCGTCCACCGCGGCGTGTTCGCGCTGTGCGCAGCGGCGTCCGCGTTCCTCCTCTTCGGGCCGCTCGACCTGCACACGGGAGATCCGCCGTCGATCGCGACGTTCGCACCCGTGCTCCGGGCGCACGACGCCGCGAGCCCCGTCCTCTACGTCGGCGACCACGTGCCGCGTCGGATCATCGCGGCTGCGGTGTTCCACTCCGATCTCGAGGTGCGCCCGATCTCCGTCGCCGAGGTGCGCGCCCGCCTCGTCGCCGGCGAGCCGCGCGTGATCGCGTTGTCGCCGCGCACGCGATGGACTGGACCCGACGACACGGTCGCCCGGCGCCTCGCGCGGTGCGAGCACGAGGATCTCGTCGAAATCACGCTCCGGGCAGCGCCGGCGTCCCCGTCGTCACTGTCACCGCCGACTCCGCGCTGATCAGTCCCCGTCGGTCGGCGGCGAGAGCTGCGGCGCAGTCTGACCGCCCGCCCGACGTACCGCGCCCGCGCCGAACTTCGCGACGATCGCATCCGACACGAGATCCGCGCGACGCTTCCGTTCGTGCCCCGCTTCGTCGAACAACGCGGCCTGGCGACCGCCCACCGACAGACGCGACGCCGTGACGCCGATCAACCGCACGGGCCGGAACGACCCGCGCGCCCATCGGTCGAAGAGCGACAGCGCGCCGGCCCACAACTCCGCCGTGACGTCCGTCGCCGCGGGGAGCGTGGCCTGCCGCGTGATCGTCTCGAAGTCGCCGAAACGGATCTTCACCGACACCTCGCGCGCGAGGAACCCGCTCCGTCGCACGCGCCGCGCGACGTCCTCCGTCTCCGCGAGCAGGATCGACCGCACGACGTCGGCGTCCGGCAGGTCCGTCTCGAACGTGCGCTCCTGGCCGAGGCTCTTCGCCTGCGTGTCGGGGACGACCGGCCGGTCGTCGATCCCCCACGCGAGCTCCCACCAGTGCCGCCCGCTGTCGCCGTGGCGGCGTTCGAGCTCGTCCGCGCCGACGCGCCGCAGGTCGGCGATCGTCCGGATGCCCTCGGCCGCGAGACGCTCCGCGGTCTTCGGCCCGATGCCCCAGATACGCCCGACGGGCAGCGGCGCGAGCATGCGCTCGACGTCGCCCGCGCCGATCACCGTGAGGCCGTCCGGCTTCCGCAGGTCCGACGCGAGCTTCGCGAGGAACTTGTTCGGCGCCACCCCAACCGACGCCGTGAGTTGCAGCTCGCTCCTGACCCGCGCGCGAATCGTCGCCGCGAGCGCGACCGGCGGCCCGAGCAGACGTTCGGTGCCCGTGACGTCCACGAACGCTTCGTCGAGCGAGAGCGGTTCGACGAGCGGCGACAGCGACTCCAGGATCGCGAACACCTTCGACGACGCCTCGGCGTACGCCTCGAACCGCGGCGGCACCACGATCGCGTGCGGGCACATCCGTTTCGCGACCGACATCGGCAGCGCCGACCGGCACCCGAACGGCCGCGCTTCGTACGACGCCGTCGTCACCACCGACCGCGGCGAGTCGAACCCCACGAGAATCGGCTTCCCCCGCAGCGCGGGAAAGTCCCGCTGCTCGACGGACGCGTAGAAGGCGTCCATGTCGAGGTGGAGGATGCAACGGGGCGGCGGGGCGGATGCGTCGGCGTCGGGCATGGGGCGCTCGTGAGAGGCTATCGCGCGGGGCGGACCGGGACGGCGCTCGCTACGGCGCCTGGAAGCGTTCTGCCCGCAGGGCGTCGCGGATACCCTCGGGACGTGCGCCCGAGGAGGTTCTGGGGACTCATCGCCGTCGCGGCGGTCGTTGTCGTGTTCGGCGGCGTGCGGCTCCTCGCGACGTGGGACGACGACATGCCGTGGCTCGTCTGGAAACTCGAGGGGACGGCCGAACGCGGCGCAACTCCCCTCCCCGCGCTGCGCGTGGCGGCGCAGCGCGACGGCGAGGCGATCGACGGCGACTGGGGGACCGTGCGCCTCAGCGCGGCGCTCGCCGCCGACGGCAGCGTCGAGTCGATCACGGAGATCCTCGAACGCCGTCGCGCGCTCGCGCCGCTCTGGCGATGGTGGGGCCGGCGGACCGGTCGGCCGTGGCTCGTCGCGGACTGCGAGTACGACGAGTGCGGCTTTTCGGGCGGCACGACGGTCACGACGGCGTCCGGCCGCTGGCGGATGTTCGTGCGCGTCCCGCGTCCCGGCGACGACTGGTCCCGGCGGCCCGACCCGTCGCTCGCCGGGAAGTGGAGCGGGCTGTTCGTCGAGGGCCGACACTGGTCAGCGCTCGTACTCCGCGCCGACGGCAGCGTCGACGGCCTCCTTCACCCTCCCGGATGGTGGGGCACGCGCGACGACGTCCTGATCGTGACGTGGGGCGAGGGCACCGACTTCTACGGATCCTGGCAGGGCGTACGCACCGGCCCCAAGACGTTCGGCGACGTGGACCCCGGCACTCTCCAGCAGGAGTGACGGACACGGGGACTTCGCGCGACGGGTGCGCGCCGCTGTGCCGTTCGCGACTCGTGCCTACCTCGTCGGGAACGCCGCTGCGAGCGCCAGGTCAACTGCTCCTCGGTCCGGCCCGGCCGCTGTGGTCCGCGGACGTGCGTCGCCGAGTTCCGAGTGCGCGACGCCTCCCCCCTGCGTCCGCCGTGTCGCGCTCCAGCCGGTCGATCGCGCGGGGCGACGCCGGCGCGCGAGCGTTCGCCACCCGGGAAGACATGACGCGACTGGCGGTCGCTACGCCGCGGCGCCGGTCGGCGACTCGTACAGCGTTACGCCTGTCTCTGGGTCGATGAACCGCACGCCGCCCGTCAGAGCCGTATCGCGCGGGACGCCAGGGAACAGCATCAGCGCCCCCTCGATCAGCGCCTGCTGCAGACCGCCCGGGAACGCCATCAGCGCCTCGCTCGACAGCACGACGCGCGCATCGCCCGACAGCTTGTTGATCGTCCGAGCCCTGGACGCCGGCGGAAGCGAAAGTTCCACACGGCCGGGAAGCACCCGGACCCACACGCCGCAGGCTTGCGGCGACGGGAACTGTCCGTCGTCACGCAGAGGCAGCAGGCGGACGACACGGTCGGCAAGCCGCTGAAAGGCTGAGCCGGCCCGCGCCTCCGTGTCAACGCCTAGCGCGACGCCGAGTCGCGCCCCGACGCGTCCGTCGAACACGGTCCAGGGGCTCTTCGGGCGTGCGATGGCGCCGCGGAGTTGCACGAGCGTCGCTTCGACCTCTGCGCGCGTCGCGTCGTCCGGCGCGACGACGTCCAGGTAGCCGACGACCGAGTTGCCGCCGGGACGGACGTCCGCGACCTCCTCGATGCACTCGCCCGGCTCGAACTCAGCGACGCGAGAGATGTCGGGAGAGCCGTCCGCGAGGCTTGGAATGACGTGCCCGCGGTGCGCGTACGCGAAGGCGTTGATCCCCTCGTCGCCCACTGCAGTCCGAACCAACATCGCAGTCAGGTACATGCGTACGTCTCCGCGTGTGCGAAGGGGTCCGCGTGACGACGGGGCGGCAGGCCGGTTGCGCGCGGCGCCGGCGAGTCTGCATCCGGCCGGCCCGCGCCGGAGCAGTTCCACGGGCCGCCGCCGCGAGCCTCCCGCGTCTGGCGCAGTAGGTGCCGCTCGTCCGGCGTCATCTGGAGCCAGATCTCTTGGAACTCCGACTCGATCTGCGCTTCGACCGCGTCGTTCGGATCGGGGGCGTGCCCCGCGAGCGCTTCCGACAGGCGACGGGCCAGGAGTCGCGCCTCGAGATTCATGTACGCGCGGACTAGGTCGCTCATCGCGAACGCCTCCAATCGCGTCGGGTGGCGCCGAGGGCGGTCTGCAACGCGTCGAGCCCGAGCGGCGCGAGCGGCCCGACGACGTGATGCGGCGCTCTCTCGGGTCTGCAGGCCAGCGGGTCGGCGAACCGGTCACCTTCGATCTCGAAGACCTCGCCGAACCGAGACGTCCCACCGTCGCGCAGCGGGATCATGTAGGGAGGGAGTTCGGCAGGATCTGTGGCAGCGAACACCGACATCCCCTGCGCACGGCCGCCGCTCCGCGTCGGCTGCACAACGCCCCCCTCCAGCCGCACGTCCTGCGGGACGCGCACGCCGAGTTGCCGGTTGTTGGACCCACCCACCTCAGGGAGGTGGTCGCTCGGATCCTCGATCATCGTGCGGTACAGCGGCATCGGTGGCGGATCCTATCACGACCGCGGGGCCGACGGCGGGGTGGTCACGCCGGCGCCGCGATGATGCACGCTCCATGACGCTTCGCTCCGCATTCCGACGCTGCTAGCGTGGCGGTTCGGGCCGGGGACGGTAGTGCCCGCGCCCGGCCCCTCCCATAGCGCACGATGACCAAGCGAGACCTCGCCGAGACCGGAACCCGCGGCCGCTACGGACTGCGCTGGTTACGCACTCCGTTCGGGATAGGTCTCGCGGTCGTCGCCGTGATGTTGCTGGCTTGTGCGGTACTCGCGCCGAAGCGCGGGTGCGGTCCCGAGTACGTCTGGATGCGGCGGTATCACGGCTCCGAGTTTCGAGCTGGAGATCCGCAGCTCGAGGCCGGGAATGGCCCGGGCGTCCGAGAACTGGTCCATGAGACGCTAGACGGGGACCGCGGACGGACGGTGTTCGGATACGCATGGAGCGAGCAGGATGGACCCCGATCGTTCGGTACGCTGCGGCGCTGGCTGGAGAGGTACGTTCACGCGGATGCAGCGCTCGGGGGACTCATCGAGTATCGACAGACCGACGTGACGCGCGAAGTCAACGGGGAGGAGTGGGCGCAGTTCATCCGCATCAGCAGGTGAGACCGTCCCCTGCGCGGTCAGAGCCTGCTCGCACGGGACGCCGGGGAACAGCATCAGCGCCCCCTCGCGCGGACCTCGCGTACTGCTCGCATCCAGGGCCGTCGGCTCAGATCCCCGCCTCGCGGCACGCCTCCGCGATCTCGCGGTTCACACGCAGGTTCGCGAGCGCCGCGGCGCGGTCCTCGCCGCTGAAGTGCGCCGTCGATTCCTCGAACAGCCGCCGGGCCTCCGACAGGTACGCCGCGCGGCCGGTCGCCCGGTACAGGAACAGCGCCGCCTCGCTGCGCGCGCGCACCTCGATCCGGGGGGCGTGCGCCGCGTACGCGCTCTCCGCCGCCGCGACGTCCGCGCCGGGCAGCCGCGTCGCCGACGCGAGCGCGAGCGCTTCGCTCACACCTTCGCCGATCCGCCGGGCGAGTTCGATGCGTTCCGCCACGAGAGCGCGGGCCTCGTCGGGTCGGCCGCCGCGCACCTCGATCCCGACGAGCGCGGGCAGGTTCCACTGCGCGTCGGGCGAGCTCCCGATCTCGACGAGTACGTCCCATCCGCGCACGAGGTGGTCGCGCGCCTCGTCGGCCCGGTCGAGTTCTGCCAGCGCGACGCCCAGGTTGCTCCTCATGAGCGCCTCCATGCGCCGATCCCCGGTCTCGCGGCGGATCGAGGTGGCGCGCTCGAAGTGTTCGCACGCCTCGGCGAGCCGGCCGATCGAGAGGGCGATGACGCCCAGTATCCCGTGGGCGAAGGACTGGAAGCGCCGGTCCCCGAGCTCGCGGGAAAGTGCGAGATGCCGCTCGAACCGCTCCTTCGCCTCGGCGGCATGACCGCGCAGGCGGAAGACCTCCGCCAGGTTCGCCGAGGCGTTGGTCTCCCACCGCCTGTTGCCGCATGCGCGCGCCAGGGCGAGACCGCGTTCGTGCTGCGCCTGCGCTTCCTCCAGGCGGCCCTGGCTGAGGAAGACGTTGCCCAGGTTGATCGTTGACGCCGCCTCGGCGCTGACGTCGCCGAGTTCGCGGGCGAGCACCGTGTGCCGCGCGAAGAGTTCCTGCGCCTCAGCGGAACGGCCGAGCGCATCGACGGTGGTGCCGAGACCGATGGTCGCGGCGGCCTCGGCGGCGCGGTCGCCGTGCGTGCGGGCGAGGTCCAGCATGCGGTGGTACGTCGCTTCGGCCTCGCGCGGGCGGGTGGTGGAAACGAAGACGAGGCCGAGAGCCGACGCGGCCCGGCACCGGAGGGAGACGTCGTTCGCTTCGTCCGCAAGGCGTCCCGCTTCCAGCGCGCACTCCTCCTGCCGGACGCGGCGTCCGGCGATGTCGAGGGTGTGGCAGTGCCGGAGGAGAAGGTCCGCCCGCGCGGCTCCGGCGAGAAGCCCCGGCACGGCGAGGGCGCCCTCGGCGAGCGCGATCGCCGCATCGGTGAGGTACCGCGCTGAGAGGTGCGCGAGCGCGCGGTCGAGGTACCGCAGCGCACGCGGCGCGTCGGCGCTGCGCAGGAGGTGCCGGACGAGGTCCGCGCACACGGCCCCGTCGAGGGTCGCCGGATTCGCGGTGGCGGCGCCGTGCCGACTCTCGAGCGCGGCAGCGACCGCGCCGTGACGTCGCATGCGGGCGTCGTCGGCCTGTCCTGCGTAGAGCACCTCGTGGACGACGTGGTGGTCGAACGCGAAGCGCACGCCGGCGGCGCGCACGAGGTGCGTCGTGAGTTCGAGGCGACCCAGGCCGCGGAGCACGTCCATGCGCGGCCGGCCGAGCGTCTCGGCGACGAGGCGCCCGTCGAACTCGTGCCCCTGACACGCCGCCGCCTCGAACAACTCCCGGTCGGCCGGAAGGAGCGCCGCCAGGCGACGCTCGACGAGTTCCCGCACGGTCGGCGGGAGCGCCAACTCCGCGGGTACCGACGAGACGCGCCACGCGCCGTCGTCCGTGCGCGTGAGGTGCCCCCGGTCCGCGAGGTGGCGAATCGCCTCCACGACGAAGTACGGGTTCCCGCCGGCCTGCGCGGCGATGCTGCCCGCGACGGACTGTGCGTCGTGCGTGGCGCCCAGGTGCCGCGTGAGCGCGGTCCGGACGGTGCCCTCGTCGAGGCGGCGCACCTCGTGGCGCGTCACGTTCCCGCGGCTCGCGATCCCCTCGACCCAGTTCGCCGGCAGTCCGGGTCGCGCCGTCCCGACGAGGAGCACCGGGTACCCCTCGACGGCGAGCGCGAGGGCGCGGAACAGCGCGCGCCCGTCGTCCGTGGCGAAGTGCAGGTCGTCCACGACGAGGACGAGGGGCGCCTCCTGCGAGAGGTTCCTGGCGAGCTGGACGAACAGCGTCCGGATCGCGTCCGCGGTCAGCCGCGGGGCGTCGTCCGGCGGCGCCTCGCCGCGCAGCAACGCAGCGAACGACGGGACGAGCGAAGCCGTCTCCGGGAGGAGCTCGCTCAGCCGCGCGTCGAGGTCGTCCGCGCCGAGATGGTCCCGGAACGCCGCGGCGAGCGCCTGCGCCGCCGCGCCGGCGGGGTCGTGCCGCCCCACGAGCACCTGCGCCGCGACGTCGGACTCGCCCTCGATCGCCGCGAGGAACTCCTCGACGAGCCGCGTCTTCCCGATCCCGGCCTCGCCTTCGACGAGGACCACCTCGCCGGCGCCCCGCTTCGCCCGGTCCCAGAGGGAGTGCAGTTCCGACAGGTCGTCCTCGCGGCCCCAGATCTCGGTCTCGCGCTGGACGCGCACGCGGCGCATCGGCTTCCGGGTCTCCGTCTGGCGCCGCACCGACGCCGCCGCCCACCAGTCGGCCGCCTCGCCGTCCTGGAGCACCTCCGCCACATCCGCCGCCGACGCGAAACGCCGGTCCGGGTCCTTCTCGAGGAGCGTCGCGACCACTTCCTCGAAGAACGGTGTCGTCTGCGGCGCGAGCACGCCGATCCGCGGCGCCTTGTCACGGAGCACCTGCCGCACGAGGTCGCCGATCGCCTCCGCCTGGAACGGCACGCGCCCGGTCGCGAGTTCGAAGAGCATCGCTCCGAGCGAGTAGAGGTCGCTCCGCGGGTCGAGGTCCTTCTTCCCGAAGAACTGCTCCGGCGGCGCGTAGGCCGCCGTGCCCATGAACATCCCGGTCTGCGACATCCGGTCTTCGCCGGACGCCTGCCGCGCGAGGCCGAGGTCCATCACCTTCACGTCGCCGGTCGCGGTCAGGAGGACGTTCCCCGGCTTCAGGTCCCGGTGGACGATGCCCGCGGCGTGCACCGCGTCGAGGCCGCGCGCGATCTCGCGTCCGAGGTGGCGGCAGAGGTCTTCGGGCACGCGGCCCACCTCGTGGCGGAGGTCTTCGAGCGACCTCCCGACGACGTACTCGAGGACGAGCACCGGGACGTTGACGCCGTCCTGCACAACGTCGAGGCACTCGAACGTGCGGACGACGTTGGGGTGGGCGATCGCCTGCCCCGACCGCGCCTCGCGCTCGAAGCGCTCGCGGGATCCCGGCATCGCGAGCAGATGCGGGTGGACGACCTTCAGCGCAACGGGTCCCGCGGGGCCCGTCGCGGCGTAGACCCTTCCCATTCCGCCGGCGCCGAGTTCGCGGTCGATGACGTACGGGCCGACACGGTCGCCGATCATGGGGCGGAACGATAGCAGGCCGGGCCGCGGCGGTCACCGGTGCGTTGTTTCGTTCGCACCTCGGGCCTACCTCGTCGGGAACGCAGCCACGAGCGCCGGGTCGCGTTCTCCTCGGTCCGGCCCGGCCGCTCTGCTCCGCGAATGCGCGTCGCGCCTGGGGACGGGGCTGACTTTCTCACTTCTTGGCAGGCACGGGCGCGGCGCGCTCGGGAACGGTGAGCCGCTAGGAAGTGAGAAAGTCAGCCCCGTCCCCTACGCCAACACCGCGCCCGCGAGACCTTCGTCTTCGCCCGACGACTCGCCCGCGCGCGGCTCGCGGCGCGGCGGGGCGTCGCCCATCTGCTGCATCTCGTTCATCGCGCGGAAGCGGCTGCCGGGGCGCGCGAGCAGCTCGGCGGGCGAGCCCTGCTCGACGATGCGGCCACCGTCCACCACCACGACGAGGTCGGCGTTGCGGATCGTCGAGAGACGGTGCGCGACCACGATCACGGTGCGGCCGGAGACGAGCTTCGCGAGGGCCGCCTGGACCATCGACTCCGACTTCGAGTCGAGGTTGCTCGTGGCCTCGTCGAGGATGAGGACGGGGCCGTCCTTCAGGATGGCGCGGGCGATGGTCACGCGC
>JAIOPE010000095.1 GCA_021414065.1 Planctomycetota bacterium
GCGGGCTTGGCCGGTGTCGGCGCAGGCGGCGTGAACGGAGCGGGCGCACGGTCCTGAGGCGGACGGTCGCTTGTCGGACGGTCGTCACGCGGACGGTCCCCGTAGGGACGATCGCCACGGGGACGGTCGCCGTAGGGACGATCTCCGCGCGGGCGATCACCCTGGGGACGGTCACCCTGGGGACGATCACCGTACGGACGGTCGCCACGAGGGCGGTCCCCGTAGGGACGATCGCCGCGGGGGCGGTCGCCATAGGGACGATCGCCCTGCGGTCGATCGGTCCGGGGCCGATCACCGTAGGGTCGATCCTGCGGCGGGCGGTCGGCCTGCGGGCGATCTCCGTACGGGCGGTCATCGCGGGGACGGTCGTCGCGGGGGCGGTCGTCACGCGGTCGGTCGTCGTACGGACGGTCCACAGGCGGACGGTCGCTGCGCGGTCGGTCGCCGTACGGCCGGTCGTCCGGACGCGGAGCGTCGCGTCGGGGTTCGTCACGACGAGGTTCCTCACGACGAGGTTCCTCACGACGTGGTGCATCGCGGCCGCCGTCGGACGGGCGGACGTCGTCGCGGCGGGGCTCGCGGGGGCGGTCGTCGTAGCCGCGGGGCTCGTCGCGGCGGCCGTCGAACGGACGCGGCTCGTCACGGCGGGGCTCGTCACGTCTCGGCTCGTCACGGCGGCCTTCGAACGGGCGGTCGTCACCGCGGGGGCGGCGCGCGCCCTCGACGGCTGCGAGCGCGGCCGGGTCGATGTCATCGAGGAGGTTCTCCATGTCCTCGACGGTGTCTTCCGTGCGCAGGCGGCCGCGAATCGGCTCGGGATGCAGCAACTGCTGGCGCGGAACGGGCACGCGACGCTCCGGAACCGGGGGCGCCGGCTCGGCCGGCGGCGCGTCGTCGAAGTCGTCGCGCGGGGCGGGGCGGCTGCGGCCGCGGCCTCCGCGGCGGGACCTGGGGGGACCGCCGCCTCCGGAGGACGAACCGCCATGATCAGGGGCCGGGGAGTCATCAGACATGGGTGCCATATCAAGCTGAACCTAGCCGCAACCGCGCCGTCCGCCAACGTCACCCCGGGCTCAGCGTGCATTCGGGAGCCGACAAAGCGACTCGGGCAGTGACTCGGGCGTCACCTGTTCCTCACCCGCTTCTCACGGCGGCGCGCGGCGGCCGACGGCGTCTCGCGGTAGACTCGCGAGCATGTTCCGCAGATTCGTCCTCGCCGCCGCCGTCCTGATGCTCGCACTCGCGGGCCTCCGGGCCGACGCCGCGGCGGTCGGCATCGCGCGGACGCCGGATTTCGTCACGAAGGTGAACAACGCGATCGATCGCGGCGCGACCTGGATCAAGGCGAATCAGCAGTCGAACGGATCGTTCGGCGAGTACGGCGGGTACCCCTACGGGCTCGATTCGCTCGTCTACCACACGCTGCGCGTCTGCGGCGTGCGGAAGGACGACCCGGTCGCGGTGAGGGCCTGGGACAACCTGGCACGGCAGTGGGACAGGTCCGGCCGGGGCGCGCTCCAGACCTACACTGCGGGACTGCTGCTCATGGCGATCGCGGAGCACGGTGAACGCATCGCCGATCCGCGGTCCGACCGCGAAGTGACGCTCGACGCGAAGGATCGCGCGTGGGCCGAGGACGTCGCGCGGTGGCTCGTCCGAGCGCAGACGTCCGACGGCACGTGGAGCTACGGCGCGAGCGACGACGGGCCGTACGGCCGGAAGAACTCGCGGTCCTTCGACCACAGCAACACGCAGTATGCGCTGCTCGGTCTGAAGGCCGCGGCGCGTTGCGGGATCACGATCGACGGCAAGGTGTGGCGTGCCTCGCTCCAGCACTTCCTCGATGCCCAGGAGAAGGCGGGCCCGGAGGTGATCCGTTTCGATCCCGACGGGTCGAAGAAGGGCGCGACGAGCGCCGGCGTCGGCCGCGACCACGCACGCGGCTGGGGGTACGTCGGGCAGGACGCCGCGTACGGCTCGATGACCGCGGGCGGCGTCGGTTCGCTGGTCATCTGCAGGAGCGAGTTGCTCGATACGCCGGCGATGACGAAGGCCCTCGAGGCGCAGTCCGAGGCTGCGATGCGCGACGGCCTCTCGTGGCTCGGGCGGAACTTCACCGTCCGCACGAATCCCGGTCCACCGAGCAGCATGGCAGGCTCCGGCTGGCACTACTACTACCTCTACGCGGTCGAGCGCGCGGGTGTGCTCTCCGCCACGGAGTGGATGGTGGACCACGATTGGTACGGCGAGGGCGCGGACTACCTCTGCGGCGAACAGTCGTCCGAGGGCGGGTGGATGGCGACCGGGATGGAGTTCATCGGGCCCCGCGGCCGGAAGGATCGCGCGCCGCTGCGCGTCGTCGCGTCGCCGCAGTCGTTCCTCGACACCTGTTTCGCTCTGCTGTTCCTGAAGAAGGGGACCATTCCAGTCCGCCGCGGCGCTCTCACGCAGGCGGCCGACGACACGGACATCCGCTTCGACGCCGCCGCGGCACTCACGGGCAAGGACTTCGGCGACTTCATCGACCTGATCCTGCTCCGTTGGCGCCGCTCGACGGACGAAGACGTGCAGAAGCGCCTGTTCGACGGCGCGACGTCCGTGGGTCCGAAGATCGTCGAGCCCCTGCTCATGCGCATGGACTCGAACGACGCGGAGAGCCGCGCCGCGGCGCACGCGCTGCTCCGTCACGCGACGGGGCAAGACCACGGGTTCGATCCGCGCGCGGACTCCGTTCGGCGCGAGGAGACGCTCGTGAAGTGGCAGGCGTGGTGGCTCGGCGCGTCGAAGTCGCTGACCTACGATGCCGCGGTGCGGAAGCTCGTCGTTCGGTAGCGGTCAGGGACTCGGCTGCGCGGCGCGCTCCGTTTGCGCGAGCATGGATGTCTGCGCGAGACCGCGCCGGACGCCGCACCGTCCCTACCGACCCCGCGCGATCCCTACCGGCGGCTGCGTTCCAAGCTCTCTCTCTACCGGCGAGTCGCGCTCCTCGTGCTGCGCGACACGTGATAGATGCGCGCCGCGTGACCCGGGGTTCACGCCCTTCCTGTTTCTCTGCCAACCACAGCACAGGAACCAGGAGGTGCGTCCATGCCAACGGTCACGTTGCAGAGTTGCACGCCGGTGCTCATTTTTAGCTCGGAAGTCCCGAGCAACGTCGCAGTCGCGCTCGCGGTCTCAGGGAACTCCGGCGACGGACAGGTGAACGTCATCGCTGCGCCGAATCCGATGCAGCCGACGGCCACCGCGCCCACCGGATCGCTGTACCAGGGGAGCACCCTCGGATGCACATCGATCTACCTCCACTACCAGAAGTCCGAAGGCGGCCCGGACTCGATTCAGGTCACCTACTCGTACGCGGTGTCCTGACGCAGGTTTGAACCCGATTGCAGCCGACGGGCATCATCAGTGTGTGACCGAGCCGGATCCCCGCCCGCCGAGTTTGGAAGAGCTTCTGGAGCACGCCGGCTGGGTCCGACGGCTCGCGCTCTCGCTGGTCCGCGACGAGGCGCTCGCCGACGACGTCGTGCAGCAGACCTGGCTCTCTGCAATGCGGTCTCCGCCGCGGGACTCGGATCGTGTCCGCGGCTGGCTCGCCACGGTGGTCCGCAACTCCGCTCGCACGTTCCAACGCAAGCAGCGCGTGCGCGATCGCCACGAGGCGAACGCTCGGACTTCGGACTCGAGTCCGGCGGCGGACTGGGTCGTGGAGAAGACGGAGACGCAGCGCCTCGTGCTCGATGCAGTCGAACGACTCGCACCTCACTACCGGGCCGTGATCCTGCTGCAGTACTACGACGAGCTGACACCGGCCGAGATCGCGGTTCGGCTCTCGGCGCCGATCGACACTGTGAAGACGCAATTGCGACGAGCGAAGCATCTGCTCGCGGCGGATCTCACTCTCCGCAGTGGAATCGGCCGGAGCGATTCCGACGGCCTCCCGCTCGCGTCGCTCCTCGCGCCGGTCCTGCGCCTGCCGACCGACGGTGCACCCGCGGCGCCGCCGTCCGACTCCGCCACCAGTAACCTCGCCCGTGCGCGGGCGAGGTGGTGGGCATCGCTGGCTGTTGCCGGCGCGATCGCGGTCGCACTCCTCGCGTGGGTGTGGATCAGTTCGGCGTCTGCGGTCATCGAGACCGCGCGGTCCACTCCGTCAGCATCCGGTGGCCGACACGCGGAGAGTCCGGGAGGAGGTCACGGCGGGGCCGGTCGCGCGGTCCTCCCTCTCAATCGGCGTCAGCCCGACGCGTCCGCAGGCGATTCCGACCCACTGCCGCCGCCCACGGCGCCGCCTACGATCGAGCGCCGGCACTCGGCCGCCACCCTCGCCTTCCGCGGGCCCCTCCCGCCGGATCTCGTCGCGATCCGATGGCGTCCGCTGCGTGCGCAGCCGACGAAGGTCCTTCCCCCGTGGCGCGACGCCGCCGCCCCGGGCGGGATCGCAGAACTCCTCGCAACGGAACTGGAGGACTCGAGCGACGACCCGATCGTCGGGTTCGACGTCGCGGCGGATCACTCGTCGTTCCTCCGGAGCCCCGTCCGGGTGAGTCGGGCCGCCGAATCCGACGGGCGCCGGACCGACGTCGTCCTCCGGCGGGGAGTCGCCGTCCGCGGTGGGATTGCCGAACCGGATCAGGCGGCGGGCGCCGTGGCGTACGCGTTCGCATCGAGCACCGAGACCCAGATCGAGCCGCTGGACTCGGTTCCGTGCGACGCCGACGGGCAGTTCGAGCTACGGGTGCCCCCGAACACCGAGTTGTTCGTCGTGACCCTTGCCGATGGCTACGCGCCGGCATTTGCGCGCGTGCAGTCCGGCAACGGCGCACAAGCGATTGAACCGTTCACGTTGGAGCGCGCGTTCGAGATCGGCGGATCGGTGCGACGCTCTTCGGAACTGGCTGAAGGCGCCGGTGGCCGGGTGACCGTACTGGATCAGTGGCCGACGAGACTGCTGCGGGCAGGCGACACGTCCATCGGACTGTACGGGGACACGTTGGCGCGCTACAGCGTCACTGTGCCGATCGGGCCGAGTGGCGAGTTCGCCGCCCGTGGACTCCGCGCGGGTGCGCACACCGTCGAAGTCCACCTGGCGGGGATGGCCGGGCTGCTTCCGAAGGCCGTCGCATCTGCACCGGCGTCGGGAGTCGCGGTCGACGTCGTCGGCGAGTCGGTGCGGATCTTCGCGCCGTGGCTCGCGGACGGCGACCGCGTCCAGATCGACGTGGACGACGCACCTCCAGGCGCCACCGCGGTCATTGCGGGCGGACGCACTCGCGCGATCGTCCCGCATGGCGCAGCGTTCTCCGTCACGCACCACCGGCCGCTCGGCCCTCCGGCCGTGGTACGTCGGGAGAAGGGGGCTGCGGTCTCGACCGTCACACTCGAGTCGCAGGAGCGGGTTGTCTCGAACTCAGTGCGCGTGCGCGTCACCGGCGCAGCGGACGTCGCGGGCGTCACCGTGGAGCTGCTCCCCGTTGACGGTCACAGTCGCGTGGTACCAGTGACGGTCGGCGCGCCGACGAGCGAAGGAACGGCTGCCGTCGAAGTCACCGGGAGCGGGCCGATGGACCTGCTGGTGCGGCCGTGGACGCACGGCGAGTACGAGCGGTCGTTCTTCGTGCCGACGCGCCGACGGGTCGAACTCGACGGCACTCCCATCGACGTCGAGATTCGCCCGACGCTCGGGGGGCGTCTGGTCGTCGTCGCCCGGGAGACCGACGGACGCGCCCTGATCGGCGATCTGACGGTCATGGGCGCCGGCGGCCCCGTGCCGATCCAGCTTGAGCACCGCGACGTCGACTACCTTGTGATGGGGCCGGCGCGGCTGAGCCGGTTCGGCACGACCGACCTCCGCGACCCGCTGCCCAACGGGACATACTCTGTGCGTCTCGACGCGCCCGGGCGCTCACCGGCCGTCCGGACGGTCACGATCCGCGAGGGGCGAACCGAGATCGTGGAGTTCTGACGAACGCGGCGCGCGACGCGCGCATCTCCACTCGCGCTAGGTGTTCCGCAGGTGCTCGATGAGCGCCGTGATGTCGGCGGGCAGCGGCGCCTCGAACGTCAGCACGTCGCCGGACTGCGGGTGACGGAAGGTGAGACTCCGCGCGTGGAGCGCCTGGCGGGGGCAGATCGGCGTGAGCGCGGGGAGGAGCCCGCCGTAGACGTGGTCGGACACGATCGCGTGGCCGATCGAGAGCATGTGGACGCGGATCTGGTGCGTGCGGCCGGTCTTCGGCATGCACCGGACCCACGTCGTGGACGCGAACCGCTCGATCACCTCGTAGTACGTCTCGGACGGGCGGCCGATGTCCATCCGCACGGCCATGCGCGTCGGCGACCGGCGGTCCTGGCCGAGGGGCGCGGAGATCAGGTCGGCGTCGAGCTCGACCCGCCCGCGGACGACCGCGTGGTACTCCTTGCGGACCGTGCGCTCCCGAAACTGCGTCGCCAGCGCCCAGTGCGTCGTGTCGTCCTTCGCCACGAGGATCACGCCGGAGGTGTCCTTGTCGAGCCGGTGGACGATCCCGGGGCGCATGGGCCCCTGCACCTGCGACAGTTCGCCGAAGTGGTACGCGATTGCGTTCGCGAGCGTGCCCGACTTCTCTCCGGCGCCGGGGTGCACGGTGAGGTGCGGCGGCTTGTCGATCACGACGAGCCAGCGGTCCTCGTAGATGATCGAAAGCGGGATCTTCTCGGGCACGGCGTACGAGACCGTGCGCGGCACGAGTTGCACGGTGATCAGGTCGCCCGGCTCCACGTGCATCCCAGGGCGGACCTTCCGGACCTGCTTCGGGGCCGGAGGCCGCGCGCCGCGCGTGCCGCTCCACGTTCCGGCGGCGCGGATGCTCGCGGGCGAACCGGGAAGCGGGGCCGGTTCCGGCGACGTCGGCTCGGACGGGGCGACCTCGACCTGCACGAACCCTTCGTCCACCAGCTTCGCGAGCCAGGTGCGACTGTGCTCCGGGAAGCGCGCGGTCAGGAAGAGGTCGAGGCGGCGACCGGCGTCCTCCGACGTGGCGACAAACGTGCGGACCGGGTGCGCCGTGCCTTCCGCGCTCTCGGCGGGCGGCAGCTCGAGGTCCACGTCGGCGTCTGGATCGAATTCAGGAGCGGTGTCGTCGGACAAGGGCCGCGCATCGTACCCGCAGGGCGGCCGTTCCTTGCGTTCGGAGCGTGCCGCGCGCTTCTCACGCCGGCGGCGACCCGTCCGACCCGGGCACGACTTCGCCCTCGACCGCCGACGTCGGCGACGCCCATTCCGCATCGAACACGCGGCGGATCTCGGACAGCACGCGCGCCTCGTCGTCGCCTCCGCGGGCCAGTGTACCGCGCGAGTTGCGGCGCTTGCGCTGCCGGGCGCCGCGCGCGAGAGTGCGGAACCTGCCCCGGCGACGACATGACTGCCATCACCGACTACCTGCTCGCCCTGCTCGCGCTCGCGTGGTCCGCGCTGCTCTTCCGGCGGTCGCGAGTCTCCGGTGGGCGCGCGGTCGTCCTCTGGGCCGTCGCATTCGCGGCGATCGCCGTCGCGACGGCGTCGGCCGGGGTCTATCACTCGGTCGAGTCCTCGGCTGCGCCACGCACGCTCGCCGCGCTCTGGCACGTCGTGGTCGTCGCCACCTCCGCTTCCGGGCTCGCGATGACGTGCGCCGCGGCCGTCTCGACGTCGTCGCTCCGGCGCACGCTGTACGTCGCCGCGGCGGTCGTCGTGTTCTCCGGCTTCGTGCTCTGGGGGCTCGCCGACGACGACTTCGTGCGCGTCGCGATGTCCACGGCCACGGCACTGGCCGCCGTGCTCGCGTTCCAGGCGGTGGCGTGGTTCCGCGACCGCGCCGCGAGCGCGGTCTGGATCGCCGGCGGCGTGGCCGTATCGGTCGGCGCCGTCGCCGCCCAGCGTCTCCGGCTCGGGCTGAACGGGGCCTTCGACCACAACGCGACCTACCACGTGCTCCAGACCGGCGGCCTGTTCCTGCTCTACCGCGGCGGGGCGATGCTGCGTCCGGCGCGCGGCGGAGCGGCCGCAGGGCCGCTAGGCGACGGAAACCGGGGCGGCGGGGACGCCGGGGACGTCCAATAGGGGCGGCACCCCGGGACGTCGCGTGCGCGATCGTCGCGGATCCCGTTACCATCTGGCGTTCGTCCGCCGTTTGTCCGCCGTTCGCCCGGCTTCGTCCGTCGCAGGAGACCTCGACCCAAATGACTGACGCCTCGAACGACTCCGAACCTGCCGTGAAGGGGGGCATCTTCCGCGAATGGGTGCTGCCGATCGGCGTTGGACTGATCATCGGCGCGGCAGCGGTCATGGCCTGGAAGCACGGCCGGCAGTTCCTCCAGAGCGACGCCGAGAAGCTCGTCCAGCAGTGGTCGTGGGGCGACTTCGAGGAGAACGACCGCCTCGAGGCGGAGTTGAAGAAGCTCGGAAAGGACGCGCGGTCCGACCTGTTGCAGGCCTGGCGCAGGATGGAAGTCCCAGCCGACCCGGACGGTGAGGACGAGGCGAAGACCTGGGCCGCGCAGATTCTCGCGTCGGACCCGTACTTCGACACGCGTTCGATCGTCGAGATCGTTCGGGATCCGTCCGCCCCGGTGTGGGACCGTCGAACGGGTGCCGCAGCGCTCACGCACACGCTGCACAAGGACGTGGACCCCACAGCGGTGGTGGAGCCGCTCATGGGCTGGCTCGAGGCCTCCGAGATCACCGACCACATCATTGCGCTGACCAGCATTCGCCAACTCCGCGCCGACAGCGTCTTCCCGCCGGACCAGGAGGATCGGCTCCGCAAGGGCCTCCTCCATCTGGTCTCTCGCACCGCGCGCCCGGCACAGGTGGACGAGTACGGGACGATCCGTGTGCGCACGGACCGGGAGCGCGGCGTCCGTGCCATCAGTTCCTTCGTGACGCACGACGACGTGAAGGACGCTCTCTGGCAGCTCTCCCGCGACGACGCCGACGACATCCACGTGCGCGTCGCAGCCATCCAGACGCTCGCCGGGAACTCGCAGTTCGACGACCCGGAGAAGTGGAAGTCGCTCGCCGCGGCGAAGGACGACATCGTCCGCCAGTGCGTTGCCGAGAACCTCGTCTCGTGCAACGCGAACGGGTTCGACGGGATTCTCGCAACGTTTCACGCAGACGCCGCGCCGCTCGTCCGCAAGGGCAGCATCGAGACGCAGGCGCAGCGCGGCCGGCCGTCGATGCTCCCCGTGATGGACGTGCTCCTTGAGGACTCGGACCAGTGGGTCCGCCACGAGGCCCTGATCTCCTGCGGTCTGTTCAAGGAGCACCTGGACGGCCAGGGCGCTCGCAAGGGGATGATCCTCCGCCTTCTCGAGACCGCGTCGGAGGACTCGGACATCGAAGGCGCGATCGTCGCCCTCAACCTGATGACCGGCCAGTCGTTCGGGTTCGCGGCGGGCGACGTGGACGGCGCCAAGCGTTCGGCGTCCGACGCGGGCGTGGCCGCGTTCAAGTCCGACCGCGCGGGCCGGGCGGAGGCCGTCGCGAAGTGGCGCGCGCACCTCGGCGGCGACGCCGTCTGGACCGACGGCGATCGCAAGAAGACGCTTGAGAAGCTCCTGACGCACGCCGATCCGCTGAACGTCGAGCGTGCGAAGGCGGAACTCGCCAAGCTCGCCGGCGGGAAGTAGCTACTTCGGGCCCGCCGCGGACCGCGCCGCGCCGGTCGCTACGTCGTAGGTGAACGCCACGGCGGCCGGCGCGCCCGTGAGGGACGACCGCACGTACTCGACCTTCGCTCCGGCCGGCGCGACGCGCACGCGGAGGTGGCCCGGGCTCGACAGGAAGTCGCCCGACAGATAGCCGTACTCCGCCGCCATCTTCGCGGCGTCGCCGCCCGGGTGCCCCGGCTGCGGGACCATCTGGTAGACGACGCCGTCGAGCTCCTGCCGCGCGAAGAAGTGGTCGTGACCGTGGAACACCACCGTCGGCCCGGCGCGCCGCAGCGGGTCGTGGATCGGTGCCGTCCAGCCGGGGCGCCGCGCGGCGAACTCGCTGCCGGACGCGGCGGGGGCGACTCCGGGAGAACGACCGCCCCATTCGTACAGGCGGGCCGCCTCGGAGCCGCCGCGCGCCTCGGAGTCGAGACCGCCGACCAGATGGTGGATCATCACGAACCGGACCTTCGCGCGGCTCGCCGCGAGCGTCGTCTCGAGCCAGCGGAATTGCGCGTCACCGAGCGTCCACGACCATCCGTCGGCGTCGCGTCCCTTCCGGTCCCGCGTGCTCCAGAATGGGTCGAGCGCGATGAACTGCGCGTCTCCCCACTCGAATGCGTACCAGTTCTGCAGGGTCCCCGCGACCGCGTCGCGGGCGCCGTTGCCCGTGTAGAACGGGCCGGGCTCCGGGTTCGGGAAGTTCAGCTTCCGCAGCGCGACCGACCAGTGCGGCATGTCCTCGGCGCTGCCGCGGTCGCGCCAGCCGGTCTCGCCGTCGTGGTTTCCGAGGACGAGGAAGACGGGCGCGTGGACGAGGCCGAGGTACCAGCGCTGCGCCGCGTACTGCGGCAGCGCGGCGCGGAAGTCGTCTCGCCGCTTGTCCACCATGAACGTGTCGCCGAGGTCGAAGTGGAAGTCCGGGGCGTCGGCCGCGACGTTGCGGACCGTGCGCTCGTAGAGCGCGGGCTGTGTCCCGACGTCGAGGTGCGAGTCCGACTGCACCGTGAAGGTGAAGGCGGCGCCCGGCGGGCGCTGCGTGCGGACCGTCACCGGATCGCTCGCGGTCCACGGACTCGCGGGCGACGCGCGCCACAGGAACCGGGCCGTGTACGCCGTGTCGGCGGTCAGACCGTCGATCGGGAACTCGGCGGGAACGCCCGCGGAGACGCTCCGCGGCTTCGAGCGCTCTTCAGCGTGGGCGCCCGGCCCGGCCTCCTGCCACGCGACGCACCCTTCGGCGTCGGCGGCCGTGCGCGCGCTCAGCACGACCGACGTGCGCGTCGGGCGCCCGGCGACGACGTCCGCCGCGTGCGGAGGGACGTCCGTGCGGAAGATCCCGGCCGGACCGCCGCGGTCGTCCCTGGCGCCGCCCCCGCGTGGGCCGCCGCCACCGTTTTCGCCCTTGCCGCGTCCGCCGGGCCCCGGCGCGTCGCCGTCGCCGAGCGCGGCCCCGCCGATCGCGAGCACCACCGTCGCGAGGGCGCCGAGCGCCAGCGTGCGTCGCATCACTTCGTCGCCCCCGCGCGGGGCTTCACCGTGTACGAGAACCCGACCGCCGCGTTCTGCGTCCCGGCGCGCTTCTCCTCGCCCGGCAGCACCGAGCGGACGTAGTCCACTCGCACGTCCTCGGGCCGGACCGTCACGCGCAGGTGCCCCGAGTTCGGGAGCACGTCGCCCGACGTGTACGCCTCGCGGTTGAACGCGGTGTACGTGGCGTCGCCCGGGTTCGGCGTGGATTGGTACACAACGCCGTCGAGCTCCTGGTGCGCGTAGATGTGGTCGTGGCCCTGGAAGAAGATCGTCACGCCGGTCTTCACGAACAGGTCGTGGATCGGGAGGGCCCAGCCCGGGCGCTTCTCCGCGAACCGCGACGTGCCGTTGCGGTCGAGCCCGCCCCATTCGTAGAGCCGCGCCTGTTCGACGCCGCCGCGCCCCGTGCCGAGCACGTGGTGGGCGAACACGAACTTGAACTTCGCGGAGCTCGTCTCGAGCGTCGTGCGGAGCCACGCGTACTGCGCGTCGCCGAGGCCGACCGCCCACAGGTCGCGGTTCCGTCCGCCCTTGTTCTTGCGCCCGCCCTTCTCGCCCTTCGGGCCCTTGTCCGTTCCGCCCGCGCCGTCGTTCGTCCCCTGGACCCCGGCCTCGTTGTCCACCGGCGCGGCCGAGTGCCAGTACGGGTCGATCGTGACGAAGAGCGCGTCTCCCCACGTGAATGCGTAGTAGTCGCGCAGGAGACCGACGTGCGGGACGGGCTCCGCGTCGCCGGTGTAGAAACGGCCGGGCTCCGGGAGCGGGAAGTGGGAGATCCGCGCGCGGCCCGCGTACACCGCGGCGTTGTCGGGCGTGCCGTCGAGCAGGTAGCGCGCCGCCTGTTCGTGGTTGCCGTTCACGAGGAAGAGCGGCGCGGTGCACCCGACGATCCCGAGGAACCCGCGCTGGAGCGCGTACACCTGGTCCACGCTCTGCTGCGTGAGCGGGCCGCGTTCGATGAGGCGCTCGATGCTGAAGTCGTCGCCGAGCGTCACGTAGAAGTCCGGGTCGTCGGCCGCCACGTTGCGGAGCGTCCGCACGTAGAGGTCTGGGTCGAACATCTTGCCGAGCCGCTCCGGGTGCGAGTCGCCCTGCAGCGCGAACGTGAACGCGCTCCCGGGCTTCCGCTGCGTGCGGAACCGCTGCTCCTCGCCGACGGCGAACTCCGCCGCGCCGCGCGCCTTCGTGCGGAGCCGGTAGACGTACTCCGTGTCGGCCTTCAGCCCCGTGAGCGGCACCTCCACCGCGGTGCCCGCCGGGATCGCGCCCGCGGCCGTCTTCGCCGTGAACTTCCCGGGCTCCGTGCCGACTTCGACGTACGCCTCGACGGCCTCCGCCGAGCGCACGCTCACGACGATCGACGTGTCGGTGGGGCAGCCGAGGACCACGGAGAGCGCGGCGACCGGTCCGCCGTCCGACGTCCGCGCGCCGCGACCGCCCCCGTCCTGCGCCCCGGCGGGGGACACCTCGCCGCCGACGAGTGCGGAGAGCGTGAGCAGCGCGATCCACGGCGCACGGCTGCGGACGTTCATCGCCCGCCCGCCGGGTGCGCGAACAGCGCGTCCGAGCCGGGCATGTCCGGCATCGGGATCGGGTCGGAGTAGAGGAAGGCGCCGCGGCAGACGTCGCCCTCGAGGTTGCGGAGCTTCGCGAGCTTCGCCCGCTGCTCGGCGGTGAGCGTCTTCCCCACGGCCGCGAAGGCGCGCGCGCAGAGCGTCGAGACCTCGCCGTCGAGGCGGCCGTAGGCCCGCGCGAGGTCCACGACGCGGTCGCGGTTCGTCTGGTCCTTCTCGAGGAACAGCCGCAACTCGACGGCGATCGTCCGCCGCGTCTCGACGATCTTCGCGAGCGCCGACCGTTGCGCGTCCACGAGCCCCTCGACGTGCGGACGCTGCGCGGCGTCGAGCACGGCGAGGAACCCCTCGCCCGCGTCGCCGGTGAGGGCGGTGCTGATCGACGTGCCCGGGTTCCGCATCGCGGGCATGTCCTTCATGTAGAAGCCGCCGAAGTACGTCGCGTGCCGCTCGGGGCAGAAGTAGACGTCCGACTCGATCGACCCGGCGGTCCAACTGAAGAACTCGCTCGCGTAGGTGAGGAGCGCGACGTGCTCGCGGTGCGACATCGTGCGGCGGTCCACCTGCTCCGGCACCTCGGGCCACGTACGCGAGTCGCCGAACTTCATAGCGGCGAGGGCCTTCCGCTGCGCGTCCGTCAGGGAGCGGGCGACTTCGCCCATCACCTGGGCCCGGCGCCACGAGAGTTCGCCGTCGATCGCGTACAGTTCGCCGACGTGCTTCGCGACGGCGGTCGCGTCGAGCCCCGGACTCCCCGCGGGGACGTCGTCCTCAAGCAGTCGCCGGAAGGCGCGGATGACGGTCCACCGGCCGCGCGCGAACTCCTCGAACCGCGGCGCCTGCTCGCGGGCGAGAGCGACGAGCCGGGCGCGCTGCGGCTCGTCGAGAATCCGGAGCGTGTTGTCCGCGATCCGTGTGAGGAAGAGCGAGTTGTGGCCGAGTTCGCCCGCGTCGATGTCGCGCATGTGCTGGAAGCCGAAGAAGTCGCACACCTTCCCCGGCGGGAAGAACGTGTCCTGCCCGAGCCCGCCCGTGAGGAACGCGAGGCCGTCGAACGCGATCGTGTGGAGCTGGGCCCGGTCGGAGCACGCCTGCTCGATCGAGTAGCGGTCCTTCGGCTCGCGGTCGTCGCGCTTCGGGCCGTGCCCCTTGCCTGCCGGGGGGCGCCGTCCGTCGCCGCGCTCGTCGGCCGAAGCTCTGGACACGACGGGACCGACCGTCGCGGTGAGGATCGCCGCGGCGAATCCGGCCGCGAGGAGGGCGCTGAAGCGGGGGCGGTGGGGCATCGGAACCTCCGGCAGTGTCGCCTGCCGCGGGTCCCCCCGAGACGGGCGTCTGCGCGTGACGGCGCTCTCACAAGCGCCTCACGCCCGCGGCGCCATCACTTCGCGATGATGATGTCCGGTCCGGCGCGGATGCCGAGCTGGAAGTTGCGGATCGCGACGCGCAGGAGGTCCTCGCGGACCTGGGTCTTCACTTCGTCGAACGACGGCGCAGGGCGACGTTCCTCGATGACGAGGACGTGGTAGCCGACGTTGCTGCGCACGGGGCCCACGACCTGGCCGATCTCACCTTCGAAGACGGCCTTCTCGAGCGATGCCTCGCTCGCCACGTTCTGGCGCGTCCAGGCGACCGGCTCGCCCGCCTGCTGTCGGCGCTCCGGGTCTCCCTCGAACTCCTTTGCGACGGCGGTGACCACGTCGCCCAGCGACATCCTCGCCGGCGTGCCCGTGTCGGCGGCGCCCTTCAGGAGTCCCGCCCGTTCGAGAATTGCAACCTTCGCGCGGAGCGCGAGGTCCGAGGCTTCGCGGAACGTCGGCATCCGCGACGAGAACTTCCCGCCGTCTTCCCCGGCGGCGACGAAGACCTGGCGCAGAAGCGCGCGCTCGCCGTACGCGGAGCGGTTTTCGTCCCAGTTCTTGCGGACTTTGGCGTCGTCGAGATCGCGGCCGAGCATGCGTTCGAGGCCCACACGCGATCGAAACGTGGGGTCCTTTCGGAGGTCCGCCTCGCCGATCCCGAACGTCTGGCGGAGGAACTGGTCGAACGTCACCCCCGTGTCCTTCACGCGCGGGTTGTTCTCGAACCGTTTGCGCAGGCGGGCGATCTGCTCGTCGAGGTCGGCGTCGGTGACCGTGACCCCGGCGCGTTCCACGGCGTGCCGCGTGGCGGTGTCGATGATCAGTTCGGCACGCACGCCCGCGACGAGTTCCGGTGGGAGTCGGGTGGCGAGCTCCTTCGCGAACCGGGCTCGATCGATCGTGACCGTGTCGCCGGCGGGGGCGCCCGCGCCAGCGTTCCCGGCTCCGCCGATCGACGCCAGAACGCCCTCGGGCAGCCCCGCGTACCGCACGTTCATGCGACGCCGCAGCGACGAGATCCAGAGCTTCATCCGATGCTCGGGGAGGTCCTCCTCTGGCTTCGTCCCGAGGTCGGCGCGCGCCATCTTCTCGCGGACGAGGTACTCCTTCGCGGTCCGGAGGAACTCGTCCCGCGACGTCTTGCTCTCCGCGAGCATGTCGTCGAGCGTCTTGTGCCCGCCGCTCTGCTGCTTGACCACTTCGGCCATCTTGTCGGCGTAGGCCCGAGCCTCGTCGTCGGTGACGGAGACGCCGCGCCTGCGCGACTCGAGTGCCACGACTTGGTCGTCCACGATCTGCTCGAGGATCTGCTTACCCTTGTCGGTGGTCTCGTGGCGGCGTGCGAGCCGGTCGAAGAGCTGGGCCTCGGTGACGTCCTCGCCGTAGACGCGCGCGACGACACCCGGCGGGAGCTGCGGATCCTCGGCGAGCGCCGGCGGAGCGAAGAGAGACGCCGCGGCGAGCGCGATCGAGAGGGCCGCGGCGGCCATGCGCGACGGGAAGTTCATGGGGTTCTGCACGCGCGGAGGGTCTCCGTTCGAGGTCACAGTCTCGTCAGCGGGCGCGTCACCGCGGGTCCGTGCGGTCGTCCGGCTCCGGCAGCGGCTTCCCGCTCTCGATGAACCCACCGTGCTTTCGGACCCACTGGACGACGGCCTCGCGCATCGAGACCTTCATGTCCTCGACGGGTGCGTCTTTCGCCCGGAAGTACTTCTCGCGCTGGTCTCCGACGTAGCTGTTCGTGGCGAAAACGTACTCCTTCGCCGGGTCGAACTTGTCACCCAACTCCCGCCGGTTGAACTCGGGGACCTGGTCGCCCTTCAGGCGGATCTTCACCAGCGTGTTGTCGAACGGGAGCACGGCGACGATGTCGGTGACGGAGATGTCGCCCGCCTTGATCGTCTCTCGGATGCCGCCGGTGTTCTGGAAGCCGAAGTCCGCCCCGAGTGCTTCCTTGTAGATCCGCTCGAGAAGCGGCCGGAGCAGCTTCTTCGAGAGCGCGGCCTGCGTCTTGCCGATCACCTCGTCGAGCGACGCCACTTTGGCCTGCCACGCGTCGACGGCCTTCTGCACGACCGGGTCCTTCGGCAGGTCGCGCCCCTCGACCTGTTCCAGCCGGTACTTGAAGTCCTCGATCCGCTTCTCCTTCAGGTCCCAGTCGAAGTCGATGATCCCGACGGCCTTGCCGTACTCCCACGCCTGCACCGTCCGCGTGCCGTTCGGGCTCACGAGTGCGCGGTCGAGCTTCGTGTGCGAGTGCCCGCCGACGATCAGGTCGATTCCCGTCACGGAGCCCGCGACGGCGGCGTCGGCCTCGACACCGCAGTGCGTCAGCAGCACCACGATGTCGGCTTGCTTCCGGACCTCGGGCACGAGGCGCCGCGCCGCGTCGATGTACGGCTCGAACGTGCAACCCGCGCTGGCCTTCGCCGTCGTCAGCGTCGGCACGTTCTCCGTGATCATCCCGATCACGCCGATCTTCACGCCGCCGAGTTCGAGCAGTTTCCACGGCGCGTCGCCGAAGGGCTTCCCGTCGGGGTCCTTCGCGTTCGCGCAGAGGACGGGGTGCTTCGCGACGTCCACGAACTCGTGGACCTTCTTCCAACCGTGGTCGAACTCGTGGTTCCCGATCGTCCCCGCGTCGTAGCCCATGAGGTTCATCACCTCAAAGATCGGCGTGCCCTGGAACACGGTCGAGACCGCCGTGCCGGTGATGCAGTCGCCGCCGTCGAGCAGCAGCGTGTTCTTGCTCCGGGCGCGCTGGTTCTTCTCGATCTGCGACACCGCCGCGAAGTTCTCGAGGTGCGCGTGGAGGTCGTTCGTGTGGACGATCGTGAGGTGGACCCGCGCGTCCGACGCGGCCGGCGTTGGCGTCGGCGTTGGCGTTGGCGTTGGGGGAGGCGGCGCCGCAGGGGCGGGGCCGTCGTCGGCCGGCGCGGCGCTGCAGGCGAGCGTCAGCAGCAGGGCGAGGGTGAGTCCCACGCCTGGTGTTCTGTGTGGCAGTGCCAAGCGGGTCTCCTGGTCGGCGGTGCGACCCCCGGGGCCCGTCCGCGGCGGCGAATCCGCCGCGCGGCGCTCCCTCGACCTCATCTTGCGGTATCCGGTTGTCGAAGGTCCACTCGTTCCCGCCCATGCCGGAGAACGATCACGCCCGTGCGTCGCCTTCAGATCCGGGGCGCGGGTTGTCCGTCGTGATCCCGGCGTTCAACGAGGCCCCGCGGATCGAGCGGACGCTCCGCGCCACCGTCGGTTTTCTGCGGACATTGCCCGACCCGTTCGAAGTGCTCGTTGTGGACGACGGGTCGAGCGACCTCACGACCGACGTCGTGAATGGGCTCGCGGCCGACCTCCCTGAGATGCGGCTCATCCGACTCCCCGCCAACCAGGGGAAGGGCGCCGCGGTCCGCGCAGGCGTCGCAGAGACGCGGGGGGAGTGGGTGCTGTTCAGCGACGCCGACCTGAGCACGCCGATCGAGGAGTGGCCGGCGCTCCGTCGTGCGCTCGGCGCCGGGGCCGACGTGGCGATCGGGAGTCGCGAGGTCGCCGGGGCGGTCCGTGTGGTGCCGCAGCCGTGGTTCCGCCGCGCGCTTGGGTGGCTGTTCATGAACCTGCGGGGGTTCATCATCCTGCCCGGGTTCATCGACACGCAGTGCGGATTCAAGGCGTTCCGGGGCCCCGTCGCGCGCTCGGCGTTCGCGGTCTCGTCGATCGACGGCTTCAGCTTCGATGTCGAGGTGCTCGCAATCGTTGTGCATCGAGGCCAGATGGTTGCGGAGGTGCCGGTGCACTGGACGGACGATCGTGCGTCGCGCGTACGTCCGATTCGCGACGGCGCGCGGATGATGCTCGATCTCTGTCGCATCCGTCGCCGGATGCGCCGCGGCGAGTATGACCGAACCTGATCAGCGACCGGCCCAAGGTGTCCGCTCGACGCGGCAGTGCATTCTCGACGCGGCGGCGATCGTGGTTTGCGTCGCCCTTGCAGCGATCTATCTCCGGCACGACGTGCTCGATGCCGACGAGGCCATCTTCTCTGCCGTCGCTCGCCGTATGGCTCGGTTCGGTCTCTCGGTCTATGAGGCAGGCTGGGACCACAAGCCTCCGGGAATCTACGTGATCTACCGGTGGATCATGGTTCCGTTCGCCGACACCAGCATGCTCGGTCCGCACATCGCGAACGCGGCCGTCTGGGTCGCGACCGCTCTGTGCTGCGGGCGGTTTGCGAGTCGCGTGCTGGGCCGCGACGCGTTTGCGCCGACCGTGGCGGCATACGCCCTCCTCCGCTCCTTCGGGGAGTGGAAGGCCGGCTCCGCGAACACCGAGGCGTTCCTCCAACTCCCGCTCGCGCTCGGGCTCGGGGCGTTGCTGCGAGGCGCGTCGCAGTCGGCGACGAACGCATTTCTCGGCGGAGCCTGCATCGCGTTCGCCACCTGGCTCAAGACGCCGGCTGCGCTGTTCGGCCCGGCGGCGATCGTCGCAGTCCACGTTCTGCGAGGGTGGCGCGCTGCACGGACCGCCGCGATCTTCGGCGCCGCGGGGGCGGCGTCCGTGATCGCGCTGGAGGTCGGCCGACTCGTCATCAGCGGCGACTACGAGGGGTGGTGGATCTGCAACGTCTCCGCGAACTCGTCCTATATGGTGGATGGCGACGGCGGGCCAGCCCTGGCCCTCGCAGCGATCTGGCGCGAGATTGCACTGGTCCCGGCGCCGTGGGTGCTCGCGGCGGTCGGCGTGGGCGCCGCAGCGGTCGGGTGGTTGCCCGTCGAAGGGCAGCGCGGTGCGCACGGCCGTCGCTGGGCGCTGGTCACGATCCTGCTGCTCGCCTGCGGGCTCTTTCTCGTCACGCTGGGTGCCCGGTACTTCCGCCATTACTGGTGGCTGTTGCACCCCGCCCTCGCGGTCGCGGTCGCCGCAGGTGTCGTCGCCCTGATGCGGATCGGCGTGCGCGGCGCGGCGGCATGGGGTGCGCGTGCGGCACTGGTGGTCGTCGTGGCGCTCGGGTGGATTCCGGCGCAGCGCGTTGACAAGCGGCGCATGCTCGCGTCGTTCGACTCGCCGCCGTACGCCGGTCCAACCGCGCTCGCGACGGCGCGCGCGATCCAGCAGCGATCGGAGCCCGACGACACCATCTTCGTCTGGGGAGTCTCTCCGGAACTCTACATCCTGTCGGCGCGCGCGCCGGCCACTCGTATCGTCACGTGCAAGTTCCTCACCGGGAGCCTGCGCGAGGACATCGGCCTCGGGCTCGCGCCGCCGGAGCCAGGGCTGATTCCGGCGGCATGGCCGCGGTTCCTCGACGATGTACGGGCGTATCAGCCGAGGATCATCGTAGACACGTCGCCCAGCGGGCGGTTCTCGTGGGACCGGTTCCCCCCAGCGGCGTTTCCGGAACTCGCGGCGCTGCTCGAGTCGCAGTACGAGCGCGCGCCCGGCGAGTTCGGCGGCTGCGGGATCTACGTCCGTCGCTGACGACGCGAGACGGCGATCAGGCGGCGCCGCTCGAATCAGGGACCCCTCCACGCCCCAGCGCCGGGCATCCTCAGCGGCGGCGCGGCGGGCTTGGTATCCTGCGGCGTCTCGTTCCACGGCTCACGTCCGTCCTCGACCGACGGCGCCCAGGAGGCTCGATGCGCACCAACTCGCTCTCCCTCGTCGTCGTCTGTGCGGCCGCCTGCGCAGCGCTCTCCGGGTGCGCCGGCTCGGCGTCGTCGTCCGGCGGCGAGTCCTCCCGCGGCGACGCGCCGATCAGCGCAAACGCGGTCAAGGGGAACTGCCAGATCGTGATGCGCACGTGGGATCCGCGGGACCCGGAAAAGACACCCGTGACGTCGGCGCTCGTGAATGCGTCGTCCGAGGCCGGGCGGAGCCTGCAGACGGGGCGGAAGACGTCCACGGTCGTGCGAGTGATCACCGACGAACAGATGGGCGCGGTCCTCGCGGCCCTCGATGAGAAGGGATTCGCCGGGAACTCGACGCCGGGGATCGCGCTCGAGACGCTCCGCCCCGACGCCCGCCGTCGCGGGGTGATCGTGGTGGACCGCGACGGCACGTCGCGCGGGATCGAGTTCCTGCCGAACATGTCCGGCACGCAGATCCCGACCGTCTACACGGAGTGCAAGCGGATCATCATGCGCGTGCACGGCGAGGTCACCGGACTCGAAGTGCGCGCGAGCACGGATCAGAACGACGACCCGAGCCGGATCTTCCAGGCGGCGCCGATCAAGCCGCCGCGCCGCTGACGGCACCCGCCATGACGAACTTCCCCGGCGGCGTCGTGGTCGTGATCCCCGCGAGGATGGCCTCGACGCGCCTCCCGGAGAAGCCGCTCCTCCGGCGCACCGGGAAGTACCTCGTCCAGCACACCTACGAGCAGGCGCGGAAGATCCGGCAGGCCACGGCCGTGATCGTCGCCACGGACGACGTCCGCGTGTTCGACGCCGTGCGCGGGTTCGGCGGCGAGGCGGTGATGACGTCGCCCGACTGCGCCACCGGGACCGACCGTGTCGCGGAGGCCGTCCGCGACCGCGCCGAGGACCTCGTCGTGAACGTCCAGGGCGACGAACCGGAGTTCGACGTGGGCGACGTGGAGGCCCTGGCGGACGTCATGGGCCGGAACCCGTCCCTGCCCCTCGGTACCCTTGCGGTCGTGGCATCGGAAGATGAACGAGACCGTACGTCAGCCGTGAAGGTCGTCCTCGACTGCGAGGGCGACGCTCTCTACTTCTCGAGGTCGCGGATCCCGTTCCACCGGGACCTGCGTCCGGACCAGGAACCTCTGGACCCGCCCGTGCTCCGGCACGTCGGGATCTACGCGTTCCGGCGGGAAGCGGTCGGCAGGTTCTCGCGACTCGCGCCGACGCCACTCGAGCGCGCGGAGAAGCTTGAACAACTCCGCGCGCTCGAACACGGGTGGAAGATCCGAGTTCTGGTCGGGCGTCGTGCGCCGGCCGGGATCGACACGCCCGAGGACTACGATGCCTTCGTGAGGCGCAACTCGGGCGCGCCGGAGAGGCTGGCATGGTGATGACGAACCCGGAGATCGGCTCGACCGGTCGCAAGCTGACGAGGCACATCTTCGTCACGGGCGGCGTCGTGAGCTCCCTCGGCAAGGGGCTCACCTGCGCAAGCCTGGCCATGCTCCTCGAGCAACACGGCCTCGTGGTCGCGATGCAGAAGATGGACCCGTACATCAACGTCGATCCGGGGACGATGAACCCGTTCGAGCACGGAGAGGTCTACGTCACCGACGACGGGGCCGAGACCGATCTCGACCTGGGCCACTACGAGCGCTTCTCGCACGCGAAGATCACGCGGCACAGCAACTACACCACCGGCCAGATCTACGATTCCGTGATCAAGAAGGAGCGCCGCGGCGACTACCTGGGCAAGTGCATCCAGGTCATCCCGCACATCACGGGCGAGATCAAGGACGCGATCAAGCGCGCCCGGAACGACGCCGACGTCGTGATCACCGAGATCGGCGGCACGATCGGCGACATCGAGTCGCTCCCGTTCATCGAGGCGATCCGCCAGTTCGGTCTCGAGGAGGGGCGGAAGAACTGCCTCTACATCCACCTCACGCTGCTCACGTACATCAAGGCGGCGGGCGAGCTGAAGACGAAGCCCACGCAGCAGAGCGTCGGCAAGCTCCGCGAGATCGGGATCATCCCCGACATCTTGATCTGTCGCACCGAGGTCCCGATGTCGGACGACATCCGGAACAAGGTCTCGCTGTTCTGCGGCGTCGAGCCGGCAGCGGTGATCGAGGAGCAAGACGTCGAGCACTCGATCTACCAGGTCCCGCTCATGCTCCACGACCAGGGGCTCGACTCCCAGGTGATCGAGAAGCTCGGGCTGAAGGCGCGTCGCACGCCGGACTTCACGCAGTGGAAGAAGATGATCGACGCGTGTGTCCACCCCGACACCGAGGTCGAGATCGCGGTCGTCGGCAAGTACATGAAGCTGACCGATGCCTACAAGTCGATCTACGAGTCGCTCGCGCACGGCGGGATCGCGAACCGCGCGCGGGTGAAGATCCGCAGGGTGTCCACCGACGACATCGACCCTGCGCACCCGGAGAAACTGCTCACCGGCGTTGACGGCGTGCTCGTTCCCGGCGGGTTCGGGAACCGAGGCGTCGAGGGCAAGATCGCGGCCGCCACCTGGGCAGCGAAGAACGGCATCCCGTACTTCGGGATCTGCCTCGGCATGCAGTGCGCCACGATCATGGCGGCGCGTGAGCTCGCCGGGCTTCCCGCCGCCGACTCGCGAGAGTTCTCGGAAACCTGTGCTCCCGTCATCGAGATGATGGAAGAGCAGAAGAAGATCTCCGGGATGGGCGGCACGATGCGGCTCGGGAGCTATCCGTGCAGACTCACGCCGGGGAGCCTCGCGGCGGAGGCCTACGGCACGGATGTCGTGAACGAACGTCACCGTCACCGCTACGAGTTCAACAACGACTACCGAAAGCAACTCGAGGCGGCCGGACTGCGCGTCACCGGCATCTGGGAACCGGCGAAGCTCGCCGAGATCGTCGAACTCGAGGGGCACCCTTGGTTCGTCGGCGTGCAGTTCCACCCGGAGTTCAAGAGCAAGCCGACCGAGCCGCATCCGCTGTTCGCGGCGTTCGTCGCGGCCGCGGGACGCAAGCGTGCGGGCACGCTGGTCGTTCCGGCGAAGGTGGGGGCATGAGCGGCGACAAGATCGGCGACAAGAGCGGCGACAAAGGCGGCGACAAAGGCGGCGACAAACGGCAGAAGCTGCCCCCGGCGTCGTTCGACGTACTCGTCCAGGTCATGGCGGCGCCGTGCCTCGTGCACCTGGGCATGACGCCGAACCCGATGACCGGCAAGACCGACCGCGACCTCGAGCAGGCGAAGTGGACGATCGACCTCCTCCACGTGCTCGAGGAGAAGACCCGCGGGAACACGAGCGCCGCCGAGAAGGCCCAGCTCGACCAGATCCTGCATCAGTTCCGGCAGGTCTACGCCGCCGCGAAGTCGTAGCGCCCGAGTCCGACCGGCCGGCCGCGAGTCGGCCGCCTCATTGCGGGGTCGCGGCGTCGGCGAACGTCAACTCCCAGCGGGCGAGGTACTTCCGGAGTCGGTCGGCGTCGTTCGACGACGTCTTTCGGGCGCGGCTGGCGGCGAAAAGTGCGCGCCCGGCGTCGGAGAGCGACCGGCTCCGCGAGCAGACGCGCAGAACCTCGGCGAGTTGTGCGCGGTCGAACAGGTCGATCTCGTCCGCGCGTCTCGCTCCCACGGCATGCGCGACGATCTCCGCGTCGCCGCCGCCCGGCTCTCCCGCCTGCGGGTCCCACGCGGCGCGCAGTCGGTCGATCTCCTCGCGAACGAGCGCTACGTCGATGCGTCCGCCGCGGGCGAGGGTGGACATGCGGACGACGGCCGCGTTGAAGTCGCGGAAGTTCCCCGGCCAGGTGGCCTCGGGTGACGTCGCGAACGCGACGAACGCGTCGCGCGCCTCCCGGCTGAACGTCACGGCGTGGCCCGTGAGGCGCGAGAACTGGTCCAGTTCCCAGGCGAGATTCGGCTCGACGTCCTCCGCGCGGTCGCGCAGGCCCGGCAGGCGGAACGTCCAGAGGTCGATGCGCCGGAGGAGGTCCTCGCGGAAACGGCCGGCGCGGACGTCGGACGCAAGGTCGCGATTGGTCCCCGCGAGGAGCTGGAAGTCGCTCCGCACTTCGCTGTCGGCGCCGAGCGGGAGGAACGTCTTCTCCTCGAGCGCGCGGAGCAGCATCGCCTGCTCGTCGAGGCCGAGTTCGCCGATTTCGTCGAGGAACAACATTCCGTGGTCGGCCGCTCGCAGGAGGCCGGGGCGGTCCTGGAGCGCGCCCGTGAACGCGCCCTTGACGTGGCCGAAGAGCGTGGACATCGCTGCGTCGCCGCGGAGGGTCGCGCAGTTCACCTCGACGAGCGCGCCGTCGACCTGCCGACGCGCGCGGCGTAACTCGTAGAGCCGCCGCGCGAGCGCCGACTTGCCCGCGCCCGTCGGTCCCGTGAGCAGCACCGGGGCCTTGGACGCCAACGCCACATGCTCGATCCTCGCGATGAGCGCGTTGAACGCGGCGTTCCGCGTCTCGATGCCGCCCTTCAGCACCGACGCCGCCTCGCGCCGTTCCTTCCGGAAGCGCGACGCCAACCGGTCGTAGCGCGAAAGGTCGAGGTCGATCACCTTGAACGACCCGGGCGACTGGGGGCCGTTCTTCCGAGGCGGTCCCATCTGGACGAGGCGCGCGGGGAAGTGCCGGGACTCGCACAGCAGGAAGAGGCAGATCTGCTCGACGTGCGTGCCGGTGGTGATGTGGACGTAGTACTGCTCGCGGTCGGTGTCGAACGGATAGGCGCGGGCGAAGTCGTGGAACGTGGCGAAGACCTCTTCGAAGTCCCAGAAGTCGCGCGCCGCGATCGGGTGCTGCCGCACGTCGGTCTCCGGCGAAACGCTGCGGATGTCGTCGGTCAGTGTCGCGGCGAGGCGCTCGTCGCCCGCGTGGACGAACAACTCCAGTTGGTCCACGACGAGGTCTTCTTGACGGCAGAGGTCCACCGTCGGACGCCAGCGGTCCCAGCGTGTGTGGGCGGGGCTCATGTCGAGGGACCGGCCGACGATGCCGAGGACGACCGTCCGGAGCTTCGGCTGTTTCGTATTCATTGGGATAGGAATCTATCACGAGGGCTTCGCTGCCGCCAGGCGGACGAGCCTCTGCGGCCTCGAGCGGATCCGGCACGGGCCTCGCGATAGGTGGTCCGTCGCCGCGATCGCCGGGATCGCGGGGACAAGTGCGGCGGGGCGCCGCGGACGTTGCGCGGCGCCCCGGGGACGGTCCCCAAAAACTCACAAACTCCCGTCGGGCGATGACGTCCGACCGCACCTGACGAGTTTGTGAGTTTTTGGGGACCGTCCCCGAACGGAAGAAGGAGAACGAGACAACGGTCGCGGCTCGCCGCGGCGCGCACGGCCCCCGGACGGTCCGGGGTCGCTGAGTGCGTGTTCCGACGGCGGTTCGAATCGCTGCGGCCGGGGTGTGCGCGTAGCTCAATGGCAGAGCACCGGGTAGCCGGATGTTGCGGGTTCGAGTCCCGCCGCGCGTGCGTAGCTCAATGGAAGAGCACCGGGTGACTCCGGATGTTGCGGGTTCGAATCCCGCTGCACATCACGCGTGTCCGGCACGTCCGGCGCGCGTTGGCAAAGGTCCGCAAGGGCCGAGAGGGTTCAAATCCCTCACACGCTCACGCGTGCATCGAAAAGGCGGCCCGGGGCGGCGATCGCGCCGCACCCGGCGCGTGCGAAGGGAAGGCGACGCGTCCACGTGACGCCGAACCGACCTGGACCACGCGCACCGCGGCGGAGGCTCTGCGGTCCAGGACGAGGACGACGACGCGCCGTGCGCGACGGGGGCGGGATATCCGACCGGCCCCGGGACGCGCGGCGCCGAGACCATCCTCACCCGGACCCCGCCTCTCCGCGTGGCGAGGCGTGGGACACGCCCCGGCGCCGCTGATGGAACCAGATCCCGCGACGCGCAGTGCTCCGGCGCCGCGGGCACCAAAGAAACGCCGCACTCCGCGGCGAGGAGCGCAGGAGACGATCATGTTCATCCCGATCCGCATCCACCAGGGCACCGCCGGGCTGTTGTTCCGCGGCGGCGACTTCGCCGGCGTGCTGCCGCCCGGGCGCTTCTGGGCGCGCTCGTTCCTGTTCGGCGCCGCGCGCGACCGCGTGCAGATCGCCGACACCACGGGCGGATTCCTGTCGCACCCGCAGCTCGACCTGATCGTGCGCCACCCGAGCGCCGCGCGGGCGCTGGACGTGGTGGACGTGGCCGACCACGAGCGCATCGTCGTCCGCAAGAACGGTCGCGTCGCGTGGGTCCTGGGGCCCGGTCGCTACGCGTTCTGGAAGGAGCCGCACCGCATCGAGGTCCAGCGGTTCGACACCGCGGACCTGCGCCTCCGCACGCCGAACCCGGACGCCGTCCTCGCGGCGAGCGAGGGCAAGGCGCACCTGACCGACGTGAACGTGCCCGCCGATCACGAGCTGCTGGTGTTCCGCGACGGCCGTCTCATCGACCGCGTCGTCGGCGAGCGCTACGTCCACTGGACGCGCGCCGGCCGCGTGACCACGGCGGTCGTGGACCGCCGCGAGCAGGTGCTCGACGTGGCGGGGCAGGAGATTATGACGCAGGACAAGGTGACGTTGCGCGTCCACCTGATCGTCTCGTACCGCGTGACCGACGCGGTGCGAGCGGTCGGTGAGGTCGCGGACGTCTCCCAGGCGGTCTACCGCGAGGCGCAGTTGGCCCTGCGGGCTGCCGTCGGCGGGCGCTCGATCGACGTGCTGCTCTCCGACAAGGAAGCGGTCGGCGCGGAGATCCGCGGCGTGCTGGCGAAGCGTTCCGAGAGCTTCGGCGTGGCCGTACTCTCCGTCGGGTTGCGCGACGTGACGCTGCCCGGCGACATGAAGACGATCCTGAACCAGGTGATCACCGCCTCGAAGGAGGCGGAGGCAAACCTGATCCGCCGCCGCGAGGAGACTGCGGCTGCGCGAAGCCAGGCGAACACTGCGCGTCTGCTGCAGGACAACCCTGCGCTGGCGCGCCTGAAGGAACTGGAGATGCTGCAGACGATCCTGGCCGGCACGAAGACGACGTTCGTGCTGGGCCCGGGCGACCTGACGGCACAGATCAAGACGCTGGTCGCGCCCGAGTAGGCGCGGGGCCGACGCGGGGAGTTTGTGAGTTTTTGGGGACCGTCCCCGAAGGAGATCCCATGAGCTACGAGCACCACGAGATCGAGGGCGGAGTCCCCGTGAAGGCCTGGACGCACGGCGTTCCGGTCGAAGAGGAGGCGTGGAAGCAGATCCGGAACGTCGCACGGCTTCCGTTCGTGCAGGGCTGGGTCGCCGTCATGCCGGACGTCCACTGGGGCGTCGGCGCGACGATCGGCACGGTGATCCCGACCGCAGGGGCGATCGTGCCCGCGGCGGTCGGCGTGGACATCGGCTGCGGGATGATGGCGGTGCGCACGACGCTGAACGCGGCCGACCTGCCGACCGACCTTTCCGCGATGCGCTCCCGCATCGAGAACGCCGTCCCGCACGGACGCACGCACGGCGGCGGACCCGGCGACCGCGGCGCGTGGGCGAACCTGCCCGACGCGCAGGCGGCTGTGTGGGCCGAACTGGCGCCTGCGCACGACCGGATCTGGGCGAAGCACCAGCGGCTCCGCGGCGGGAACACCGTGAACCACCTGGGCACGCTCGGCACGGGCAACCACTTCATCGAGATCTGCCTCGACCAAGCGGACCGCGTGTGGTTCCTCCTGCACTCAGGCTCCCGCGGGATCGGGAACCGGATCGGCACGTACTTCATCGACCTCGCGAAGCGCGACCTTCGCGAGCACGTGAAGAACCTGCCCGACGAGGACCTGGCGTACTTCCCGGAGGGCGCGCAGCACTTCGACGACTACGTCGAGGCGGTGTCGTGGGCCCAGACGTTCGCGATGCGCAACCGCGAGCTGATGATGGCCGCCGTCGTCCGCGCCGTTGCGGCGACGCCCGGCGTGCCGCCGTTCGAGTGCGGCCTCGAGGCCGTCAACTGCCACCACAACTACGTCCGCCGCGAGACGCACTTCGGGCGCGACGTCTGGCTCACGCGCAAGGGCGCGGTGCGCGCCGGGCTCGGCGAGATGGGGATCATCCCCGGATCGATGGGCGCCCGGAGCTACATCGTCCGCGGCAAGGGCAACAAGGAGAGCTACGAGACCTGCAGCCACGGCGCGGGGCGCGCGATGTCGCGCAACGCGGCGAAGAAGCGGTTCTCGCTGGCCGACCACGAGGCCGCGACGCGCGGCGTCGAGTGCCGCAAGGACGCCGAGGTGATCGACGAGACGCCGGCCGCGTACAAGCCGATCGACGACGTGATGGCCGCGCAGGCGGACCTGGTCGAAATCGTCCACACGCTGAAGCAGATCGTCTGTGTGAAGGGGTGATGTCGTGATGGCGCTCAACTCCGCCGGGACTCCCACGGGGCCGGTTCGTCTCGACGGCGCTCTCGGCGAGGGCGGCGGGCAGGTGCTCCGCACCGCGCTCGCGCTGTCCCTCGCCACCGGGCGGCCCTTCGACATCGTGAACATCCGTGCCAAGCGGGCGAAGCCCGGCCTGCTCCGACAGCACCTGACCGCCGTGAACGCGGCGGCCGCGGTGTCGTCGGCCGAGGTCGAGGGTGCCGAGCCGGGCTCGCAGACGCTCCGGTTCCGCCCGGGTGCGGTGCGTCCCGGCGAGTACGCGTTCCAGGTCGGCACGGCCGGGAGCGCGTGCCTCGTCGCGCAGACGATTCTGCTCCCGCTCGCGCTCGCGGGCGGCGCGTCGTCGGTCGTGATCGAGGGCGGAACGCACAATCCGGCCGCACCGCCCTTTGACCACCTGGCCGAGGCGTGGTTGCCGCACCTGCGCACAATGGGGTTCCGCATCGACGCCACGCTCGAGCGCGCGGGCTTCTACCCGGCCGGCGGGGGACGACTGCGCCTCGGGATCGCTCCCGCCGCCGCGTTCCGCCCCCTCGTGATCGAGGACCGCGGCGCGATTCTCGTCCGCGAGGCGCGCGCCGTGATGGCCCTCATTCCGCGCAGCGTCGGCGACCGCGAGCTCGACGTCGTGGTGCGCTCGTCGTCGCTCCTCCGGGCCGACTGCTCGGTCGTCACGGTGGACTCCCCGGGCCCCGGCAACGTGCTGCTCCTGACGATTCGATGCGAGGGCGGCACCGAGGTGTTCACGGGCTTCGGCGAGCACCGCCGCCGTGCGGAGTCCGTCGCAGCCGAGGCCGTGGACGAGATGCGCGAGTGGCACGCGTCGGGCGTGCCCGTCGGGCGCCACCTCGCCGACCAGTTGCTCCTGCCGATGGCCCTCGCTGCGGGCGGGTCCTTCCGCACGCTCGCACCGACGATGCACACGACCACGAACTGCGACGTGATCGCCGCGTTCCTCGGCGACGTCGTGACGATCGAGCGCGGGACGGAGCGCGGCGTCGATGCCGAGGTCTGCGGCGGCGTACGCACGTCCCGCGTTGTGGTGCGCGGCGCTGCGACTCCTGCCGCATAGGTCTGCCGCAGCGCGACCGGCGAACGAGAATCCGGGCCGATCCATCGGATTTCTTCCGGGTGCTTCCAGGGGCTCGGCGCGTGCGCCGAGCCTGTTCGAGCCGGGAGACACCGCGCCCAGGATCGGCCTGGAGCCTCGATTCCGCGACGACGCAGCCTCAAGCAGGCTCGCGCGGCGCACCCCCTTCCCGTGGTGGCACATTGGCCGATCCGCCCCAAGGGATCGGGTTCGGACTTGCACCTGAGCCTGGAACTCCGTATGTTGTCCCTACCTATTGTGCCCGGACGTTATTCGGACACCAGAGGCTGCGCCGCTCGGGGTTCCTGGAGGCCCTCCGGACCGGACGACGCAGACGGAGCGAGACGCGACTCCCATGCAGAAGAGCGATGCGCTGCAGGCGATGTGGCGCGAGTACAAGCGCACGTCGTCCGTCACGCTCCGCAACCAGATCGTGGAGGCGTACCTCCCGCTGGTGGATTACCTCTCGGAGCGGATCGCCGAACGCCTTCCGCGCTGCGTCGGCGTGGACGAGGTCCGAAGCGCCGGCGTGCTCGGACTGATGGATGCCGTCGAAGGGTTCGACCTCGAGCGCGGCATCAAGTTCGAGACGTACTGCTCCGTCCGAGTGCGCGGCAGCATCCTCGACGAACTCCGCTCCCGTGACTGGGTGCCGCGCCTCGTGCGGAGCCGAGCCCAGAAGTTCGCGCTTGCGGTGCGGCGCCTCCAGGGCACGCTCGGGCGCAAGCCGACGCCGCCGGAGGTCATGTCGGATCTCGGACTCAAGGCCGAGGAGTACGAGGAGCTCCAGCGCGATCTCGCGCGGCTCGCCATCTACTCGCTCAGCCAGACCGACGACAACGACGAAGACGGCCACGGCGGCGCCCGCTCTTCCACCCTCGTGGACCGGCGGCACCCTGATCCCGTGGACATGCTGCAGAAGCGCGAGGCCACGGGCGTCATCCTGCGCGACGTCGATGAGAAGGAGCGGCAGATCCTGGCGCTCTACTACTTCGAGTGCCTCACGATGAAAGAGATCGGGCGCCGCCTGAGCCTCTCCGAGAGCCGCGTGTGCCAGATCCACGGCGAGGTCATCCAGCGCCTTCGCGACGCGCTGGCGAGCAAGTCCGAGGAACTCAGTAGCTGACGAGACGAGTCGTCGTGGTGGGGGCTCAACGCGGGTTTCCCTGCACGACGCGCTTCCGCGGAGCAGAGCGACCGGGCCGGACCGAGGAGACTGGGACGCCGCGCTCGCAGGGACGTCCCCGACGAGGTAGGCCCGAGTCGCGGAGATTCAGACCGGTTCGTTCAGCGCGCGGCGGATCGCGAGCACGTCGCGCAGCAGCTTCGGGAGATCCTTCAGATCGAGGTTGTTCGGACCGTCGGAGAGTGCGTGGTCCGGGTCGTCGTGGCACTCGAGGAAGAGGCCATCGACGCCGCACGCCACGGCGCCGCGCACGAGGTACGGGATCATGTCCCGCTGGCCGCCGCTCCGGTCGCCGAGCCCGCCCGGTTGCTGCACGCTGTGCGTGCCGTCGAAGACGACCGGCCAGCCCGTCGCTCGCATGACCGGGAACGCGCGCAGATCAGTCACGAGCGTGTGGTAGCCGAAGCTCACGCCGCGCTCAGTCAGGAGGATGCGGTCGGTACCGGACGCCTGGAGCTTGGCGGCCACGTTCGCCATGTCCTCGGGCGCCAGGAACTGCCCCTTCTTCACGTTGACGATGCGCCCGGACTTCGCGCACGCGTCGAGCAGGTCGGTCTGACGGCAGAGGAACGCCGGCACCTGCAAGATGTCGAGCGTATTCGCGGCGCGCTCGACCTGCGCCGACTCGTGCACGTCGGAGACGAGCGGGAGCCCGTGCTCCGCGCGCACCTCCTCGAGGATCGCCAGCGCGGCGTCGGCCCCGATCCCGCGGAAGCTCTTGTGCGACGACCGGTTCGCCTTGTCGTAGCTCGCCTTGAACACGAGCGGGACGCCGAGCTCGCCGCAGATCTCCTTCAGGATGCGCGCGATCGTGAGCGTCTTCTCGCGGCCCTCGACGACGCAGGGCCCGGCGAGGAGGAAGAGCGGGTGGGCGCGGCCCATCGGGATCGAACCGCCACGGGGCAGGTCGAGGCGGACTGTGCGGGCGGGCGCGGTCGGCTGGTCCATGCGGGAACTCTCGGGGTTGGTGCGGTCCGGCGCGAGACGAATCAGCCCTGCCGTCCGCGGTGATCCGGTCCGGGCACGAGGATACGGAGCGTGGCGGGACGGACGATGAGGTCCGCGGGTGTCGCGCCGGCCGGGTCGCCGTCCACCTGCAAGGGCACGGCGCGTTCCGAGGCGACGCGGAACGACGTTGCGCGGACGACCGTGACGCACGGATCCGCCGCGAGCGTGCGGCGCCAGGCGCGCCAGGCGATGCGGGGGAGGTGGCTCCGGCCGTCGGGGGCGATCAGCACGGCGTCGAGCAGTCCGTCCCCAGGGAGCGCCGCCGGGGCGGGCGTGAAGAACTTCGCGTAGGGCCGGCAATTGAGGAACAGGGCGAGGACCGCCTCGCGCGGCGGCTCCCCGGGTGCATCGACGCGGAACACGGGGAAGTCGTAGTCGCGGAGCGCCGACGCGATCGGCCCGAACCACGTACTGACCTGGATGTGGCCCTTTCGCTTCGCCGCGAGCGCCGCGACGACGTGCGCGTCCCACCCGGCCCCGGCGCACGCGAGCATCGTCTTCGTGATGGGCCCGGACGAGCCTGCGGCGCGGATGCCCACGGTGTCCATCGTTCGGACCGTGCCGCCGAGGAGCACGCGGGCGGCGCCGACCGGATCGAAGGGCACGCCGAACTCGCGCGCCACCAAGTTGCTCGTCCCCCGTGCGAGGACCGCGAGCGGCGGGGCGCCCGGTCCCGCCCGCAGCAGCCCGGAGGCGACCTCGTTCAGGGTGCCGTCGCCGCCCGCCGCGACGACCACCGCTGCGCCGTCGGCGGCAGCTTCGAACGCGAGGTCGGGAGCGTGCCCCGCGCGCTCGGTGGGCCGCAGTCGGACCTGGTAGCCGCCACGCTCCAACTCGGCGCGGAACAGCGCGAGCGACGCCGCCGCGCGCGACGAGCCGGAGATCGGGTTCAGGATGATGTCGGCGCGCGGCACGCGGTCATCTGGTCCCCGAGACAGCGGGTTCTCCGTCATGCACGTCCCGCGCCGTCGGCGGCCACGATGCCGTGGTACCTGGACCGCTTGCCGAGCAGTCGCTTCACCACGGCGTACATCCGGAAGAAGCGGTCGATGCGGTCGGCGTCGGACGACGCGAACGAGCCGTCGGGTGTGACGATCCACTTGTCGTCCACGACGCCGCCGTCGTCGAATCGGGCCACAGCCGTGACGAGGCCTTCGACGACGTCCAGCGGGCGCGCGGCGGGACCGAGCCAGATGCCGTCCTGGCCGAGGCCGTCTGCAGCCGGTTCGCCCACGACGTGTCCGTAGTCGAACGGGCAGCGCACCGGCGAGACGTACTTCAGGCGCAGGCGACCGTCCACCCAATCGCGCTTCACGAACGAGCCCTGCGGCGTCTCGACGAACACCGAGACACGGCGGCGCCCGGGCATCGGGGCCGACTGGGGCATCCGGGCGGGTGGGGGCGGCATGGGGGCGCGGAACACGGGCGACGGGGCAGAGCCAGCAGGAAGCGCGAGAGTCTACGCCGTCGGCGCTGGTCCGCGCGTGGCCCATCCACGCGAGTCCGTCGGCGGAAGGCCGCCGCGTCCGTCGCCCGGTTCCGGTAGCTTGCGGCGGTGAGCGCCCCCGCGACAGCGAAGACCCCAGGACCCCCGCGCAAGCGCGTGCTTCTCGTGCTCGCGGGCGCGGCCGACCGTGTCGGCACCTCGCCCCAGGATGGAACGCCGCTCGCCGACGCCGAGACGCCCGGGCTCGACCAGATGGCCCGCCTCGGACGGGCCGGGACCTTCGTTCTCGAAGCGTCCACGCCGTGGAATGGATTCATGGCACTGCTCGGTCTCGACGGCGACGTCGCCGCGCTCGGGCCGATCGAGGCGCTCGGCGCAGGCGTCGTCGTGCCCCCCGGGTCAGCGGCGTGGCGCGCGGACTTCGTGACGATGGACGACGCGGGCCTCTCCGATCCGACTGCCGGGAAGGTCAACGAGCCCGCCGCGACGGCGTTGCTCGATGTCGCGCGCGCCGCTCTCCCGGGGGTCGCGCTGCACCGCCTCGAAGGGCATCGCAACCTGGCGGTCGCCGACGGACCGCCCGAGTTCGCCTCGTCGCCGTGGGAGATGATCGGGCGGCGCGCCGTCTCCGGGCTCGACGCACGAGGTCGCATTCCCGCGTGGTTCGACGCCGCCCGCCGCGTGCTCGAAGCGCACGACGTGAACCACGTCCGCGTGGACCTGCTCCAGAACCCGGCGAACGCACTGTGGTTCCACGGCGGCGGCGTGGCTGTAGCGGGCGGGCTCCGGTCCGCTCTCGCCGGACAGGACGCAGTCCTCGTCGGCCGCGGTCGCGTGACCGCAGGACTCGCCACGGCACTCGGTTGGCGCGCGTGCGTCGTGGACGGCGACGACGAGGCGCTCGCGGCCGAAGCGCTTACGGCGATTGCTACGGCCGACCTGGTGGTCGTCCGCACCGAGACGCCGCTGTGGGCCGCCGCGGCGTCCGGCACCGCGGGGCGCCGCGACGCGATCTCCGTTGCCGACGCCCGACTCGTCCGCCCGATCCTCGGAGCACTCGAAGAGTGCGATGCGTACGCGTTCGCCGTCGCGTCGGACTGCGTGCTCGCATCCGACACGCGCGCGTTGCTCCAGCGTCCGTCGCCGATCGTCGTCGTGACTTCCGACAACGCCCCTCCCCACGACGGGGCTCCCGTGCGGTTCAGCGAGTACGTGTGTGAGCGAAGCGGCTTCCACGTGCAGGGCGGTCAGGGCCTCGCGGCTTTGCTCGCGCCGTAAGCACGCTCGGCTGCGCTCCGGTGAGCCGGCTGCAAGACGGGCCAACTCCACGGAGAGAGTTGCGCGCCGAGCCCAACGCAGCAGCCGGCCGGTCTCGGCGAAACGGGAGTAGCAGCGGCGAAGTCGGTGTGCGGCTTGTGCACTCTCATGCACCGCTCGTTCGCGACTCGACGACCGCAAGCGGCGTGGCCAAGCGTGTCACTTGCTCTCGGACGGCCACCAACTGCGCTCCCGTCCCGGTCGGTTCAGCGCGGCGAATGCACGCGCACCGCTGCACTCGCCGACACCTCGTCGTCGGAGAGTCCGTCGGTCGCGCGCAATCCCGGCGTCGCGGAATCGAAACGGGGGAGGAGCGGGTGCTCCTCCCCCGTGACGATTCGCGTCCGGGCTACTTGTCGGTACGTACAGCCCTGGTGTGCGGGGCGGTCGCGCCGGCCGTGACCGACCGAGAGACCACGAAGTCCAGCGCTCCGTCGCCGTCGATGTCACCGATCGTCATGGCAGTCCCGTCGAAGTGCTCGGTGGGCTTGTTCACGTTGTTCGCGATCAGGCCCGAGAGGAACTGCGTGAAGATGCCGGAGGTGCTCGCGACGACCTCGTTCCGGAAGATCCGGAACGCGCTCGACGAACCGCTCGGCGAGGCCTTCGCCACCGTGATCAGGTCGGTGTCGCCGTCCTGGTCCACGTCGGCGAAGCCGATCGCGGACGCCTGGAACCGGTCGGTCGCAGATGCCACGGGCAAGGTCTGCGTCGTGATGTTCTGGAAGTCGCCCGGATCGCTCGGCAGCACGGACGGCTTGAAACGCAGCAACCGAAGCGCCGACGTCGAACCGGTGAGACCCGTCGGGTCGGCCTTCGCGATCGCGATCACGCCGAAGCCGTTGCCGTCCGGATATCCGGGCTGACCGATCGCGATGGCGTCGGCCTTGAAGTTGTCGGACGCTGCGAGGCTCTGGATCTTGTCTGTGACGTCGAAGATGTTCGAGCCGTCGATGCCGACCTTGTTGATCGCCACCTGCAGCGACGACGTGAGAGAGCCCTCGCGCTTGACGTCGGCGTTGCTCAGGATGGCGAAGTCAGGCTTGCCGTCGCCGTCGAGCGGACCCACCGCGATCTTCTGCCCGGAGAACGGCGTGAACTTGCCGCGGCAGGAGTTGGCGCAGACCGGCACGGTGACGCCGGGCGGCGGGTTGAAGATCGGCACCGTGATGCCGCTCTTGCGAGGGAAGAAGCTCTGCTGGTACTTGTACCGGCCGAGGCCGGAGCGCGCGGCGGGGTCCCACTTGAAGACACGCGTGTTGCCCCAGTAGAAGCTGTACGTGTACCCGCCGCTGTACGGAGAAGCGCAGTACGGCGTGCACGACACGTAGAAGTTCTCGAAGCCCTCCACACCGTTCGCGCCCTTGCGATCCGTGGTGATGATGATCTCCGGGATGCCGCCGTTCGACAGGTCGAGGTCGCCGACCCACATGTCGAGCCCGCGCCAGGCGTCCTTGTCGTTCTGACCGCTCGTGCCGTACAGGTACGACATGGTCCGGATGGGGGCCATCAGGTCCGGCGTGCGGTCGCGGAAAGCGCGATCCGAGGACGACCCGCCGGAGATCCGCTTCTCGTTGACGAGGAGTCGTACGTGGCTCTTGGTGTCCACCGGCGGGTACTTGTCGGAGTTCGTCACGATGACGATGTCCGGGTAGCCGTCCTGCGTGATGTCCGTGACCCAGATGCGGTCCGCGCGCCAGTCGTCTTCGTTGGCGACGACCGCGGGCATCGCGAGGGTGGTGACGTCGGTGAAGGCGCCGTTCCCGGCGTTGCGGAGCACACGCGTCTCCGACGTGGCTGCGAGCGTGGTCGCACCGCCGCGGCGGGAGAGGAACAGGTCGAGGTCGCCGTCCTTGTCCATGTCCGCGAGCGTCGTCGTCCATGCGTCGAAGCCGTCCGCGCCGCCGCCGATGCCGAGCGTCGCGGTGAAGTCGGCGAACGAGTAGTACGCGAAGGAGCGCGTCGGCGTCTGGTAGCCGTTCACGTCGCGCACGTACACGCGGTAGACACCCTTCGCTCGCACGGGCGCCACGAACTGGTGGAGCCCGACGCTCTTGAACGTCGTCTGCGACGCGGTGATCTCCTCGTAGCCCGAGTTGTCGAGCGGAGGGGTTGCGCCGCCGCCGCTTCCCTGCGTGAGCTCGAGGAAGACCTTGTCCGTCGAGAGGAAGTTCGACCCGCTGACGTACATCGTCTCGCCGCCGAGGACGGGCACGAGTCCGGGCGTGACCCGGTTGATCGCGGCGGTGCTGCTCAGAGTGAGGCGCTGCGTGAGTTCCGCGAACCGCTGGGTGTCCACGTCCTGGACCTGGACTGCGTACTCGCCCGCGATCAGGAAGTTGAGCGGCATCTGGAACTGGAGCGTCGAAGGCGTGATCGAGCCGAGCGGGAAGGAGATCGGCGGTTCGATGATCTGACTCGCAGTGAGGCTGCGGAACCGGATCTTCATGCCGTTCAGCTTCGCGTTGAAGTTCGCGCCCGTGATGTTCACGGGGAACCCGCCGGCGGCAGAGCCCACGATCGGATCGATCGTGTAGGCCTCCGGGGGCGGCACCACGGCGAAGCCGCCGGTGAGCACGGCCGACTGCCCGGTGGAACTCGTGACCCGGATGTCGTAGTCGCCCTCGGGGAGTTTGTCTTCGGGCGGCGTCGTGAACCGGACCGACGCGTTCTTGCCGGTCAGCACCGTGACCACGTCGGCCGGATCGATCAGGATCCGCCCCAGTCGGACGGCGAGCGCGCCGGTCGGGTTCGCCTCATCGACGACGTTCGTCGTGCCGAGCACCACCTGGATGTTCGGCCCGCCGCGCGCGGGGTTCACGGAGATGATCGACGGCTCTTCCCGCGCGAACGCCGTCTTGAGCGGCTTCGCCGCCTTCGGCAGCGTGAGCGACGACTTGAAGGTGACCTTCGTGGACGGAGTCACCGGGTCGGCCTGGAACACGAATGTGTAGCCGCCGAGCAGCGACGCCGCCGGGATGGGGATCTTCGTGATCGTGACGGACTTGCCGGGCTTCACGGACGGGACGCCCGCGGAAAGCGCGCGGCCCGACGGGTCCGTCAGCGACAGATAGCTCGGCGTGCCGCCCTTGAACGTCAGGCTGGCGGTCATCGACGTGCCGCCGGCACCCGGCACGACGAAGCGGTACTGCCCGTTCACGTCGGGCGTGGCGTTCGAGTTCGCCGAAGCCGGAGGCGCGCCGTACTTCGCGGAGAGCGTGTACGCGCCCGCGGTGCGGGGGTTCGTGAAATCGTAGATGACCCGCTGCGTCTCGATCTTGTCCGTGGTGGGATCGTCGCCTTCGTTCACGTCGGGCGTGGCGGGGTTGTCCTTGATGAGCTTCCCGGGGAACCCGCCCTTCACGCGGATCGTCCACGAGCCGGTGACGTCGCACTTGTAGGCGATCTTCACGGTCTTCCCCGGCTTGAGCGAGGGGCCCGGCACCGGAGAGATCTTCGCGCCGCCGGCGATCGTCACGACCGTCCCGTCGGGCCGGATGAGGTCCACGAACGGGATCAGCGCCGACGACTTCGGCGAGGCGACGACGATCGATAGCGTCTGGCCCGAGTAGCCGTCCACCGTGTAGTCGTCCACGTCGTCGTTCGGGTGGAACGTGTTCCCGATCTCGGCGGTGACCTTCGACCCGCTGGGCACGAACGTGCCCTTGCCGAGGGCTTCCTGGTCACCGAGTGCGCCCGGTGCGAGCGCAGACAGCAGCAGCGTTGCGGCGAACAGCGCCGAGGCGGAGCGGAGTCGGGGCATCTGAGTCTCCCTGTGGCGCCCGAGCGGGCGTGCGGTCATGTCAGTTCAAGAACGTCGAGTCATCGAATCATACGGGTCCGGACCCAGTGCGACGGGGCGGTCACCGCTTCCCCAGGCTCTGGCACGGCGCCGCAAACGCCGGTTGGCTGCCTGGCAAGACTCGGTCAGTGTACCCGAACCTGCGCGGCGTGCCCCCTTCCGTTACGATCGTGGGACGTCGGAGCGCGGTAGAACCTCGGGGACCATGACCGAGGAACTCTCCGCACGCTACGACCCCCAGTCCGTCGAGCCCCGTTGGATCGAGACTTGGGCCCGCGACGTCAATCGCGCCGACGCCTCGTCGCCGGCAGCCCGCGACGGGAAGCGGTTCGTCGTCATGATCCCGCCGCCGAACGTCACGGGCGCCCTCCACATGGGGCACGCGCTGAACAACACGTTGCAGGACGTGCTCGTCCGGTTCCACCGCATGAAGGGGTTCGAGACCCTTTGGCTGCCGGGCACGGACCACGCCGGGATCGCGACGCAGGCCGTCGTCGAGAAGAAGCTCTTCCAGGAGAAGAAGCTGACGCGCGAGGGCATGGGCCGCGAGGCCTTCCTCGGCCAGATCTGGGAGTGGAAGGGGCTCTACGAGACCCGCATCCTCGGTCAGCTCCGCCGCCTCGGCTGCTCCTGCGATTGGTCCCGCACGAAGTTCACGATGGACGCCGACCTCTCTCGCGCCGTGCGGGAGGCGTTCGTGCGTCTCTGGGAGCGGGGGCTCGTGTACCGCGGCGCCCGGCTCGTCAACTGGGACTGCGCTCTCAAGACCGCGGTGTCGGACGACGAGATCGAGTACGTCACCCAGAAGGGCAAGCTCTGGCGGATGAAGTACCCCGTGAAGGGGATGCCCGACCGGTTCATCACGGTGGCGACGACGCGGCCCGAGACGATGCTGGGCGACACCGGGGTGGCCGTCCACCCGGACGACGAGCGCTGGGCCGATCTGATCGGAGCGACCGTGTTGCTCCCGTTGGTGGACCGAGAGATCCCCGTGGTGGCCGACCCGACGATCGAGCGCGGCTTCGGCACCGGCGCCGTGAAGATCACCCCCGGCCACGACGCGAGCGACTACGAGCGTGGCCAGCGGTTCGGCCTGCCCATCGTGTCGATCCTGAACGCCGACGGCACGCTCAACGCAAACGCGGGCCGCTTCCAGGGGCTGACCCGCGAGAAGGCCCGCACGGCCGTCGTCGAGGCGTTTGAAGCGCTCGGGCTGCTCGACGGCGTGCAGGACATCGACCACAACATCGCCGTGAGCGATCGCAGCAAGACCGCGATCGAGCCGATCGTCTCCGAGCAGTGGTTCGTGAAGATGGAACCGCTCGCCGCGCCGGCGATCGCCGCGGTGAAGACCGGGCGCTTGCGCTTCGTGCCGGAGCGGTGGACCAAGGTCTACCTCGACTGGCTTGAGAACGTGCGCGACTGGTGCATCAGCCGCCAGCTCTGGTGGGGGCACCGCATCCCCGTGTGGTACGACGAGGACGGCGTGCCCGTCGCGTCGCGCGACGACCTCGCGATCGGCTCGGCGCACCCATCGACCGGCAAGCCGATCGTGCGGCAAGACGACGACGTGCTCGACACCTGGGCGTCGTCGTGGCTCTGGCCCTTCGCCACGCTCGGCTGGCCCGCGCGCACCGAGGACCTGGCGGCGTTCTATCCGACGCAGCAGCTCTTCACGTCGCGCGAGATCATCTACCTGTGGGTCGCCCGCATGGTGATGGCCGGCTATGCGTTCATGGACCACCTGCCGGAGGAGCAGCGCTGCCCGTTCGACGTGGTGTACATCCACGCGACCGTGCTCGACGCGCAGGGCCGCCGCATGTCGAAGAGCGCCGGCAACGGCATCGACCCGATGGACATGATCGCCCTGTATGGCGCCGACGCGGTCCGCTTCACGCTGGCGTACCTGACCACCGAGGGCCAGGACGTGAAGCTCGACCCGAAGCGGTTCGAGATGGGCCGCAACTTCGTGAACAAGGTCTGGAACGCGTCGCGCTTCGTGCAGTCGAAGGCGCTCGTGGGATGGACGCCCGGCGCAGTCGCCGCCGAGCTCCGTCTCGAGGACCGTTGGATCCGCGCGGAGTTCGCGAAGGCGCACCGCCGCGTCACCGAGTCGCTCCGGAGCCACCGCTTCAACGACGCCGCCGAGACGATCTACTCGTTCGCGTGGGACTCGTTCTGCGACTGGTACCTGGAACTCGTCAAGCCGCGCCTCGAAGAGGGCGGCGCTGCGGCCGAGGGCGCCCGCACGACGCTTCTCCATGTGCTGACGGGCGTCATCCGCCTCCTCCACCCGATCGCGCCGCACGCGACGGAGGAGATCTGGGCGCAACTCCGCCCGTGGCACGGCCACGAGGGGCACCTCGCGAAGGCCGCCTGGGGCGACGAGACCTTCACCGACGCCGCGGCGTGTGACGCAATGGCCGCGGTGCAGGACGTCGTGCGCGCGGTCCGCAACCTCCGCAAGGAGGGCGGCGTGTCCGACAAGGAGAAGGTGGACGTGCTCGTCGTGCCGAACGACGCCGGCGCCAGCGCCGCCGACGCGCTCCGTTCGCAGGCCGCGCAGATCACGCGCCTCGCGCAGGCGTCGTCGCTCCGCGTCGAGCGCGGCGCCGCGCCGCCGAAGGCCAACGCGTCGCAGGTGCTGCCGTTCGCCGACGTGTTCATCGACCTCGCCGGCAAGATCGACGTCGCCGCCGAGCGTGAGCGCCTGTCGAAGGAGATCGCGAAGGCCGAGCAGTCCCTGGCGCAGGCCCGGGGCAAGCTGTCGAGCGAGGTGTTCGTCGCTCGCGCCAAGCCCGAGGTCGTCCAGGCCGAGCGCGACCGCGTCATCGAGTTCGAGAACCGAATCGCGCGGCTCGGGAGCCTGCTGGCCAACCTGGGGGCGTGACGGCTCGGGGTGTGAGGGCTGGCGTCAGCGAAGCCAGCGGGCGTGAAAGCGCCTGAGGGTCAGGGCCGGCTGATAGACGGGCAGGCGACGGCGTTGGACGCGCCGTGCGGGACGCCGATCCTCGGACGTAGCGCCCTGTGCGGCCTGTGGCGCGCGGCTTACACGGTCTCCGCACCTCTGCACGATCGTTTGCCTTGATTCGGGCTCGCGACCTGGTGTTGGACGTGCGACACCCCGGCCGTCGGCGTCGCATGCGCCGCGCTGATGGATCCGCGTCGGGGCCCCTCGGCGCGCGCATGGTCTGCGTCCGAAGCGAGTCGCGCGGGCAGTCGGAATCGAGCGGCGGCCTCCGGGCGCTGGGAGGTAAGGGGAAGGAACCTCCAAGATCGTTGGCATTCCTCGGCGACGGCGGTCGTTGTTCCCCGCAGAGAGGCCACTCAGGACCGGCTTCGGTCGGCCTCGCGCGAGCAACTGGGAATCGGAGAACATCCATGAGCAGCAACGGAAGTCGTGGCGAGGGCGCGGGACGCACGGTGCTCGGCGTGCCGCTCGTGGTGGGCCTCGTCATCGGCCTCGGGCTCACGGTGCTCGTCGTCGGCCAGGCGGCCGGCGCGGACCAGAGAGTCGCGAGCCTCTCGACCAAGTGCAAGGCGACGCGCTCGGACACGGACCACCGCGACTTCCTCGA
>JAIOPE010000106.1 GCA_021414065.1 Planctomycetota bacterium
CCACGCCGGCCCAGGACTGGGCCGCGATGTCGGAGCGCGCCGCCGCTCCTCCGCGGCAGGTCGCCCCGCCGGCATGGGAGACCCCCCGCGCCGCGCCGGCGCCGGCTCTGCCTCCGTCGCCGGTTCACTGGGACGTGCCGTCGATCCCCGATCCCGCGGGCGCCGCGCCGTGGGCCGGGCCGCCGCCGGTGTCGATCCCGTCAGCGCCCCAACTCCACGCCCCGCCGATGCCGGACATCTTCTCGCCGCCGCAGATGCCGGCGGTGCCGCAGGTTCAGCTCCCGCCGCCGCCGCCTCCCGCCGCGGAAGCACCGAAGGCCGCGGGGGGTGAGCCGCGGGTCGTGACACGCCGCGGCTCGTCACAGCGCGGTTGGCTCATTGCCGGCGTGATCTGCATGGTCGTCGCGGTCGTCACCGGAACGATCTTCATCCTTGCGAAGAAGTGACGCTGCCATCCCACGGAATTCGCCGGGGGATGGGTAGCATCGCGTTTGACCCAGAGGAGCCTTGGAACAGCCGACCGAGATCGTCAACGACCGCCGATCAGCCGAATTCGCATCGTCGGGCTTCGGCCCGGGGGCGATCGACCTGGTCTGGGGGCGCGACCGCACCGGCGCTCCCGCGCCGGGCGCCCCGGGCGACGTGCTCGCCGTGTCGGAAGACGCGTTCTCGCGGACCTACCGCGCCCGCCGTGCCGACGGCACGACCTGCCTGATCGAAATCCAGCGGGACGAGGTCCAGCCGGAGTCGTTCCCTGCCGCCTGGGGCGGTGTCCACAACACCGTCCTGAACGCGATCTGGCGGCGGCGCGCGATCGCGGCGTCCGTGGACGCCGAGACCACGCCGGACGGCCGACCGTGCGTCGGCTACGAAGCGTTCGGACCGCTCATCGTCTGCCGTGAGAAGGGCGTGCTGTTCCACGCGCCGTCGCCGTCGTCCGGTCGTCTCGGCACACTCGCGGACTGCGTGGACGCCGAACTCCTCGCGCGCCTGCGGCTCCCCGATTGGGCGACGACGCGCGCTCGATTCCTCTACGACGTCGAGTCGGTCCGAACGACGTCGCGTCCGCGATTCTGGACCGCGATGCGAGAACTGCCGCGCGGCGCGGCGGCCGACGTCGGCTCGTGGGAAGCGTTCGCCAAGGAACTCGGGGGCGTCGTCGAGCGCGCGGCCACGGGCGACCCGGTCGCGTCGGCGCAGCGCGGCCGTTTCCCGTGCATCGGCTGCGACCAGGTGTCGAAGTGCTTCGCGAGGGCCGGGGCCGCAGCGTCGCCCCAGGCGCCGCTCGCTTCGCGACGTCTCGCGCCCGTGGCGATGCACCCGTTCCGGGCCGTGGCCGCGGCCGAGGACGTCGCGTCGTTCGACGAACACTGCGACATCCTGGGCGGTGCCCCGTGGCCCGCGTTCCGCACGCGGCACATGCAGACGTGGGCGCTCCCCGGCCGCCGCCTCGCACGCGAAGCGCTCGAGTCCACCGTGTTTGGACGCGCCGAGGCCGCGGACCGACGCACGTCGCTCACTTCGAAGCTCGGTCTCTTCGAAGCGGTCGTAGCGGAGGTCGTGAAGTACCACCGGACGCACGGGCAGCCGCACCTCGCGCTCGGGCCTACCAGCGTCGCATCGCTGGACCTCTTCGCAGCGACGCCGCACGTCGTCCTCCGCGGCGGAATGCGCAGCGCGATGATCGAGGACCTCTTCGCGCCGCCGCCCGGTCCGCCGATCTGGCTCCCGCCGCCCGACGCCGTGGCGCCGTGGGCTCACGCCGACATCGTTCGCGTCGCCGAGCCGGTCGCGACCGCCCCGCCCGACGGCACCGGCGTCCACGAGGGCGGCTTCCGGTTCGCGCGCCCCGCGCCGGTGCAGATCACCGTCGGTCGCGTCTGGGAGGACCCCGCCACGCACGCGGTCGAGTGCGAGCTGTCGGTCGTCGGCCTGCCGCTCGACTCCGAGGGATTCGAGACCTCCGACCGTGTGCGGATCACCGTGACATCGCGGGGATGGGAAGGCGTTGCGCTCTGGTGCCGACCCGACACGGAACGCATCGAGGTCGGCCGCTCCACGTTCCGCGCCTTCCCCGCGCGGCTCACGTCTGCGCAGGTGCTCGACCTGCGCACGGCGTCCGGCGACCACGCGCTCTTCGGCTCGGCCGCCGTCTTCCGCACATGGGGCGCCTGGTACGACATTCACTCGCTGGGGATGCTGCTGTTGCGCGCGGTCCTCGAGAACGCCCGGCAGTCGATGCAGACGCTCGTCGCAGACGTGCTTCCGGCGCTCACGCCGTTCGCCCGCGCCGTGCGCGCGTCCGACGGCCGGTCCGCCTTCGACGAACTCGTCCGCGTCGTCGGCACGCTCTGCCGGACTCCGCCGCTCGACCGTGCGCTCGCCGACGTGAACGTGTGCTTCCTTCCCGGCGAGACAGGCGACCGCGGCGAGATTCCGCCTGCGGTGTGGAGCGAGGTGCTCGCGACGATCGCCGCCTGCGTCGTGCGGGGCGGCGCCGCGAGTTTCTGCGCTGACGCACGGCTCGACCCGGACCGCGGTCGGTTCTGCGCGCCCGCCGAGGCGCTCCTCGAGCGCGTCCGCCGGATTCGTGCCGCGCTCGACGCAGCGCCGCGCGCGGGCGGGTCGCCGTCGCGTCAGGTGTCCCGTCCGGTGACTGCTGCGGTCCCTCCGGGCGCCCCGGCGCGAGACACCGGACCGGTCCGGCAGGAGGTCGCTCCCGACCCGCGCGACCTCCGCATCCGGGAGCTCGAGCGGCAGCTTGCGTCGTCGGCGGCGCGCATCGAGCGGCTCGACGCCGATGGCACAGCGCTTCGCGAGCAGCTTGCGAAGGCGGAGGCGGCGCGTCGTCCGGCGGCGGCGGCGCCCGTCGAGGAGGGCCCCGTGTGGCGGGGGATCTGCGAGGCGGTCGCGGGCTCGGCGATGGCGAACGTCCCCTCGTCCGGCGCCGGCGACCCGGGCTACGAGCTCGTGCGCACGCTGCTCGTGGAGGGGCTGGAGACGCTCTCCGGAACGATGTCCGCCATCGCGGAACTCGGAGGCCAGGAGTTCGCGGCCGAGCAGCGCAACCTCCAGCGGATGGTGCGTCAGGCAATCGCGGCCGCCGCGCAGGACGACCCGCGCGCACGCCAGCGGGTGGACGAGGCCATCCTCGTGCTCCGTTCACTGCGCGCGACGCTCGGCGGGGCGGTCAGCGCGCTCGTCGAGGCGCACGCGCGGTCCGCGCAGGACGGGAGCCGCCGCCTGCTCGCCACCGTCGAGGTCGGCGTGAAGCAGGAACTCGACCTTTCGGCCGCGCAGCAGCGCCGCCTCGAGGATCTGATGAGCCGCGTCCGTTCAGGAGTCGCGGAGCTCGTGGCCCGCCTTTACGATCCGGTGTTCCAGGAGCACGTGCGGCGCAACCTCGCATCCGGCTCCAGTGCAGCTCGCAGGAGGACTCCATGAACCACACCAGCGCCACACTCGCCCTCTTCCTGGCGGCCGCCGGCTCACTCGCCGGCTGCAGCAGCCCGTGCGTCGCGAAGGAAGACCGCCTCGTCGTGGACCTGCTCTCCGCCCCCACGCTGAACGACGCGGGCGTCGGCCCGCAGCACGTTCGGTTCCAGGTGTGGGCGGTGCGAGACAAGGCGATGTTCGAGAGCGCCCGCGCCGACGCGCTCGCGGAGTCGGAAGGGGTCGAGGCGTTCGAGCGCCAGGGCATGGGCCGGGTCTTCGTCACCGACTCGAGCTGGATCAAGCCGGCGTCCACACGGCGTGTCGTCCTGCGCGTGGACGAGGACTCGCAGTACACGCACGTCGGCATCGCCGTGCTCTACCCCGAGGCGCGCAAGATCCTCGTGCCGCTCGACTGCGCGAAGCACGCGGGCTACACGCCGGGCCGGCCGGACCACTCGGTGGTGTTCACGCTCGGTACGCAGACCGTCGAGCCCGGCACGACGCGCTGATCCGACGATCCGCTGACTCGAAGTCCTGCTGACCCAAAGACCGGCTGACCCGGAGGCGGTGAACCACCCCACGCCTCCAAGGTCGCGCTCTCGCTCTCGGCCGGGGTAGGATGCGACGCCCTTCCGGAGCCCTTTCGGCCCCGGGGGCCGACCGACCGGAGGCACTCGATGGAACCGACGCCGCGGGGCGTGCTCTGGGAAGAGGGACTCTTCCTCCAGCCCCACCACTTGCAGCAGCAGGCACTTGGCGCGCTCTCGCTCGCCGCCCGCCACGTGAGCTGCGCGGCTCCGCACCGGTGGGGGATCGCGACCATCGACGTGGACCCGCTGCAACTCGAGAACGGGGTGTTCGAGGTCCGGGCGCTGGAGATCCTCCTGCCCTCCGGCGATCTCCTGGTCTTCCGCTCGGGTGGCGACGGCAACGCGCGGATCGCACCGCGCGAGATCCCGAAGGTCGCCGAGAGTCGGCTCACGGTCTACGCGGGCGTCCGCCGGGTCCGTGAGCACGAGCCGAACGTCCGCGAGCCCGACGGAGACGACCTCGACCCGCCGCGCTGGGTGCGCGAGACCCGCACCGTCGCCGACCTCACGACCGGCCGCAACCTCACCGACGTCCACTTCCTGCAGTTCAACGCGCGCATCTTCTTCGAAGGCGACCGCATGGACGGCTTCGAGACGATCCCGATCGCGCGACTCGCCGCCCCGGCCGTGGGCCTGCCGCTGACGCGTCTCGCGCCGGGGTACGCCCCGCCGGCGCTCCGACTGTCGGCTTCCGGCGGCGCGCACGCCATGGTGCGCGAGGTGTACGCCGAGGCCGCCGCGAAGGCGGCCGAGCTCGCATCCGCGGCGACCGTTGCGGACTTCCTCGCCGGCCACGCGTCGGAGGCGGAGCTCGTCCAACTCCTGAAGCTCGGCGTGCTGCGCGGCGCACTTCCGCACCTGCGCGACGCCGCCGACGGCGGTCTCGTCCACCCGGCCGACGCGTATCTGATGCTGTGCGGGTTCCTCGGACAGTTCTCCACGTTCTGCGCAGGCGCCGGCGCGCCGAACGTGCCGCTCTACAACCACCTCGAGGCAGGCGAGTGCTTCGAACTCGTCTCCTCGGCAGTCCTCTCGCTCCTGCGGCAGGATCAGCTCGCGGCGAACTTCCGGCGGATACCGCTCACGCGCGGCACGCTTCCCTTCGGCGGACTCGCCGTCGGCGCGCAGGGGCTCGACCCCGAGATCCTCGCCGGGCGCAATCAGTTCTACGTGGTGTTCACCAATCCCGACCCGTCCGGGCCGGAACGTGACTGGTACCGCAGCGGTCACGTGAAAGTCGCAGCAGCCACGCGCATCTCGAACACCGTGGTGCAGCGCAAGTACGGCGTGCCGCTCCTGCCGTGCCCGAAGCCGCGTGTGCTTCCGGCGCGTGCCGGCGCGATCTACTACCGGCTGCAGTCGGACGCCGCCGGGCGCGCCGAGGTGCAGGCGGAGTGGGAAGCGGTCGTCCGCGAACGCACGCTCGTCGTCCACTTCGCGACCGAGGGGCTCGCGCCCGGACAGGCGGCGCCGGATCTCGGGATGGAGGCGTATGTCGTATTCGGCCGCTGATCCTGCCTCCGGGCGCGCCCAGATGACCGGCGCGTTCCGCGGCCTGTTCCTGGCGATCGCTGCGTTCCACAGCGAGACCACGCGCGCGCGGCTCCACCCGGGGCAGTTCCACCGGACGATCGAGGATCTCATCGCCGGTGCCGACGCCCAGGCGCGCGCCGCCGGCATCGATCCGACGCTCTACCAGCAGGCCAAGTACGCGGCCGTGGCGCTCTGCGACGACCTCGCGCTCCATGGCGACTGGGACCACGCCGAGCAGTGGAACAGCCACCTGCTCGAGCTGCGGCACTTCAACACCTCGTTCGCCGGGCAGGAGTTCTTCGACCGCCTCGCCCGGCTGCGCCAGCAACTCGGCGGCGTGCAGGACCCTGCGTTGCGCGAGCAGGTGCTCGGCGCGCTGGAGGTCTACGCGACCTGCCTGCGACTCGGCTTCCGCGGCCGCTGCCGCAACGCGCAGCCCGGCGAACTCGACTCGGTGGTGAGCGCCGCGACGCAGATCCTGCTCCCGCAGGGGCGTTCGCAGTCCCGCGCGTGGGACGAGGCGTACCGCGACGCTCCGAAGGGGCGCATTCTCTATCGTCGCCTGTTCTGGTGGTGGCCGATCCCGACCGCCGCGGCGCTCGCCGTCGGTGTGTGGTTCCTCCTCTCGGCCGGCCAGGCGCGGCGCGTGGACGAGGCCGTGAAGCGCGTCGAATCCGTCGAGGCGACCGGCGACGAAGAGGAGGCCCGGTGAACCGCACCGTCGTTGCTCTGATCGCCGCCCTGACGGTGGCTCTGCTCGTCGCCACGATCGCCTACACGGTGGGTGAGATCCTCCGCGAGCAACACCCGATCCCGCGGGACTGGGCGCTCGTCTCGTTCGCCGTCGCGCTCGTCGTCTGCCTCTGCGTCCTGCTCGTCGCGTGGCTCGTGCGCCGGTCCAAGGCGGCTGGGCTCGAGGACGGACTCGCTGCGGGCTCCGGACGCGACAGCCGCGGCGAGATCGAGGCGCTCCGCAAGCAGTGGAAAGAGAGCGTCGCCAAGCTCCGCGGCACCGCCGTGGCGGGTGGCGGCGGTCGCGCGCTCGCCGCGCTTCCGTGGTACCTGATCATCGGCGCGCCGGCGAGCGGCAAGAGCACACTCCTGCGACAGTCCGGCATCGACTTCCCGGTCGGCGACGCGGCGATCCGCGGCCTCCAGGGCACGCGCAACTGCGACTGGTGGTTCTCGAACATCGGCGTGTTCCTCGACACGGCCGGCCGCTACATCTCCGACGAGAGCGCGGAGGAGTGGGCGCAGTTCCTCGACCTCGTCCGCCGGCACCGCACGGGCGCCCCCGTGAACGGCGTGATCGTCGCGATCCCCGCTTCGGACCTCGTCGAGCGCTCGTTCGAAGATCAAGACCTGGAGGCCCGCCGAATCCGCGCCCGCCTCGATGAACTGATCGACCACCTCGGCGTGAACTTCCCCGTGTGGATCGTGCTCACGAAGGTGGACCTCGTCGGCGGGTTCGCCGAGTACTTCGGCGGTCTCGACGCCGCGCAGCGCGCCCAGATGATGGGCTGGACGCTCGACCAGGGCGAGGGCGCGCGGTACGACGCGAGCGACTTCGAGCGCCGGTTCCGCCTGATGGTCCACCGCCTGCGCGAGCTCCGCCCCGAACTCGTCGCGAAGGCGGCCCTCCGCGACCGTCCGGCCGCCTATGCGTTCCCCGACGAGGTCTCCGGACTCGGCGATCCCCTGAATCGCATGCTCCAGCGGATCTTCGAGCCCAACGTGTATCAGGAGATGCCGCTCCTGCGCGGGGTCTACGTCACGAGCGCCACGCAGGTCGGCACGCCGCTCCAGCGGGCGGCGACGCGTGTGCGCGAACTCCTCGGCGCGCCGCGCGTGGACGCCGACGCGATGGGCAACCAGATCCGCAACGCGTACTTCGTCCGCGACCTCATGCACGAGCGGATCGTCCGCGACCAAGGCATGACGTGGACGACGCAGCGCGAGGTCGAGCGCGGTCGGACGAAGCGTCTCGGTCTCAACCTGATCGGCGCGAGCTTCGGAGTCCTGGCGCTCCTGACGATCGTTGCGTTCGGGCTCGCTGCATCGCGCGAACTCGCGGTGATCGAGACGCACGTGGACGAGGTGGCCGCGGGCAAGGGCGGGTCGGCTTCGAAGTGCGATGCGCTCTGGCGCGCGGCGAGCCTCGCCACCGACGACAACCGCCGGAACCTCGGGCTGTCGCAACAGAAGAGCCTGCGGCTCGATCTGCAGGAGAAGCAGCGCGAGGTCTACGTCGAGAAGGTCCTGCGCCCGCTCGTCGATGGGTACCGCAAGGACGCCGAGGGCGTGGACGTGAAGGCCGGCGTCGCATCGATCGCGGCCGTCGAGCGCGAGTTCCGCCTCGTCGAAGCCGCGCTCCGTCACGCCGCCGACCCCGAAGCGAAGGCCGACCCCGCCTCCCCCGACGACGAGGAAGACGAAACCCCCGCGCCCGCCGACGGCAAGAAGGACGAGCCGAAGTCGGCGGCGGTCGCGCCCGCCGACCACGCGCCGAAGGGCTTCTTCCCGAAGGATCAGGTCGCGGCGTTCGAAGCCCGCGCGGACCGCCTGCGCACCGACGGCGTCCTTGGGAAGAAGCGGAAGAAGGCCGACCCCGGCGTCGGCATCCTGCTCGACGTCGTCTGGCGCAACCGCGGCCTGCCGGACGAGGTCACGGCCGAGATCCAGGCGGTGCACGACGCGTTCCGTCGCAAGGCCGCCGAGTACTGCAAGGCCGCGGGCGCCGCGGTGGACCGCATCGAGGGAGACGCAGCGTCGCGTGCGTCGTACGCCGCGCAGCGCCGCGACAACTTCATCGCGACGTGCCGTCGGGTGCTCGACCAGGTGCTCGCCGCGCCGGCCGAGGCCGACGACCTGCGCCGCGCGATCGGCACCCTCGCCGACGCCGCGGACGGAGGCGGCGCCGTCGCCGGCCCGTCGGCACTCGACGCCGCGCAGCGCGCGTTGCTCGACGGGATCGCGGCGAGTCTCGCCGCGCTCGGCGCGGGCGACCGTCCGCTCGTCGCCGACGCAGACCTCGCCGCGTGGGACGGCGTCGCGTCGATGCGGCGCTGGATCGACGTCGGCGCGACGAAGCCCGCGCCCGGCGCGCCGGGGACCGGCGAGGCGGCATCCCGTGCCGCGCTGAACGCCGTCTCGAAGGAACTCCGGCGCCTCGCAGACTCGGTGCCCGCAATGACCGCGCGCCCGTGGACCGCGGAGCGCGCACAGTCGATCCGTGACGCGCTCGCCGCGATGGATGCTCGCGTCTCCGAAGGGCAGCGCGAGTGGCTCTCGCGCGTGCAACCCCATCTCGTCGCGTTGTCCGGAGCGGAGACGCCCGAGGCGTACCGCGCCGACGAGCGCCGTTCGGGGCTGGCTGTCGAGCTGATCGAGCCGATGATCCGGAGGAACGTGCTCTACCGGTTCTTCGTTGAAGAAGACGAAGACGGCACGTTCCGGCGGCTCGCCCGCTGGAAGGTCGTGAAGAACCGCGACGACGACGGCGAGTACTCCCGAGCGTCGCTCACCTACGACCTGACGCAACTCCTCTCGGCCCACGCGTGGGGTGAGGGTGCGGAGCCGTCGCGGTTCGTCGCGCCGTCGAGCCGCACCGCGGCCGCGAAGGCGGCGGTGTCTGCGTTCAAGCTGATTGCCGACAAGGCCCGCAACGTCTGGGACGAACGCGTGCGCCGGATCGCGCGCTACTCCGCGACGGACCGATGGGTCCACCTCGCCCGTTGGGTGCAGCCCGGCGGTCAGGTGTCGAAGCTGTCGGCCGAGCTCGCCGCCGCCTGGGGTGAGTTCCAACTCGACGGGTCGCTCCGCGGGACGGTGTCGGAGCCGGTCGCCCGCGAGGCGTGGGCGCTGGTCGAACCGCTACGCCCCCGCTACGAGTTCTTCCTCGACCGCTACCCCGACGTCGTCGCGACCGTGGCGCCTCTCTACGCCCGCGAGGGCTGGCAGCCGCAGGCTGGCGGGCTCGACAAACTGGCCGGCGAGCTCGGTGTCGCCGGCGGTCGTCCGGTGTGGTGGCCGCGCGAGGTCGGCGCCACCGCGGCCGACGCCCCGGACACCGCGGCGCGCAAGGATCTCCTCGACGCGATCGGCGACTGCGAGGACGAGGTCGTGCGCCGCGTCGAGCAACACTTCCGCGCGCGGTGGGAGCCGATCCGGAAGGACCTGCAGGCGGCCGTCTCCGATGCGTCGCCGGAGCGCGCGGCCACGGCGCAGCGCGACTTCGCCGCACTCACGACCGACCTCGCCGCGCTCTTCGGCCCCGACCTCGCCCTCGAGCCGGGCCGCCGCATGCGGGTCGGCGCGTCGTTCCGCGCGGTGCGCGGCAACCTGCGCACCAGCCTGGAGCTCCGCAACGAGATCACGCGCGGCATGGACTTCACGTTCACGTGCAGGCGCGTGCCCTACCGCGAGAACGAGCAGGAGGGCGTGCGCCTCCCGTACATCCAGCTCGAGTACCAGGAAGACGGCGGCCGCGAGGCGCAGCGGCAGATCTGGAAGACGTCGGGCACCGAGACCTGGCGCGTCCGATGGGCGCCCGGCCGCGGCTCGCACTTCCGGATCTCGATGGTCAGCGAGAAGGGCGACCGCCGCGCGGTGTTCGTGGACTGGACCGGCCCGAGTTGCCTGATCGACGCGCTCGCGTCCGGCAAGGGCGGCCTCGCGTCGCTGACTTGGGAGGGCCGCGGCGAGTATGCGACGTCCGTGCCGGCGACGTTCCAGGTCGAGGCGTCGGACCCGGACCTCCTTCGGCAGATCATGAATCCGCAGAAGCCCGCCGCAGGAGCCCGTTTCGACGGCGACTGCGTCGAGATCGTGGAGCGGCGCTGATGGCGCTGTTCGGAGCGTCCCGCGCCGCGCCGTCGCGCATCGGCTGTTTCGGCAAGCTCCCGGTCTACGGCGACTTCCTCAGCTCCGGAGCGGACTCGCCCGAGGCGGAGGCGTTCGTGACCTGGCTCCAGGAGGGCGCGGCCGCGTCGGTCGTGCCGTCGTTCGCGCCCGACCAGGTCCTGCAGATGCTGTGGCAGCCGGTCGGCGCGCGCCGCACGTTGGCGGCTCTGCTCTGGCCGAGCCAGGACGCCGCGGGCCGTCGCTTCCCGTTCGCGATCTTCACGTCGCTCGCGGGCGGATTCGTGGACCGTCACGGCCCACGCGCGCTCGTCGCCGCCGACGGCGTGTGGCGGGCGATGCGAGAGCTCCGCACGGCTGTCGCCGCGGCGCCGCGCCAGGCCGAGGTCTACGCGTGCTTCCGGGACGCGAACGCGCCGACGCCGCCCGAGGATCGGGCGGTCAACCGCGCGTACGTGGACCGCGCACAGGCCGCGCAGTTCCGCCGCGAGGACTTCGTGCCCGTCGGCCTCCACGTGCAGGATCTGATCTGGTTCGCGGAGAACCTGGGCGGCACGGCCGACCCCCGGTTCGCGCTGCGGATGCCTCTCCACGGATCCGCCGACCCGCTGGCGGAAGGCGCGACGTGGCTCCACGTCCTGCACGACCGGCTGGGACTCGGAACGCTTGACGCTGCACTCGTTGTGCGCAGCGCGCGCGCCGACGGTTCCTCGGTGTTCGAGTTCCGCCGGCCGCTCGCGCGGGACGACTTCAGCTTCCTCTTCGCGCCGACGGCCGACTACCGCGCCGCTGATCATCTCGGGTTCCGCGTGGCGCCCACGAGCGCCGCCGACGCATCGTTCCTCGAGCGCTTCCAGCGCGCGTGGGGCGCGCGGCCGCCGTCCTGCGCAACGGTGCTCGAGACCGGCGCCCAGGGTTGGACGCCCGGCGAGATGGCGACCGGACCGGTCGTGCTGGGGAACTCCGACCCCGTGACGATCGTTGGCATCGCGGCCCCGTTGCCCGGGCCCCAGACCGATGGTTCCGACCGTGCCGCACCGGGGCGCGACGCACCGGTCCGCGACGTGCCGGGACGCGACGTGCCGGTCCGGGACGTGCCGACCGGCCGCGTGTACGAGGCCGAGCCCATCACCGATCCGCAGCCGATGATGCTGCTGCCGACGGACGGCATCCTTCCCGTGACGCAACCCGCCACGCAACCGGTGGCGGAGTCCGAGCCGGGCACCGCCGACGTGGTCACCGGCGAGGTGGTGCCGACGCCGCGCGTGCTCGCGGATCGTGTACGTGAGCTCGTTCGGCGGCCCATGATGCCGGGGCGCGTCGTGCGCATCGACGCCGGCGGACCCACGCCCGTCGTGCTCCTCGCCGACGGAAGCAACGTCTCACATGTGCGTTCGCCCGCGCCGGAGGCGGTCGAGGAACTCGAGCGCCGCACGCGCGACCACGACGAGGCCGTGCGCCTCATCGCCGAGCTCGAGCGGATCCACCGGGAAATGGAGGCCGACCTCCGCCGGATGGTGGACGATGCCTGTTCGCGGACGACGAAGCCCGCCCAGGAGGAACGCCGTGCCTGAAAGCAATGGTCTCCACGGGTCCGAGCCCGTCCTCGATGTCGAGACGCTCGCCGCGGCGATCCCCGGTGACCTGCCGTGCGGCGCCGACCTGCGCACCGACGACTCCCCGCAGTCGGCCTACTACCGGATCAAGGACGCCCGCAACGCGGCCCGCGCCGCGGAGCGCGCCGCGATCCGCGACCCGGAGTCGGCCACCGAGGAGCCCGACTGGCGCACGGTGCTCGACCAGGGCAACGACATCCTCGGTTCGAAGGCGAAGGACTTGGAGGTCGTCGCCTGGATGATCGAGGCGCTCGTCCGCATCCACGGCCTCGCCGGCCTGCGCGACGGTTTCCGCGTCGCCCGCGAGCTCGTCGAGCGTCACTGGGACGGTCTCTGGCCGTCGGCCGCCGCCGAGGGTGTCGAGTCGCTCGTCGCCCCGCTCGCGGGCCTGAACGGCGACGAGGCCGAGGGCACGCTCATCGGACCGATCCGCGCGCTCCCGCTCACCGACGGAGCGAGCACCGGACCGTACGCGCTCTGGCAGTACGAGCAGGCGCTCGACGTCGCGAAGATCGCCGACATGGACGCGCGTCAGAAGCGCATCGACGCCGGTGCCGTGGCATTGCCCGACTTCGAGAAGGCCGTCGCGGAATCCGGGATCGCCTTCTACCGCCGGCTCCGCGACGACCTCGCCGCCGCGCAGGCGGAGTACGGGAGCCTCTGCACCGCCCTCGACGGGAAGGCCGGCTCGGCCTCGCCGCCGAGCTCGAACATCCGCGACGCGCTCATGAAGTTCGCGGAGTCGTTCGGCTTCGTCACGTCGGGTCTGATCCTGGACGAGGTTCCCGCCGATGCCGAGGCGCCCGCGGGCGACGCGGCTCAGTCGTCAGCGGCCGCGACCGGCGGCCAGGCGGTCGCTTCTTCGGTTTCGCGCGAGAGCGGCGAGATCCGGAACCGCGACGACGCGTTCCGCCAACTCGATCGCGTGGCCGAGTGGTTCCGCCGCACGGAGCCGCACTCGCCGATCTCGTACTCGCTGGAGCAGGCCGTCCGATGGGGCCGTCTCCCGCTGCCGGACCTGTTGTCCGAGCTCATCGGCGACGACGCCGTGCGCGGCGAGCTCTTCAAGGTGATGGGAATACGCAAGCCGCCGACTGGTTGATTAGGTTCCGTCCGGGGCGTCCCCGGACGTAATGTACGCAGACACTTCGTGCCCCGGGCGCGCATGGGCGCGCTCGCGGGACCGCTCTTCTGGAGGCTGGAATGGCAAGCGTTCACGACAAGCTCTCGAGGGTTCGAGCACCCCGGGTGCACATCGCATACCAGGTGGAAACGGAGGGGGCGGTCGTCGAGCGCGAACTTCCGTTCGTGGTCGGCGTCCTCGGCGACTTCTCCGGCGACCCCACGTCGCCGCTCAAGCCGATGAAGGACCGCAAGTTCGTCCAGATCGACCGCGACAACTTCGACGACGTGCTTTCGCGGATGACGCCCGGCCTCAACATGAAGGTCGAGAACACGCTGCAGAAGGACGGCAGCGAGATCGGCGTGAACCTGAAGTTCAACTCGATGGCGGACTTCGAACCGGCCCGGGTCGCTTCCCAGGTCGAGCCGCTCCGCAAGCTCATGGAGACGCGCGACAAGCTGCGCGACCTTCTCTCGAAGGCCGACCGGTCGGAGGAGCTTGAGTCGTTGCTCGAGAAGGTGCTTCGCAACCAGGCCGACATGAACAAGCTCGCGGGCGAGGTCGGCGAAGCCGGGAAGACCGGGGGTGACGCATGAGCGAGAGTCAGCGCCAGCCGGAGCCCCAACAGAGCGCCGAGACGTCGACCGGGCCGAGCCTGCTCGAACAGGCGATCGGTGCCACCAAGCAGACCGAGCGCTCGCGCGCCGAGGATCTGATGCGCGCCCTCACATCGGAAGCGATGAAGGGCACGATCAAGTGGAACAAGAGCCTCACGGCCACGTTCAACGCCGCGATCCGCGCGATCGACCAGGCCATCTCGGGCCAGCTCGCCGCGATCATGCACAACCCGAAGTTCCAGCAGCTCGAGGGCACGTGGCGCGGTCTGCACTACCTCGTCCAGAACTCCGAGACGGGCTCGGGTCTCAAGATCCGGATGCTGAACGTCACGAAGAAGCAGCTCTTCAAGGACCTCGACTCGGCCGTCGAGTTCGACCAGAGCCAGCTCTTCAAGAAGATCTACGAGAACGAGTTCGGGTCGCCCGGCGGTGAGCCCTACGGCGCGCTGATCGGCGACTACCACTTCGGGAACCACCCGGACGACACCGAGCTGCTCACGAAGATGTCGAACGTGGCCGCGGCGGCGTTCGCCCCGTTCATCACCTCGGCCGGTCCCGGTATGTTCGGGATGGAGTCGTTCGAGGAGATGAGCAAGCCGCGCGACCTCGAGAAGATCTTCGACAGCGTCGAGTACGCGAAGTGGAAGAGCTTCCGCGAGTCCGAGGACTCCCGCTTCGTCGCGCTGACGATGCCCCGTGTCCTCGCACGTCTTCCGTACGGCGAGAAGACGAAGCCGGTCGAGGAGTTCGCGTTCGAAGAGGTCGGCTCGGGCGCGGTGGCGCACGACAGCTACACGTGGATGAACGCCGCGTTCGTCTACGGCGCCCGCCTCACCAACTCGTTCGCGAAGTCTGGCTTCTGCGTCGCGATCCGCGGCGCCGAGGGCGGCGGTCGCGTGGACGGCCTGCCGACCCACACGTTCCGCAGCGACGACGGCGATCCGGACATCAAGTGCCCGACCGAGATCGGCGTGACGGACCGCCGCGAGGCCGAGCTGTCGAAGCTCGGGTTCCTTCCGCTCTGCCACTACAAGAACACGGACTACGCCGTGTTCTTCGGCGCGCAGACCGCCCAGAAGGCGAAGAAGTACGACCGGCCGGAGGCGACGGCGAACGCCGCGATCTCCGCGCGCCTGCCGTACATCATGGCCACGGCCCGCTTCGCCCACTACCTGAAGGTGATGGGACGCGACAAGGTCGGCTCCTTCATGGAGGTGGCCGAGTCCGAGGCGTGGCTCAACCGCTGGATCATGAACTACGTCAACGCCAACCCCACCGCGAGCCAGGAGATGAAGGCGAAGTACCCGCTCGCCGAGGCGCGCGTCGAGGTCAAGGAGATCCCCGGAAAGCCCGGCAGCTACAACGCCGTCGCCTGGCTCCGCCCGTGGCTGCAGATGGAGGAGCTGTCGGCCTCCCTGCGCATGGTCGCGTCGATCCCGAAGGCGGGCGGCTGATCCTCCGATGAATCCTCCTCCCGGCGCCCCCGGCGGCGCCGCACGAGACGAACTCAGGCCCGCCCCCGCCCCCACGGCGGGGGCGGCGCCGTATCCGGATCTGCTCGCCCGCGTGCTGTCGTCGAAGCCCGGGCCGGAACGCGAACTGGCGAACCGCTCGCTCGACGACTTCCTCGCGGAGAAGGACCCGGCGCGCGCGATCGCGGCGTGGCTCTCGATCACGGGGCGCCGTGCGGACATGGGCGCGGCGGCGTTCCGGCGCGCCGTGGCGGTGGACGTCGCCACCACCGACCGGGCGCTCGGCGCACAGGTCGATGCGATCTTGCACCACCCGAAGTTCCAGCGGCTCGAGGCGACCTGGCTCGGCCTGCGAACCCTCGTGGACCAGGTGGACCCGGCCCGCGGCGACGACGCGCCGCCGATGAAGATCCGCGTGTTTGACGCGACGTGGCGCGACCTGGCACGTGACTTCGAGCGCGCTGCCGAGTTCGACCAGACCGCCCTCTTTCGCGCGGTCTACGAGTCGGAGTTCGGAATCGCCGGCGGCGAGCCGTACGGCATCCTGCTCGGCGACTACGAGGTCCGCCACCGCCCGGGCCCGGGGTACCCGACGAACGACGTGTCGGTCCTCGACGGCATCGCGCACGTCGCGGCGGCCTCGTTCGCCCCGTTCATCGTCGGAGGTGCCCCGGCACTGCTCGGCATCGACAGCTTCCGGGAACTCGACCTCGTCCCCGATCTGCACCGCGCGCTCGAGCAGACCGAGTACCTCCGGTGGAACACGCTCCGTCGCTCGGAGGACGCGCGTTTCCTCGGCGTCACGATGCCGCGCGTGCTGCTCCGCGAGCCGTGGGCCGACGACGGCACCCGGCGCGACGCGTTCCGCTACGCGGAGGACGTGTCGGACCCGAGCGGGTCGTCGTGGCTCTGGGGCACCGGCGTCTGGGCGGTCGGCTGCGCGGTCGTGCGCTCGTTCCAGGACCACGGCTGGCCAGCGGGTATCCGTGGCGTGCCCTCCAACGGTCTGGGCGGGGGCGTCGTGCCCGGTCTCCCGCGGCCCTCGTTCGAGACCGACAGTCCGGGGCTCGTCCCACGGGCTCCGTCGGACGTCGCCGTCACCGACCGGCTGGGGCAGAACCTCGGAGACCTCGGGTTCATCTCGCTCACGAGGAACCGCGAAACCGGCGACCTCGTCATCTTCGGCGTGCCGTCGATCCAGCTTCCGCGGAAGTTCGACACCGCCGCGGCGACGGCGAACGCCCGGCTCTCCGCGTCGCTCCAGTGCATCCTCAGCGTGTCGCGCTTCGCGCACCACCTGAAGCTGATCGGGCGCGAGAAGGTCGGATCGTTCGCGTCGCCGGAGGACTGCGAGGCGATGCTCAACGGCTGGCTCGGGAAGTACTGCACGCGCACTGAGGACACGTCGGAGGCGGAGCGCGCAGGCAAGCCGCTCGCCGAAGGACGAGTCGAGGTTCGCGAGCGCGCCGGGCGGCCCGGTTGCTACGATTGCGTCGTCCACCTGAAGCCACACTTCCAGGTGGAGAATCTCGTTTCGGCGGTGCGTCTCGTGACCGAGTTCGCGCCCATCCAGGCCGGCTGAGCCGGCGGAGGAAGGTTCCCATGGACGCGAGAGAGCTCTACCGCGCCGGACAGCTCGCCGCGGCGATCGCCGCGATGAACGAAGAGGTGCGGAACAACCCGCTCGACACCGCGCGCCGGGGGTTCCTCAGCGAACTCCTGTGCATCGCCGGGAACCACGAGCGGGCCGACAAGCTCCTCGACGCGATCGTGACGCAGGAGCCGCAGGCGGGGCCCAACATCGCGCTCATCCGCCAGCTCGTGCGCGCCGACCTCTCGCGGAAGCAGCTCTGGACGGAAGGTCGCGTTCCCGAGTTCCTCGGGGAACCGACGCCCGCGCTCCGCGCTCTGCTCCAGGCGGTGATCGCCACGCGCGCCGGGGACCACGCTGCGGCTGCGACCCTCGCCGCCGAGGCCGAGACCGTGCGCCCGAAGGTGGCCGGAGCCTGTGGCGACAAGCCGTTCGACGACTTCCGCGACGCGGACGACCTGCACTGCGCGCACTTCGAGGTGCTCACGTCCACCGGCAAGTACTTCTGGATCCCGACGGAGCGCGTCGAGATCGTGGAGTTCCGCGCGCCGACCCGTCCCCGGGACCTGCTCTGGCGCCGCGCCCACATGGTCGTGAAAGACGGTCCCGACGGCGAGGTGTTCATCCCCGCGGTGTACTGCGGCTCCGAGGCGAAGGGCGAGGCGGCTCAGCTCGGACGGACCACCGACTGGGTGGGCGGCGAGGGCTCGCCCGTCCGCGGCGTCGGACAGCGGACGTTCCTCGTGGGCGACGACGCGGTGGCGCTCCTCGACATGACGACGTTGCGGTTCGGGGCGCTCTGACGCCCGTGGAACCAGACCTGTCCGGCGCCGGCGCGGAACGCGGGGGACAGCCGCAGCCCGTCCTCCGGTCGGTGCTCGATCGTCTCGTGGACGACGAGCCCGACCGCAGCGTGGACCCGCCCGTGAGCCGGACCCAGCTCCTGCGGGAGCACCGCGAGTCGGTGCTGCGTGACCTCGGCAACCTGCTGAACACGCGGCGCGCTGCGGGCGAGATCCCCGCGGAACTCGAGGATCTGATCCCATCGCTCGCCGACTACGGACTCCGGGACTTCGTCGCCGACGGACTCGCCACGGCGCAGTCGCGGGCCGACCTCCGCAAGGCGATCGAACGCGCGATCCTCCTCTACGAGCCGCGGTTCAAACGCGTGGACGTGCGTGTCTTCCAGACCTCGCCGGAGGACGGCGACCCCGCGCTGCGCGTGCGGATCGACGCACTGCTCCACGCCGAGCCGGCGCCGATCTCCGTCGCGTTCGACACCGTGATCGACCCGGTCTCCGGGTCGTTCGGCGCCGGAGGGTCCCAGCGGTGAGCGACGACCTGCTGCCCTGGTACAACCGCGAACTCGCGCACCTCCGGCGGGCGGGCGCGGAGTTCGCGGAGGCGCACCCGAAGATCGCCGGCCGCCTGCGCCTCGGGACCGACACGGTCGAGGACCCGCACGTCTCCCGGCTGATCGAATCGGTCGCGTTCCTGAACGCCCGCGTGCGGCGCAAGCTCGACGACGACTTCCCGGAACTGACGCACGCGCTGCTCGGCGTGCTCTACCCGCACTACCTCGCGCCCGTCCCCTCGATGGCGATCGCGCGCATGGTCCCGGCGGCCGACCTCGCGTCGCCGCACGTCGTGCCCTCCGGTGCGCTCCTCGAGACGCCGCCGGTGGATGGCGAGCCGTGCCGCTTCCGCACCACCGCGGAGACGACGCTCTGGCCGTTCGAGGTCGAGTCGGCGAAGCTCACCGGACGTCCGATCCTGGCCCCGCAGGTGCCCGCGTTCGCGGCGGCCGTGGCGTCGCTCCGCGTCGTGCTCCGCGCACGCAACCCCGACGTCACGTTCGCGGCGCTCGCACCGGAGTCGCTCCGGTTCTTCCTGCGCGGCCCGATGCAGGTCGCCGCGGCGCTTCGCGAACTCCTGCTGAACGACGTCGTGGGCGTCGCCGTCGCCGCCGCCCCGGACGACGTCAGCCCGGCCATTCTCGACGCATCTTCGGTCGCGCCCGCGGGCTTCGCCCTCGACGAGGGGATGGTCCCGTATCCGGCGTCGTCGTTCCCGGGGTACCGGCTCCTCACCGAGTACTTCGTCTTCCCGCACAAGTTCCTGTTCGTAGACCTCAACGGGCTCGGGAAGCGGGCGTTCGCACGGGCCGGTGGCCGCGTGGAACTCTTCTTCTACCTGCGCCGCAGCACGACCGACCTTGAGCAGGAGGTCGGTCGCGACTCGCTCGCGCTCGGCTGCGTGCCGATCGTGAATCTGTTCCCGCACACGGCCGAGCCGGTCGAGATCGACCCGCGGGCACCGGAAGTCCGCGTCGTCCCGGACGCCCGCCGACCCCTCGCGCTCGAGGTCTGGTCGGTGGACTCCGTGAGCGCCGCCGCGCCGGACGGCACCGAAGAGAAGTACGCCCCGTTCTACTCGGCACGCCACGCCTCCCGCGACGCATCGCGGTCGCGGTTCTGGTTCGCCGAGCGTCGGCCCGCGGCGCGCCGACGGTCACAGCCGGTCTCTGGCACGGACGTTCACCTGACGCTCGTGGACCTCGACTTCCGTCCGTCGTCGCCCGAGCAGGGCGTGCTGCAGATCGAGACGACTTGCATCAACCGCGACCTGCCCGCGCGCCTTCCGTTCGGCGGCGACCAACCGCGCCTCCAGTTCGTCACGGGCGCGGCTCCGCTCGAGCGCATCCAGTGCCTCACGCAGCCGACGGCGACCCTGCGCCCGTCGTTCGCGCCGGGCCACCTCTGGCGCCTCATCTCCCACCTGTCGCTGAATCACCTCTCGCTCGCCGGCGGCGACGCGGCGACCGAGGCGCTCCGCGAGATCCTCGTGCTCTACGACTTCCGCGCCTCCGCGGAGACGCGCGCCACCGCCGAAGGCTTGGTCTCCGTCTCCTGCACGCCGGCGACCGCGCGGGCGCCGGCCGGCGCCGGGCGTCCGGGCGGGATCTGCCGCGGCATCGACGTTCGCATCGAACTTGATCCGGCGCGGTTCCCAGCGGGGGAGGCGTTCCTCTTCGCCGAAGTTCTGGAGCGGTTCTTCGCTCTCTACTGCTCGGTGAACTCGTTCACCCGCACGACAGTCGCGCTCCGCGGTCGCGAGGGCGTCCTGCGCCGCTGGGCGCCGCGGGCGGGCGAGCGGGCGCTCGTCTGAAGCCGATGGCGCACGCGGACGACCCCGACGCTCCCGCCGGACGGCTGCGGTCCGCACCGCACACGTTCTCGTTCTTCCAGGCCGTGCGGATTCTCGAACGCATGGCCCACGAGGAGGGCGGGCCCGGCTCGCCCGTGGGCGAGGACGCGCCGCCGCGCCGCGAGGTCGTGCGCCTGCGTGCCGCGCCGTCGCTCGCGTTCTCGGTCGGCGAGATCGCCTCGCTCGCCCCCGGGACGCCCGGCGACCCCGAGGCGCAGGGCGCCGCCCGCGAGCCGGATCCTCCGCGCATGAACGTCTCGTTCCTCGGCTCGACGGGACCCGCGGGGGCCCTGCCGGACCACTACAGCGAACTCGTGCTGCAGCGTGTGCGACAGAAGGACCGGGCGTTCGCCGACCTGCTCGGTCTGTTCGACCACCGCGCACTCTCGTTCTTCCACCGGGCGTGGGCGAAGTACCGACTGCCCATCGCGTGGGAGGCCGCCGCGATCCGCCGCCGGGGCGACGACCCGGTCACGGCCGCGCTGCTCGCGATCTCCGGCCACGGCACGCCGTCGGAGCGGCACCGGCTCCGCGTGGACGACGATCTGTTCATCCGCCACGCCGGCGCGCTCGGCCGTCCGGCGCGGCCCGCCGCGATGCTCGAGGCGATGCTCAACGACCACTTCGGTTTGCCGTTCTCCGTGCTGCAGTTCCAGGGCGACTGGATACGGCTGGACCCAGGCGATCGCTCGTGCCTCGCCACGGAGACGGAACGCCGCGGCCGCCACGCCTGCCTCGGCCGCGATGTCGTCCTCGGCAGCCGCACGTTCGACGTGGTCCATCGTTTCGTCGTCCGCGTCGGTCCGCTGCGGTGGCCGCAGTTCCGGGAGTTCATGCCGACGGGCTCGCTCCTCGGCCCCGTCTGCGACGCCGTGCGCTCGTGGGTGGGCCCTGAGTTCACGTTCGCCGTGATGCCGGTTCTCCTGCCGCACGAGTCCCCGCCGCTCTCGCTCGGTGCCGACGCGCCCGATGCTCCGAGGCTCGGCTGGAACACGTGGGTCGAGACTCGGCCCGTGCCGCGCCAGTTCTCGGGTGTGACTTTCGCGGCGGAGACGCTGCTGCTAGAACGCCTCCCCAACTCGAACCAGAGGTGATCCCATGATGCCCGTCGATCTCAAGGCCCTCGTCGGCAAACTCGGCGAGATTCCCCACAGCACGATCCAGGGCGCCCTGGGACTCTGCGCCACGCGCACGAACTACAGCGTCGAGATCGAGCACTGGCTGCTCAAGATCCTCGACACGCCGAACTCCGACGCGGTCGCCGTGCTGAAGCACTACGGCGTGGACGCCGGCCGCGTCATGCGCGACCTCGTCCGGTCGCTCGATCGGCTGAAGACCGGCAACTCGCGCGCTCCCTCGCTGTCGCCCGACGTGGTGGACCTCGCGCGGAACGCGTGGGTCTCGGCGTCGGTGGACTTCGGCGCGACGCGCATCCGCACCGGCCACATCATGTACGCGCTTCTCGCCGACGAGACGTTCCGCCGCGCTGCACGCGAGGCGTCGCCGGAGTTCGAGAAGATCCCGGCCGAGCAACTCCTGCGCGACCTGCCCGCGCTGCTTCGCAAGGGGTCCGAGAGCGACGGCGTCGCCGCGGCCGACTCCGGCGCACCGGCGGCGGCCGGAGAAGACGGCGCCCAGCGCGCGGCGCCCGGATCGAAGACTCCGGCGCTCGATCAGTTCACGATCGATCTGACCGCGCGCGCCAAGCGCGGCGAGCTCGACCCGATCATCGGCCGCGACCCCGAGATCCGACAGGTCATCGACATCCTGACGCGCCGACGCCAGAACAACCCGATCCTCACCGGCGAGGCGGGCGTCGGCAAGACGGCTGTCGTCGAGGGCTTCGCGCAGCGGATCGCCTCGGGCGACGTGCCGCCGCCGCTGCAGGGCGTCTCGCTCCGCACGCTGGACCTCGGCCTGCTCCAGGCCGGCGCAGGCATGAAGGGCGAGTTCGAGAACCGCCTGAAGCAGGTGATCCAGGAGGTCAAGAGCTCCGTCCAGCCGATCATCCTGTTCATCGACGAAGCCCACACGCTCGTCGGCGCCGGCGGCGCGGCCGGGCAGGGCGACGCGGCGAACCTGATCAAGCCCGCCCTGGCGCGCGGCGAACTGCGCACCGTGGCGGCTACGACCTGGGCCGAGTACAAGAAGTACTTCGAGCGCGACGCCGCGCTCGCCCGCCGCTTCCAGGTCGTGAAGGTCGAGGAGCCGGACGAGGCGAACGCGATCCACATGATGCGTGGACTCGTCGAGTCGCTCGAGCGCCACCACAACGTGCGCGTCCTCGACGAGGCCGTCGCCGACGCGGTCAAGTTGTCGCACCGGTACGTCGCCGGGCGTCAGCTCCCCGACAAATCGGTGAGTGTGCTCGACACGGCGTGCGCCCGCGTGGCGCTCAGCCAGACAGCCGTCCAGCCCGCCGTGGAGGACGCCCGCCGCGACATCTCCCGTCTGGAGCTCGCGATCGCGATCCTCCAGCGCGAGGAGAAGACCGGTGCCGACCGCCGCGAGGACATCACGCGGCTGGAGGCGGAGTTGGTGAAGGCGCGTGCGGAGCTCGTGCGGCTCGACGCGCAGGTCAAGATCGAGAAGGACCTCGTCGCCAAGATCCGCGCCGCGCAGTACCGGCTCGCCGGGGAGAACCCGGGCGGCTCCAAGGGCGCGGACGGGAAGCCCCTTCCGGCTCCCAAGCCTCCGACCGCGGCGGAGGCGGACGCTCTCCGCGTCGAGCTGACCGCGCTCAGGGCGGAGCTGGCGAAGGCGCAGGGCGAAGAGCCGCTCGTGCACGTGAACGTGGACCGGCAGGCGGTCGCGGAAGTGATCTCCGCGTGGACGGGCATCCCCGTCGGCCGGATGGTGAGCGACGAGATCCGCGCCGTGCTCCACATCCGCGAGCGGCTCGAGGAGCGCGTCGTCGGCCAGTCGCACGCGCTCGAGGCGATCGCCCAGAGCATCCGTACCTCCCGCGCGAACCTGACCGACCCGAACCGTCCGATCGGCGTCTACCTGATGGTGGGCACGAGCGGCGTCGGCAAGACCGAGACGGCCATCGCCATCGCCGAGGAGCTGTACGGCGGCGAGCAGAACATGACCGTGATCAACATGTCGGAGTTCAAGGAGGAGCACAAGGTGTCGCTCCTCATGGGCTCGCCTCCGGGGTACGTGGGCTACGGCGAAGGCGGCGTGCTCACGGAGGCCGTGCGCCGCAAGCCCTACAGCGTGGTGCTCCTCGACGAGATGGAGAAGGCGCACCCCGGCGTGCAGGACGTCTTCTACCAGGTGTTCGACAAGGGCAACATGCGCGACGGCGAGGGGCGCGACATCGACTTCCGCAACACCGTCATCCTCATGACGTCGAACGCGGGCACCGACGCGATCATGAAGCTTTGCGCCGACCCGGAGACGATGCCCGGCCCGGAGGCGCTCAACGAGGCGCTGCGCCCCGAGCTTCTCAAGGTGTTCAAGCCGGCGTTCCTCGGCCGCGTCACCACCGTCACCTACTTCCCGCTGAAGGACGAGGTCATGCGGAAGATCATCGAGCTGAAGCTCGGCAAGATCCGCCGCCGCGTGGAGCAGAACTACCGCGCTCGCTTCGAAGTGGCGCCCGAGGTCGTGCAGAACGTCCTCGACCGGTGTCGCGAGGTGGAGAGCGGCGCCCGCAACGTGGACCACATCCTCACGCGCACGATGCTTCCCGAGATGGCGGGCGTGTTCCTCAGCCGCATGGCCGAGGGCCTTCCGATCCGAAACGTCCGCGTGGGGATCACTCCGCAGGGCGGATTCTCGTACGATCTCTCGTAGAAATTCGCCCTCTCGCGGAATGACGCGAAGGGGCCGCGCGTTTCCCGGTGCGACGGGACCGACGTCGCGTGTTTAGACTCGACCGGCGGACCTTGCGAAGTTAGTGTCCGCGCACCTCAACCGATCAGGAGCAGCCCGACATGGCAACGATCTTCCTCAAGTGGCCCAAGATCAAGGGTTCGGCGACGGCCGCCGGCGAGTCGGAGCAGTACGACTCCGGCTGGATCGACGCTTCGTCCGCGAGTTTCTCGGTGGAGCGCACCGTGAAGCAGGGTGTGGCGACGTCCACGAACCGCGAGGCGGCACACCCCGTGATCAGCAAGATCTCGGTCGCGAAGGTGCTCGACAAGGCCTCGGTCTATCTCTTCCAGGAGTCGGTCGTCGGGAAGCCGCAGGAGGTGCTGATCCACCTCTGCTCGCCGAACGCCCAGGGCAAGATGCGCCCGTACGCGATCTACAAGCTCACGAACTGCATCATCTCACAGTTCAAGATGTCCGGCGAGGCCGAAGGCACGCCCAAGGAAGAGCTGCAGCTCGCGTGGACGAAGATCGAATTCGAGTTCAAGCAGGCGAGCGAGGACAACAAGAGCCTTACCTCGACCAAGATCGGCTACGACCTCGCGAAGAACATCGCGTCGTAACCTCCGCCCCGAACCCGATCACCACAACCTGAGAACTCGGAGACGAACATGCCCATCTACGTGAAGATCCCCGGCATCACCGGGACCGTGAAGGAAGCGAACCACAAGGGCTGGATCAGCGTTGACTCGTGCGACGTCGAGGTCGTGCGAGAGGTCAGCGAGGGCACGGGCGCGGCGAAGAACCGCGAGACGCGGGCCCCTGTCGTCGGCGTCTACAACTTCGCCAAGAAGGTGGACGACTCGTCCGGCGGCCTCGCGAAGTGGTCCATCGGCGAGCCCTCGAAGGGCATCGTCGAGATCCACTTCCTCAAGACCGGCGAGGCCGGCTACGACGCCTACCTGTCCATCAAGCTCGCGCAGTGCATTCTCTCGAAGTACGAGTGCAGCGCCGATGACAGCGCCGAAGAGAAGGGCACCGAGAACTTCTCGATCTCGTACCTCTCGATCGAGACGAAGTTCCAGCAGTACGGCGAGGACGGCAAGGCCGAGGGCGGCCCGGACATCACCGCGTACAACCTGCGCAACGGCAAGGCGGAGTGGGTCGCGATCGGCTGAGACCCTGCGGCGAGCGGCCGGCCTCCGGTCGCACCGCCGCGTGAACCATGGCAGAGACTTCGGTCTTCATCCAGCTCGACGCGGCCCGGAAGGTGTCCGGGTCCGCGACCTCCGAGGGTTACGAGGGCTGGATCTTCGCGGACAAGCTTGAGTTCGGAATCGAGCGCGAGCGGCCGCACGGTGCAGGGCCGGGGGGTGCGACGGGGGGGCTCTCCTCCCAGTACGCACGCCCCGATGCCAAACCGATCACCATTCGCAAGCAGGCGTGCCTCGCCTCGTGCGACATCTACGCCGCCTGCACCGGGCAGCTCCGTGTGGACTGCGTACGCATCCACGTCTGTGCGCCTTCGACGGGCGGCAAGCTGGTGCCCTACCTGATCTACGAGTTGCGCGAATGCGTGTTCCTCGGGTACGAGCTCCAACTCCGTGACGAGAAGGGCGTGGAAGAGAAGTTCGTGCTCGACTACTTCGCGCTGACCGTCACGTTCAAGGAGTGGGACGAGAAGAACCGCGCCGTCGCCGGGAAGGACTTCGTCCAGCACTACGACTTCGACGAGTCGCACGGAGCCGAAGCGGCGGGGGGGAGCACGGCGTCCTAGGACGCCCGCCCCATGCCGCTCTTCGTCCGCATCCTGTCCGCCGAGGGCCGGCCCATCGAGGGCCTGTCCGGTCCCGTCGCCGTGAAGGGGTACGAGGGCTGGTCCCGGGCGACCGACGTGACGATGCGCCTCTCGCGTGGCGGCAACACCGCCGTGCTCCGGGAGGACGCGGTGCAGCAGCAGGCCGAGGAGATGGAGAAGTTCGTCGAGCAGATGACCGAGCAGCAGGAGGCGCAGTCGAAGCAACTCGTGAAGTCGCGCTTCGGCAGCGGCTCCTCGGGCGGGCTCTCCTCCGACGTCGGCAAGATCGCGCGCGCCGGCGCGTCGCGCTGGCAGGCCACAGTGCGTGCCGCGGGGCCGACCATGGACCGCAACGACGCCGTCGGCCCGCCGGTCTTCGACGTGGTCCGTCTGGGCAAGTCGTTCGATCGCACGTCGGCGGGGATCTTCCGCTGGTGCGCGCGTGAAGCGGTGAACGACGAGTCGGTCATCGCGTCGAAGCGGATCATCGAGGCCCACGTCGTGCGCCGGAAGGCCGGCAGCGACGACTTCGCGCCGACCGTCACGATGCGGTTCGAGGAGTGCCTGCCGTCGTCCTACGACTGCGAGTTCAACGACGGCTCCGAGCTCCCCGAGGAGACGATCGAGTTCCGCACGTCGAAGGTGAAGATCGAGTTCCGCGAGTTCGGTGCGGACGGCCGTGAGGCGAGCGACGGGCGGCGTTCGTCGGAGTTCTCGCAGAAGGACGTGGGGGCCTGATGGCCGCCGAGTTCACTCAGGACGGCCGGCCGATGTCGGTGAAGTCGCCGCTCGGGAAGGACGTGCTCCTTCTCACGGGCCTGCGCTTCCGCGAGTCGATGTCGTCGCCGTTCGCGGGCGAGCTCGAGATGCTCTCGAAGGAGCACTCGATCGACCCCATGAAGATCGTCGGCAAGGGCGTCACGGTGACCGTCCTCGACGACGACGCGACGTCCCGGAAGCGTTACTTCCACGGCATCGTGCGCACGTTCGAATCCGGCGCGCTCGAGAACCGCGGCCTCCGGCGGTACCGCGCGGAGATCGTGCCGACGCTGGCGCTCCTCGGGCTGCGCAGCGACTGCAAGGTGTTCCAGGACAAGTCCGTCAAGGACATCGTCACGGCCGTGCTGCAGGAGTGCGGGCTCACGGACTTCGAGTGGAACCTGAACGCGACGCACGACGTGCGCACCTACTGTGTGCAGTACCGCGAGGCGTGTCTCGACTTCGTGCAGCGCCTCCTCGAGGAGGAGGGCATCTACTACTTCTTCCGTCACCAGGACGGCAAGCACGTGCTGGTGTTCGCCGACGCGGCGTCCGCTTACGGGACGTGCGCGCAGGCCGGTGCGCGGTTCACCGACGGCGCGCTCGACGAGCCGCACATCGCGTCGTGGCTGCACCGTTACGAGATCCGGCCGGGCAAGTCCACACTCCGCGACTTCAATTTCGAGACCCCCGCCACGATCCCGCAGGGCACGACGAACACCGTCGTGCAACTCCCCGGCACGTCCGGCTGGGAGATCTACGACTACCCCGGCGGCTTCCTGAAGGCGGCCGAGGGCGCGACCGTCGCGAAGCGGCGCATGGAGGAGCTCGAGGCGCCATGGTCGGTGGTGACCGGCGGCGGCACCTGCGCCACGTTCACGCCGGGTTCGAAGTTCGAACTGCTCCTCTTCGATCCGGACAAGTCGCAGGAGAAGAAGAAGTTCACGCTCGTGTCCGTCGTGCACGAGGCGCGCGACGAGAGCTACGCGACCGGCGGCAAGCAGGGCCGGTACTTCAACTCGTTCGAGTGCATCCCCGACTCCGTGGTCTTCCGCCCCGTCCGCTCAACGCGGCGCCCGGTCGTCGAGGGGCCGCAGACCGCCGTCGTGGTCGGCCCCTCCGGCGAGGAGATCTACGTAGACAAGTACGGCCGGATCAAGGTGCAGTTCCACTGGGACCGTCTCGGCCAGAAGAAGGAGACGAGCTCCTGCTGGGTGCGCGTGGCGCAGGGCTGGGCCGGCGCGACGTGGGGTTCGTACCAGTGGCCCCGCATCGGCCAGGAGGTCGTCGTGGACTTCCTGGAGGGCGATCCGGACCGGCCGATCGTGACGGGCGGCGTCTACAACGCCGATCAGATGCCGCCGTACGCGCTGCCCGACAACAAGACGCGGAGCGGGTGGAAGTCGCGCAGCAGCAAGGGCGCCGGTGCGGAGAACTTCAACGAGATCCGCTTCGAAGACAAGAAGGGCTCGGAAGAGGTCTACGTCCACGCAGAGAAGGACTTCCTCCGGGTCGTCGAGAACAACGACGTCCTGAAGGTCGGCTTCGAGAAGAAGGACAAGGGCGACCAGACGATCGAGGTCCACAACGACCGCACGATCACCGTGAAGGAAGGCAAGCAGACGACCACCGTCGAGAAGGGCGATGACCTCCTCGAGGTCCGCCAGGGCAAGCACTCGGTGATCGTGGGGCAGGGCGACGACCTGCACCAGGTGAAGACCGGCAAGCGCGACGTGCTCGTGGACACGGGCAACGACACGCACAAGGTCGCCACGGGCAACCGCACCGTCGAAGTGGGGATGGGCAACGACTCCCTCACCGTGAAGATGGGCAACCAGACCACCAAGATCAGCCTCGGCAAGTCCACGACCGAGGCGATGCAGTCGATCGAGCTGAAGGTCGGCGGCAGCTCGATCAAGGTGGACCAGACGGGCGTGACGATCAAGGGCCCGATGATCACGATCGAGGCCAGCGCGATGCTGTCCGCCAAGGGACTCATGTCGGAAGTCAAGGGCACCGCGATGCTGACACTGAACGGCGCCATCACGATGATCAACTGATGGGTACGAAGCTCCCCGCCGTCACCGCCCGTCGCGCCGCCGACGTCGCCGCCGTCGCCGAGTTGTCGGACGAGGCCGCGCCTCTGCTCGAGCCGGATGCCACGCCGGGTGACTTCGTGGACGCCCTCCGCGGCGCGTCGAAGTTCGCCGACGCAGACCGGTTCCTGGCGCACGGGCTCGGCCGGCGCGAAGCCGTGTGGTGGGCGTGCGTCTGCTGTCGGCTCGCGCCGGATCCGCGCCCGCACCCCGGCGCGGCCGCCGCGCTCGCCGCCGCCGAGGCGTGGTGCCGCGTGCCCTCGGAGGAGAACCGCCGTGCCGCGCACGAGGCGGCCGCGGCGACGCAGTTCGGCGTGGCCGAGGCGTGGGCGGCGCTCGGCGCGTTCTGGAGCGGCGGGAGCATCGCCCCCGCGGACGCGCCGCAGCCGGTGCCGCCCGGTCCGTTCCTCACCGCGAAAGCCGTGTCGTGCGCCCTCACGATGTGCGCGGTCCGTCACGATCCCGCCGTTGCGAACGCGAAGCTCCTCACCTTCCTCGAGCGCGGCATCGCAATCGCCCAGACGCCCGCGGCGCCGGCCCCCCAGGCGGGTGCCTGATGGGTTTCCCGGCTGCGCGCGTCACCGACATGCACGTGTGCCCGATGTTCACGGGCCCCGTGCCGCACGTCGGCGGCCCGGTCGCTCTCGGCTGTTTCACCTGCCTCATCGGCAAGATGCCCGCCGCGCGCATGGGCGACATGGCGGTGTGCGTGGGACCGCCCGACGTGATCGCGAAGGGCAGTGCCACGGTGCTCATCGGCAAGATGCCGGCGGCCCGGATGCTCGACAATTGCGCCCACGGCGGAATGATTGTCGTCGGTTGTCCGACGGTGCTCATCGGCGGGTGAGCCGCACTCGGAGCCCGCGGGTCGTACGTCACTTTCGAATCCCCCGGACCGCCTCCATGCCGCGCGCGTGCGCGGCGGGACGGCGCCGGATGCACGGTGTCAGTGGGCGGCGGCCGCAGGCCGCGCCCCGGAGGCTGCACGATGGGTTTCTCGACGATGAAGGAGAGCGACTGCCTGGTGCGCAAGGCGCTCGGGCAGTTCAAGTGGGCCGACGCTGAGGCCCTGGTGGGCACGCAGACGCTCGCGACCGGCGCGAAGTCCGCGGTGCAGACGGCGGCGTCCGAGGCGGGCGACGCGAAGCTCGTGAAGCCCGTCGCGAAGGTCGGCCTCGTCGGGAAGAACCTCGTCTTCCGCATCAAGCACGAGGGCGGCCACCACGGGAAGGCCGACATCCTCATCGTGAAGAACTACGTCCGCGCGGCGCCGGACACCGGCGCCGTGAAGAAGGCGATGCTCAAGTCGAGCAAGCAGAAGGACCTGCTCAGCGTGGCGTGGTGGAACGACGTGCGGGGCGACCTCGATCCCGGCGAGCTCGGCGCCGCGCTCGCCGACTACGCGAAGGGCATCCAGGGCCTGACCGGCAAGGAGACCTCGCAGCAGCTCGAGCAGCTCGCCGACGATCTCGTCGGATCGATCGAGTCCGCGATCGGCGGCCTCCGCTCGAAGCTCGGCCACAAGGACGACCAGGGCCTGCTCGGCCGCGTCGAGAACGCCGCCAGCCAGGCGCGCGAGGAGTTCGCCGGGCGCCGCGTCGAGGCCGAGAAGCGGTTCGCAGACGCGGCGAAGGTCGCCGTCTCGATCGTCGCCGACCGCACGAAGAAGATCCTCCTGGCGATCACGAAGGCCGAGAAGACGATCGAGTCCGGCGACACCGCCGCCGCGTACCGCGACTACACGCTCGTGAAGCAGATCTGCGTCAAGGAGGACGCGGACTCGACGATCGTCCCGGCGTCGTCGAGCAACACGTCGGTGGACAGCGCCGCGGTGCTCGACGTCGTGAAGAAGTCCGCCGCCGCCGACGACCTGCGCAAGCTGTTCACCGCTCTGCCGACGAAGTGCCGCAACCTGCTCACCCAGATCGAGAAGCTGGAGGAGGGCAAGGACCTCGACTCGGACCACCCGGAGCGGACCTCGTCGCAGGTGTTCGGCTACCGCAACGACCTCGTCGCGATCAACGCGGAGTACAAGAAGGTGCTGACGACGATCGACAACGCCCGCAAGACGGCGATCGGCCGCCTGCAGATCGCGAAGAAGTTCCACCAGGGCGTGAGCGGACTGAAGGCGTGGGATGACCGCGTCTCCGACGGCGTCGTCTCCGACGTGAACGGAATGGCGAAGCTCATGGAAGAGACCGTCAAGGTGTACTCCGGCATCCGCAGCGAGTCCGGCGACGTGAAGAAGTGGGTCGCCGGCGCCAAGATCACCGCGCCCGACATCGCGAAGTTCCTCACGCCGATCCTGAACAAGTGCATGGCCACCTGGTACGGCTACCGCGACGCCGAGACCGCGTATCTCGACGAGGTCGAGGCGATCGCCGGCACGGCGGAGACGAAGTTCGGCGGTGCGGCCACCGAAGGTGTCAAGGCGATCCGCGCGGCCGTCGCGCTGCGCCGCAAGGCGGGCTGACAGCCGCCGGACGAACGGCGCGCCGGGCCTCCGGCGCGCGCAACCACGGGGCAGGGCGGGCGACCGTCCTGCCCCGTGCCGTTCCGCGAGCCGTCGCCGGGCGAACCCGCCGCTACTTCGTGTCCTTCTCCATCTTCGGCGGCGTGCGACTGGTCATGGCCGGCGCGCGGCGGCGGTTGCCGGTTCGGAGTCCGCCGGTGCCCTCGGGCTGCGTGGTCGGCGGGACATCTTTCGGCGGCTCCGGCGGCTTCGGCGCCGCCGCGAGCACGACCGCGATCGAGTCGGTCCAGTCGTCCACCAGCGAACCCAGCCCGGCCACGGCGAGGTCCATCTCGTCGTGCGGCGCGCCCGTCTCCGCCACCGGACGGTAGGCCGCGAGCGACTCGGCGAGTTGCTTCGACCGGCCGTGCGCCGCGCGGATCTCCTCGGCCGACGGCTGGTTGGCGGTCAGCGCCAGCGCACGATCGTCTGCCTTGGCGGCGACGAATTCCCCATACGTTGCTCGGTCCTTCGCGACGAGCTTCAGGCCTGCCATCACCGCTGGAGCGGGGGACTTGCGGAGCTTCGGCACCGCCTTCGTCTCGGCGCGCGACGTCAGCCGCACCCAGTACGCGGCGGTGACCTCCGTCGGCTGCGGCGCCCAGTTGGTCGCGATCTTCTCCGGGTCGAGGAACACGCGGTCCTCGTTCAGCTTCGCGGTCAGGAACTCCCGGATCTTCCGCTCGGTGGCCGAGTCGAGCGCGAGCGAACGCTCGTTCAATCCGCACGCCTTCAGGAACTCGATCGCAACCGGGTCGCCCTTCTCCTTCGCCGCCCATGCGATGCCGTGCATGGCGAGCGTGCCGTTCATCTTCAGCGCCTCGAGCGCGTTGCGCCGGTTCTTCGGGTTGCGGAACGCCTCGCGGGTGACATTCCAACCCTTGCGGAGCTTCGCCTCGTCGGCGATGTCGTAGGCGAGATCCTCGAGCGACTCGGATGCCGAGCCGACCACGGAGACGAGCTTCCCCGCCGCGACCACTGGCGGGAAGCCGGTGAGTTCCATGATCGTGCCGGCGATCTGCACGGCGATGAGCGCGTCCTGGACCATGTGGTGCGCGACCTGCTCCTCCTTGCTCTCGAAGAAGCCCTGGACGGACGTAGAGAGCGGGCTGCCGGCCTTCTTCGCGCGCTTGTACTGCACGCGGAAGGCGGCGAGGAGCTGGATGCGGCGCCCGGCGCGGTAGACGTTCACCGAGAACTTCACGACGAGCTTCGCGAGCTTGAGCGCGGGGAGGACCTCCTGCGCCAGCGTCTTCGTCACCTCCGTGACGCCACCCTGGACCGTCGCCACAGCCGACTTCGAGATCGTGACACCGGTGGACGCGAGGCCCGTGAGCGTGCCCACGCTGCCGGCGACGAACGCGAGGATCTTCGTCTCCTGCCGCGTCTCGGCGATGAGCCGCTCGATTGCGTTCTGCTGCGCGAGCATCTCGCCCGAGTCGTCCACGAGGGTCAGCCGGTTCTCGAAACTCCGGGCCTCGGACTCCGCGAGGTCCATCGCGTCGAGGAGCTCCGACTGCTCCTTCGCTTCGGTGGTCTTGCGGAGCGCTTCCATGGCGCTCGGGTCCTCGGCGAAGGCCTTCGCGAGCGCTTTCCCGTCGGATCCCGAGGCGGCCGCGGAGACCGCGTCTATCGCCGCCTTCAGCAGCATCTCGGCCGCCGCGCCGGGCTTCCGCTCGGCGTCGGACTCGTACTCGATCGCGAGGTTCAGATCCGACGCGCCCACGGCGGAGAGGAACGACTTCTCCATGCCCTTGCCGAACTGCGCGAGCGCCGCCCCCGCGTCACCCTCGGGGCGGACGGAGTCGCACGCGCGACCGAACGCCGCCGCGAACTCTGCGGCGAGTGCGCCGCCGTCCGGCTCCTTCGACCGGACCACGTCGTCGAGTACGCCCCAGTCCACGGCGTCCACGTACGCGCCCGCGAACGCGAGCGCGGCACCCGGCGCCAAGCTCTCGAGCGCGTTGCCGATCGCTTCGTCCACGGTGCCAGGCACTCCGGCGACAGCCTTCTTCGCGGCCGTCTCCCACTGCGCCATCAGGGCTGCCTGCTCGATCTTCTTGGCCTCGTCGGCCGCGAAGCCTTTGGCCTCGAGGATGCGCGAGATCACGCCGGGCACGGCATCCATCAGGCCCATGATGCTCTGGTACGTTGCTTCGAGACCCAGGGCGGACTTCGCCGCGGCGTCCTTGCCCATCACCATCACGAGAGCCTTGCCGAACGAGTTGACGTAGACCGCCTCGTCCTCTTTCGACGTGATGCGCGCCTGGTCGCCGGTGTCGAGCCGGGTGTTCCAGTCGCCGGTTCGGTCCTGGCGCTCGATCGATGCCTGGAGCTGACCGCTGCCGTATCGCTCCGCCGTGAGTCCGAGCGTGACCGACGACTTGATCGCCGTCGCCGTGGACGCAGCGAGCTTCAGGCCGCGCGCGCGCTCCTCCTTCGTGCCGGTCTCACCGCCTGCGATCGACCGGAGGAGACGGCTGTTCGTCACCGAGTTGGTCACGACGTCGCCGACGCGCGTGACCATTCCGCCGAACGCCTTCAGCTTGTCGGTGCCCGTGCCCTTGCCGCGCCAGTCGAGGTCGATCTTCGCGTCGGAGAGGATGCGTTCCTCCCGCGCCTCCTCGAGCGACGCGCGGTAGCGCTCGAGCGACGCGTCGATGTACTTCTGCACGACGCTGTACTTGTCCGGGATGAGCGTCTCCGGGAAGAGCCCCCGGCGGCGGAGCGGCTCGAACACCTCCTCGGCGATGTCGTCCTCGGAGAACAGCGATCGCCCGTCGTCCGACTTCTCCGCGAGGAGCCGGTCCACGGCCGGGAAGACGTGCTTCAGGAGCAGAGCGTCGATCGCCTGCTTCTGGTCCATCGTGATGCCCTGCGTCTGCGACGCCTCCTCGCTCTCGAGGACTTTCGTGGGGTCGTCGCCGACGGACCGGATCTCGCCCTTCCCGGAGCGGTCTTTCACGGTGAAGTCGAGCGTGCCGCGGAGCGTCTCCTCGTCGGGGAGCGAGCCGAGCACCTGCGCGAGCGCGATCTCACGAGCGCGCCGTGTCGCCTCGAACGTCTCCGACGCCTTCGCCGGAACACCCAGTTCCTTCAGGTACTTGATCTGCTGCTCGGTCAGGACGTGCGGCATGGCGGTCTCCGTGGGGCGGTGCGGCGGGGGATCGTAGGAATCGTGGATCGGTCCGTGCGGTTCAGGACGTGAACAGCGCCTCGCGTTCGACCGTCTTGAGCGCGGCGCGGAGCTCCGAAGTGATGATCTGCAGGTTCACGCCGAACGGGTTCGGCTTCTTCGCGAGCGCCTGCACCAGCGGGTCCTTGGTGATCGCCGCCGCGTTCCGGCGTACGTCGCGCAGCACGACTTCGCGCGCGGCCTTCGCCTTGTCCGACTTCTTCGCCTGCACGAGCGCCGCGACGGACGCGGTGAATGCCTGCGGCGGGAACTTCGTCGAGAGGCCCCGCAGGCGGGGGAGGAGCGCCTTCACGCCATCCGCCACCTTCGGGCCGTTCGTGCCGTCTTCCTTCACCGAGGTCTCGATGCGATCCGCGAGCGACTTCACGTGCTTGCCGAACGCGGCTGCGGCGGATCGCCAAGCGGCCTCCGCTCCGTCGAGATCGCCCGAGACGTCCACGGTGGTGCCGTTCGGGTTCCGGATGATCCGGCGCGCCGCGGTGATCCCGTTCTTCACTCGCTCGCTCGCCGCGGTGAACGACTGGACGACGCGGTCCATCGGGGGCGACGCATTCGCGAGCTTCTTCTTGTGGGGGACGCGCGAGCGCAGGTCCATGTACGGCGCGACGAGCTTGTCGGCGACCTCAAGCGTCCGCTCGAGTTCCGTGAGGAGCGACTCGTCGCCGCCCTTCGTGGCCATCACCCAGCGGGCCTGATCGCGGAACTGCTTGAAGTCCTGCCGGAGTCCTTCGTACTGGCGGCAGTACGAGATCACGGCATCCTGCTCGCGCTTCGCTTCCGCGTTCACGCGGCCGAGCGCTTCGCGCGGGTCGGGCGAGGTGCGAATGGCTTCCAGTTCTTCCAGGATGCTCGCGAGCGCCAGGAACGCGGCGTCGAGTCCGCCCTCCGTCTTCGCGGTCTCCTTTGCGCTCTCGACGCGGGTCGCGACCCGTTTCTCGAACGCGCCGACGTCCACCTTGCCGAACGACAGCGTCGTGGCCGTGCTCCCGACGAGGGACTCCAGCGTCTTCTTGACGCGCTCCGCGGTCTCGCCGAACTGCACGTAGCGTTCGGCGACCTTGTCGGCCTCGACCTGCGCGCGGGCGCAATCCACGATCAGCGGTTCGAGGAACACGAGCGCGTCGGCGGGGGCCATGGTCTTCGACTTCGCACACTCCGCCTCCGACCGGTCGGAGAGGCGTCGCCAAGTGTCGGGCATGCGCTCGAGAACGTTGCCGCCGAGACTCTGGGCGATCTTCGACCAGGCATCCTCGACCTTCGCGAACGTGGGCCCGTCTTTCGGCGGCTTCACCGCTTCGGCGAACTTCTGCTCGAGCGCGGCGGTCTCCTCCTCCGCCTGCCGGATCAGGTCCGGATCGCCGCTCTCGAACATCGCCTGCAGGTCCTCGGTCTGCTCGACGACCGTCTGGTAGTAGGCCTTGAAGGTCTCCTTCGAGCCCTGCTCGTTCCGCACCTTCTTTGCGAGACCGCCGGTCCGCTCGCGGCCCTTCGACGCACGCTGCTCGAGCGACTTCGTGATCCGCTCGATCTGGGCGTCCACGAGCTTCTCGATCGCCTTGAAGTCGGGGTTCTCGACGTCGAGCACGTTGCGGAATGCCGACACGTCGCCGCCGCGGCTCTCGAGGAGCGAGAGCTTCGACCGGACCACCTTCGGACGTGCCTGGTCGTCTTCGAGGACGTCGGCGTCGAACCCTTCCCGCTGCAGGCGGGCGCGGCCGGACACACTGCGCGCGGCGACGTCGAGCGCCCGCGTCGCGAGGTCGAGGTCGCGCTGCAGCTTCTTCAACTCCGCTTCGAACGTCTCGTCCGGCGTGCTGCCCTCGGGGACCTTCGGGTCGGCGACGAACTTCTTCCAGCGTGCGATGAGGAGTTGCACGGCCTTCACCGGGGCGACCGCACCCACGTTCCGGATTCCGACGAGGTGTTCGTCAGCGAACTTCTGCACGGCCTGCTCGGCGCCTGCGATGAGCTCCGTGGCCTGCGCGCGCACCTTGCCCGCCGCGATACCGATCGCTTTCGGGTCCTGGTCGCCGAGGACCTTGCGAATGGCGACCATCCGCTCGTCGTACTCCTTCAGCAACGTGGTGCCGCGGCCGACGCTGGTCTGCCAGTCGCGTGTCTGCTTCGTGCCGTCGATCAGCGTTCGCATCTCGGGGCGCAGCGAGACGAGGCCGCCGGACCGCTCCGGCCAACCCTCGACGATCGGCTTCCCGTCGGTCAGCCGCTGCTCCAGCTCCGTCTCGAGCTTCGTCCACTCGTCCTTCGACTTCGTCAGGACGTCGGCCCGGTCCGCAAGCTGAAGCTCGATGGTGTCGAGCCTGTCGCTCGCGGCGCGCCAGGCCCGCGACGCCACTTCGACGTCGCGGATGCGGGCGATCTCGCCGCGGACCGACTCAAGGTACCCGTCCGACGCGAGCCCGGCGAGGGGTGCGACGAACTTGGACTCGATGACGTCGAGTCGCTTGCGGACATCGCTCACGAGCGGCTTAGCGACCCGCGCCTCGTCGTCCACCGACGACCGGACCGCCGCGATGCGCTCGAGCGCCGCCTTCCGGTTCTTCGCGGCCTGCTCTGTTGTGAGGCCCTTCGTGAGCAGCGCCGACTCGAGCGCGTTGCGGAGTTCTGCGCGCCAGCCGCGGTACACCGTGTCGGGGACGAGTTCGTCGGTCTCGCCGGTCTTGATCGCGAGCGTCAACACGGCGCGGTGCATCCCGAGCACTTCGTCGTCGTACTGCGCGCCCTTCGTCCGCTCTTCCTCGTCTTGCTTGGCCTTTGCGAGGATCGCCGCGTGGCCCGTCGTCTTGTCGGTGAGGAGCTTCACCGCGGCGGCGAAGCCGCGCGTGAGACCGCCGACCTGCTTCAGCGAGTCGCGCGCCGCCTTGCGGAGCACGCCGAGGGCCACGCGCGCCGACTCCTGGCCCGGGAGTTCCTCCAGCCGGAGCGCTGCCTGCTCGAGCCGCAGCATCTCGCGGTCGTAGTCGCGCTGTGCGGCGAAGTCCTCCTTCATCGCCTTCTTCGTCTCGTCGGCGAAGCCCTGGGCGAGCTCCGCGAACTTCTCGAAGGGGGAGAGAAGCCGTCGAGCCTCCTTGAACGACTCGACCGTGCAGCCCCGCGCCTGCGTGTCGGATGCGCCGAGGATCTTCTCCATCTGCGCGATGACGCGGACCATGCGCTCGTCGGCGAGCACGCCCTGGCCCGAGACGGCACCCGGCATCGAGAGCACCGACGTGATGCGCTCGACGGCTTCGCGTCGCGCCTTGAGGTAGACCTCGCGCTCCTTGCCGGCGGGCCCGGCGGCCTTCTGCGCCCGTGTGAGGAGGTCGTCGATGGTGCCGAGCGGCTCCATGGCGCGGCCGACCGCGTCGCCGTCGCGGGCCTCCGACACCGCGAGTTCGGCGTCGGACACGACCTTCGCTGCGGCCGACGTGTCCACGTAGCCGAGTTTCTCCACCTTCGTGACCTTCGCGCGCGCCTTCGACAGCGCGATCAGCGTCTCGGCGGCCTTCGGCGCGAGCTTTCGTGCCTCGTCGGCGCGGTCCGCAAGTTCCTGCGCCGCGACGGCGGCCTCCCAGACCTTCCCGTGCGAGTCGCCGGCGTCGAGCGCGCGGCGTGTCGTGTTCACGCCGGAGAGAATCTCGGTCGCCTGCGCGACGAGCGGCCCGTAGCCGACGGTCCCCTGGCAGGAGAGGATCGCCCGCTCCGCCTGCCGGAGCGCGCGATCGGCCGCGCCCCACGCCTGGATCGTGACTTCGGCGCGGGACTTCGCGGAGTTCGCAGCGTTCAGCGCGGTCTCGAACTTGACCCGCGCGCCGTTGATCTGCTCGGTCGTCGTGGCGTTCGAGAACTCCGTCCGGCCGATGCCCAGGGGGCCGGTCGCCGGCGCGAGGTCGATGAACCGGAACTTCGACAGATCCTGCACGGCCAGGTCGGCAGCTCTCATGGCGTCGCCGGCAGCCTTCGCCACGCCGGACGCCTGCCGCGCCCGCTCCAGCTCTGCGGCCGGGTCCATGAGCAGGTCGATCGCCTCGGTCCACGCCTTGGCCGTCGCTGCGGACGCGTGAACGATCGCCCGGCCGATGCACGCGTCGATCGCTTCCGCGGGGGCGGACACGGCCTTGCAGACATCGTGCCCCGGCAGACTCTGCGCCTCGTCGCGGGCCGCCTCGGCGCGATCGAGGGCGTCGTTGAACGCGGTGCGGGCCTTGCCCGCAGCCGGCGCGGTGCGGACGAAGTCCTCGACCGATTCGGTGAGCGTCTCCAGCTTCTTCCGGCAGGGCTCGAGCTCGTCGGTGGACGTCGCGTCGGCGAGAGCGATCTCGAGGTCGGAAAGCGACTTCGCGAGCACCGGTGCGTCCATGCCCGTCGTGCCGACGGCCTCGGCGAGCTTGCGATCGAGTCGCGACCGTTCCTTCTCGAGCCGCGCCCGCGCCGTCTCCAGCCCTGTGTCCTGCCGCACCGGTGTTGGCGTTGACGTCGAGGTTGGCTCCTTCGGCGTCCCCTGTTTCTGCGGAGTCGGCACCGGCGGTTTCGACGTCGGACGCGTCGGCGGGGTCTTCTCTTGCGTGGGCGTCTCGACCGGCGTCTTCACGACGCTCGGTTTCCGCGAACCCAGCTTCAACGTGCCGCGCTCTTTCGTGGAGGCGTAGACGCGCCCGAACGGCGTGCGGGTTCCGGTTCCCTCGGACGGCTGCTTCGGCGGGGTCTTGTCGTTCGACATGCGCGGTACTCCGGGCGTTCGGGCGGGAAGTCAGAGACGGACGGGGAGGTCGGACGCCGCGCTCTCGCGCGACACGCTCGTCACTTCGCGGGGGTCAGGTCGCGGCGGATCTCTGCGAGTGCGCCGAGCAGTGGCGTCCGCAGGTCGAAAGCGAGGTCGCAGATGTCGGCGACGACGTCGTCGTCCTTCAGCCAGCGTTCGAGCTCGTCCACCTGACGCAGCTCGGTCGGCTGCGCCGTGAGCTGGCGCGCCACCGCGCCGAGCTGGATGACAGCCTTGTCCTTCTCGGGGTGCTCGGCCGAGTTCAGGTCGGCCGCGACGGCCTTCAGTTGCGTGACGATCTCGGTTCGCGCGGCGACCCAGGCGTCGAGGGAGCGCTTCGACACGGCGAGCTCGGGTGCCGTCGGCTTCCGAAGCGGGGGCACTCGCGGCTCGGTCGGCGGAGCCCCGTCGGCCGCGGGCTCCTCGGTGTCGTTCGCGTCGTCGATCGTGGTCTTGCCGTCGGTGACGGCGACCCCGAGCTTCTTCTTCGTCCAGTGGCGGATCGCGCCCGCGAGGCCCGCGGCGAGTCCGCCCCGGACCGCGGGGACGACGAACGTGTACTTCCCGTCGCGCCAGACGCAGGTGCCCGTCACGGGCGACTTCGGGCTCTTCACCGACTCGGAGAGGAGTTTCCGGTCGGCGGGCGCGATCATGCGCGCCACGGCGAGGGCCCAGGCGGGGGCGCCCGGCACCGCCAGGAACGCGAGATCCGCCTCGCCGTCGGCCGCTTTCACGCGGGCGAGGCCGGCGAGCAGTCGCTTGCCGATGTCGGGGGAGTTCTCGTCGCCCTCGTCGCCGCCGTCGTCCGCGGGCGCGGCCTTCTGCGCCGCGTCGGCCTTCGCCGTCTTCGCGGCGTCGGGCTTCTCCTTCGGGGCGGGGGCCTTCGCCGCGGCCTCGGCCGCGGCGCGCGCCTTCGCGGCCTCCTTCACCATTTCGTCGAGCCACGCCGCGGCGTCGTCGACGGCGGCCACCGCCTTGTCCTTCCGCAGCTTCTTCGCGGTGGCGGCGATGTCATCGAGCGTCGCCAGGCGCGCCTTGGCGTCGCCGTCGGCGCCGAGCTTCGCGAGGGTGGCCAGCGACTTCGCCAGTCCGTCGTCCTTCAGCTTGTGCCGGACGGCGAGGGCCTTCCAGCCGAGCTCGCCCAGGTGCTTCTCTGCCATGTCGAGGTCCTCCGAGCGAGTGCCTGCGTCCGCTGGATCGCGCGACGGGGCGGCGAAGCGTCCGACCCCCAGGTGATCGAGTCAACGAGATTCGTCTCGCCCGACGACAGCTTCGCAACGCACGCAGGTCGAGACTGTGGTCACCGGGAAAGTCCCGCGGCCCGCACGGGGCGATAGCATCCCGGCGCCCACGAACCAGAACCGACGGAGGTCCCCCCATGGCCGAGAAGACCGAAACGCTGATGAAGTCCTGCACCGATGCCACGAAGCGGCTCGAGCAGGACATCTCCGGGATCGAGTCTCAGATGAAGGCGCTGACCGGCGCGCTCTCCCGGCTGGAGGCGATGGACGACGGGAAGGACGTGAAGGTCCTCCAGGTGAGCATGGAGTCCGTCGTGACGGAGAGGACGTTCACGCGCGGCGTCTTCAGTCGCATGGACATCTCGATCGATCGCGCTCAGAAGGCGGCGAAGGAACTCGCGGCGAAGGTCAAGTCGAAGGACTTCCTCAACCACTTCAAGGACCAGAAGTCCCTGGGTGCCGCGAAGGTCACGCTCAAGGCGACCGAGGACGCGATCGCCGACGCGGTGAAGGCGAAGTCCACGGGCGAGTCCGCGATGATGAAGCTGGAGCGCAAGGCGGAGGAGCAGTCCGCCCGCGTGGTGCAGCTCTCGAAGGCCGCGACGCGCGGCGGCGACTCGGGCGCGAAGGAGGTCGTCGAGGACCTCGAGGCGTTCGTCCGCGACACCGTGAAGTCGTCCTCGGCGGCGCTGGCGAAGATCGTCACCGTCACCCAGGGCAAGGAGAAGCTCCTCGCCGCCCTGCAGAACGAGCTGAAGTCGAAGAAGACCTGGACCACCGCGGAACGCGACAATCGGATCGACGGCGCCAACGTTCAGTTCAAGGAGCTCGAGGAGCTCCAGTCGCAGGCGCAGAAGCTCACCGGCCACGTCCGCAACGTCCTCGACAAGATCCCGGTCGGGCCCGTGAAGGGCGAGTCCACGGTGAAGGCCGCGCTCGCGAAGGCCGACGCCGCGTGCAATGCGTTCATCAAGGCGCAGTCCGTCACAGAGGACCGGGTGCTCGACGTCGCGTCCGCGTTCCGCGACATCAAGTCGGACCTCGACATCGTCGCGACCACCGACGGGAACCTGAACCTCGACGCCGAGCGCAAGAAGGCGATGCAGACGCTCGAGCAGTACCTGACCATCGCCGAGCACGCCCCGACGTGGAGCCAGTTCGAGGGGTCGTTCGAGACCTGCAAGGGCTGGATCAACGAGGTTGCGCCGTGGGTCAAGACGCCGTCGCTCCTGGGCGAGAAGGAGCGTGCGCGCCTCGGCGTCATCGCGAAGGGCCTGGGCGACGAGCAGATGCAGTGCGATGCGTCGTTCCCCGGCGTGGTCCGCACGCTCAAGCAGGCCGAGGCGATCGCGAAGCGCTGGAAGAACGTGAAGGAGATCCAGACTGCGTTCAAGCAGATCGGGACCTTCGTCGCGCTGCGGAAGAAGCAGTACGACGCGTTCAAGAAGGCCGCGACCGGCCTCGAAGCCGCGCTCAAGAAGCTCGGCGCGTAGCCGCCCACATTCCGCGTCGTCACCGGGTCGCGCCCCGGCGTGAGCCCCGCGACTGCGCCCGTCGCCCCGGCGACCGCTCCCGAGCGGCTGGGCGACGTTCGGCTTCTCTTCGCTCTCGTCGCCACGCTGCTCGTGGTCTCCGTCGCCGAGCGAGCGCGTTACGACTCCGACGCGCCGCCCGAGCTTCCGATCGCGCCGTTCCGGATCGACGTGAACCACGCCGAGCCGGATGAACTCTCCGCGCTGCCGGGTGTCGGACCGTTGCTCGCGCTGCGGATCGACCGCGAGCGCCGATCCGGCGGCCCGTTCCGGTGCGCCGACGACCTCCAGCGCGTTCCCGGAATCGGCCCGACGGTCGTGGCGCGTCTCGCACCGCACGTGCGGTTCGACCCCGACGACCACTGAACGCGGCGCGAGCGAGCGAGGCGCGCCCCTGCCCGGATCGCCCAGAGCAGGCGCCGCCGGACTATCCTCTCGGGGATGCTCCAGACGGCACTCTCCGACGCCGAACGATCCGTGGTCGCCGCCGCCCTCGCCGAGGACTTCGCCCGGAGTGACGTGACGACGATGGCGCTGGTCCCGGCGGCTGCGCCCGGTTCCGCAGAGATCCGCGCGAAGCAGGCGGGAGTCGTCGCGGGCGTCGCCGTCGCCGAGGAGGCATTTCGCCAGGTGGACCCGCTCGTCAGGTTCTCGGCGCTCGCGCGCGACGGCGAGCGCGTCGTACCGGGTCGCGTCGTCGCTCGCATCGAGGGACCGCTCCTCTCGCTCCTCACCGGCGAGCGCGTGGCGGTGAACTTCCTCCAGCGGATGAGCGGAATTGCGACGTTCACCGCGCAGTTCGTCGCGGCGGTCTCCGGGACGAACGCGCGCATCCTGGCCACGCGGAAGACTGCACCGGGCCTGCGTCCGTTCGACCTCGCCGCGGTGCGCGCGGGCGGCGGCGGCGTTCACCGCGAGTCGCTCTCGGCGCAGGTGCTCGTGAAGGAGAACCACCTCCGCGCGGCCCGTGCGGCCGGCACGGCGCGGACGATGTCGGATGTCGTCGCTCGTGTCGTCGCGGCGGCCGCGGCCGCCGACGGCTCGCGTCCGAAGGTCGGCATCGAGGCGGCCGATCTCGCCGAGTTCCGCGCGGCGCTCGTCGCAGGCGTGGACGTCGTCCTGCTCGACAACTTCACGCCCGAGGCGTGTGCGGGCGCCGTGGCGATCCGCGCCGCGGTGTTCCCCGCGGGCGACGGACCGGAACTCGAGGCGTCCGGCGGGATCACGCTGGCGACGGTTGCCGAATACGCCGCGACGGGTGTCGAACGCATCTCGATCGGCGCGCTCACGCACTCGGCCCCCGCGCTCGACTTGTCGATGAAGGTGGCGGGATGACCGCCGACCGTCCGGCGACGTCGGACCTCTCCGCCGCGGCGGTCTCGCGTGGCCTGCAGACGCGGCGTCTCGGGCGGCCCTGCGACGCGCGGACGTCGGTCGGCAGTACGAACGACATCGCTCTCGACCTGCTCGACGCAGGCGCCGCTCACGGCGCGCTCGTCGTCGCCGACGCGCAGACGTCGGGACGCGGACGCCGCGGGCGCGTGTGGCACTCGCCGCCCGGCGTGGCGATCCACGCGAGTCTCGTCCTGCGGGGCGACCGTCCGCTCGCGTCCCCGACGGCGCTCGTCGCAGCCGTGGGACTTGGCATCGCCGAGGGCATCGAAGCGGCGACGTCGCGCGGCGTGACGGTCGGCATCAAGTGGCCGAACGACCTGTGGATCGGTGGACGGAAGGTGGCGGGCATCCTCGTCGAGGCGCGCGGGTTCCGACCGGAGACGCCGGCGTTCGTTGCGGGGTTCGGGATCAACGTCAACCACGCTGCGACCGACTTTCCCGACGATCTCGCCGACGTTGCGACCAGCCTTGCCATCGAGGCGGGGCGCACCTTCGACCGGGCTGCCGTGGTTCGCCACGTGCTCGAGGCGCTCGAGCCGCGGATCGACGACGTCCTTGCCGGTCGCGCATCCGACCTGCACGCAGCGTATCGGCGTCGCTCGGTGCTGCTCGGCCGTCGCGTCGAGTTGCTCGACGCCGACGAACCGCTCGTCGGCACGGTTGCCGACCTGAGCGCGACCGACGGACTCCTCCTCCGGATGGACGACGGTTCGCACCGGCACGTTCCAGCGGAGCACGTCAGCGACGTGCGACCGGTCTGAATGCAGATCCTCGCGCGCATCCCCCGGGAGACGAAGGTGGCCGCCGCGGTCCTCGCCGTGGCGCTCCTGCAGGTGGGCGCGCTCGCAGCGCTCGGCCTCGGGCAGACGGAGCGGCGGCGACAGGACGCCGAGCAGTCGGTCCGTGTCCGGGCGAAGCGATCCGTATTGAGCCTCATCGATGCGTCGAGGAAGCAGGTCGCCGCACAGGAGGATCGTCTCCGCGCGGAACTCGATCGCGACGATCGGCCCATCGAGGCCCGCGTGCAGGAGGCGCTCCGCCGCGCACCGCTGTTCGTTGGCGCGCACCTTGTCGATGCCCGCGGCGAACCTGTGGACGTGTCCCGCCCGCCGTTCGACGTTCCGCCCAGCGTCATCGACATGTCCGCACGCCGCCAGTTGGCGGCAGTCGTCGCCGGCGAGCGCGGAGACCCGTCGGCGACGGCGGGCGCCGCGGCGGACCGGGCAGACGAGTTGGAACGCAGCGGTTCCGGGGACGTGGTGGCGATCGCGCTGGCGCTGCAGTGCGGCGCGCGGTCGGCTCTCGTCGCCGGCGACCTCTCTCGCGCACTCACACTTGCGCGCCGGACGCTCGGCCGGTATCGCGCCGTACGCGACGACCGGGCCGTCGAGGGCGAGGGCGAGCCGTTCGGTCCGTGCGCATCGCTTGTCGCGTGCGAGGCGTTGCTGCGCGCACTGCCGACCGCCGACGACCTGCACCGTGACGCTTTCGTGGACGCGGTCGTGGACAGGCGCGTCGGCGCGCAGCGGTTGCGAGGTCTTCTCAGCGAGCCGGGATACCGCACCGAGCGCGACGACTGCGTTCGTCTCCGGCGCGAGGCGACCTCGCTTCCGATCGCGCACCAGAAGCGGCTCGACGCCGCCCTGCGCGAGTGCGACGACGTGGACGCCGCCCTCGACCGTGTCCGGGCCGTGCCCCGGTCGATGTTGCTCGCTGCGACCGCGCGCGACGAAGTCGTCCGCGTCCCGCTGGCCGACGGCGGGCTCCTGCTCGTCGCCAGCGTCCGCCGCGCGACACCGTGGACCGCCGTCGCGTTCACCGCGCCCGCCGAGTCGTTGCGGAAGTTCGCTCGCGACGCCGAGACCGATCGCGGGGACGAGCCGGAGGGCACGACGATCCTCATTCGCGACGCATCCGGAGCGATCGTCGCCGGCCGCGCGGCGGGCACCGTGGATGCGAAGGCCGATCTGCTCGCCGAGGAGTCGTTCGGCGCGGCGTTTCCGGGGCTGTTCGCGTCGTCGCTGCTGACGGACCCGGCCGTCGTCGATCGCGAGGCCGACGCCGCGCGGCGGTACTGGCTCTGGGTGCTCGGCGGGGCGATGCTCGCCGTCGCTGCGTCGAGTCTTCTCATGGTGCGCGCCGTGATGCGCGAGGTGCGGCTCGCGCGATTGAAGAGCGACTTCGTCTCGAACCTGTCGCACGAGTTGCGCACGCCGCTGACGAGCCTGCGCATGTTCGTGGACACGCTCCGCGAGGGCCGTGTGCGCGACGAAGCAGAGGCGAAGGAGTGCCTCGACGTGATCGCGCAGGAGACGGATCGGCTGTCGTCGCTCGTCGAGCGCGTGCTTCAGTTCGCCGCGTTTGCACGAGGCCGCGCCCCGATCGAGTTGCGCGACGCCGACGTCGCCGACGTGGTGCGACGGTCCGTTCAGCTCTTCCGGAAGCGTGCGGAGGCTGCCGGCGCAGTGCTCGAGACGGCGGTTTCGGACGATCTCCCTGAGGCGGTCGTCGATCGCGACGCGATTGCGCAGGTACTTCTCAACCTCCTTGACAATGCCGTGAAACACGCCGGGCATGATCATCCGCGGATTCGCGTCACCGCGCGTCCCCACCCGCCGGGCGGGGGGCGCGGCACCGCCGTCCTCGTGGAAGACAACGGCCCCGGCGTGCCGGAGCGGGAGCGCGAACTCGTGTTCGAAGAGTTCTACCGAGGCGACGACTCGCTCTCGCGCCGCACACAGGGTGCAGGGCTCGGCCTGGCCCTTTCGCGCCGCATCGTGCTTGCCCACGGCGGCACGCTCGACGTGTCGCGCTCGGCCGACCTCGGCGGCGCCGCGTTCCGCATGGTCCTGCCGCCGCCCGACGCTGCGCGAGCGGCGGTGGCTGCCGCGGGCCGGAGGCGTCCATGAGCAAGGCGAAGATCCTCGTCGTCGAAGACGACCCTGCGATCCTCCTCGGACTCGAGAAGAACCTCACCTACGAGGGATACGAGGTCGTGAAAGCGCGCGACGGCGAGGCCGGTCTCGAATCGGCGTTCACCGAACGCCCGGACCTGATCGTCCTCGATCTCATGCTCCCCGGATTGAACGGGTTCGAGATCTGCCGCCAGGTGAGGAAACACGACACCACCGTGGCGATCCTGATCCTGTCCGCCAAGGGCTTCGAGCAGGACAAGGTGCTCGGTCTCGACGTCGGCGCGGACGACTACATGGTGAAACCCTTCTCCGTGAAGGAACTGCTGGCCCGCGTGCGCGCGCTGCTCCGCAAGCGCAAGGCCCTCTCCGGCGAGGGCGAGCTCTATCGATTTGGCGGCACCGAGGTCGATTTCACCGCGCGCCTGGTCCGCGTGGACGGCCACGTGATCGAGACGAGCAAGAAGGAGTTCGAACTCCTTCGCCTCCTCATTCGCAACCGCGGCCGCGTGCTCTCCCGCGACCAGATCCTGAACCACGTGTGGGGCTACGACTACGACGGCACGCCACGCACGATCGACAACTTCGTGCAGAAGCTCCGCGAGAAGGTCGAGAAGGACGCCGACAACCCGGAGTTCATCCGCACCGTCCGCGGCGTGGGCTACCTGTTCGAGGGCCCAGCGCCGGCGGCGGGGACGGGGGCGTAGCTCGGCGGGCGGCGCTTCAGCGGTTCACAGAATGGAAGCGGACGGCCCCTTCACGTCCACCCACGGCACGGCGCGCCCGCGGACGACAATCTCTCGGATGCGCATCGTGCTGCCGAAGCACGGGTGCAGCACGAGCGTGCCGCTCAGGTGGCCCGGGTGCTCCCACAGGAGCTTGTCGTCCACGACGACGCGGATGCGGTCGCCGGCCTGCTCGAAGACGACCTCGTGCTCGCGACCTGCGGACATCGCGCCTGGCCGGGTCTGCGTCTCGTCGCGTCCGTAGTTGAACCAGTTCGCGTCGGCGCACTCCCAGTTGAAGATCGCCGCGGCGGGGCCGACCGCGACGCGGAAGTTGTTCGGCGACCCCGCGTCAAGTCCGCCGCGGACGATCACCCGTTCGACGTCGCCGAGGAACGTGCGCCACGTCGCCGTCTCCGCCGCCACTCGCCCGGACGGGTCCAGGCTGTGGCCGACGAGGTGGCCGTCGTCCACACGCCACTCGCCTCCGGCGACGACCCACTCGGCGAGCGCGGCGGGGGAGTCGAAGCGCAACACGCGCTCCTCGACCGGCGGCCCGCCGCGCCCGGTGGACGCGCACGCCGTCGCAGCAAAGCAGGCCGCAGCGAGACCGACGACCGTCACGAGCCGCACGAATCCTGAGACGCCCATCGCGACCTCCTGGTCGATCCGTTGGACGCTCGGGGACGCGCGAAGTTCCCGCTGACAGGTCGCACGCGAGGGGGCCGAGGTGACGGCGGGCCGCCGGAAAAGTGCGAGAGTTCGCCGCGTCCCGGAGGGGGATTCGCTACCGCCCGACCCGCACTTCGCCCTCCGGCGACTGCGGCACATGGAACTCCACGCGGCCGGGCTCCGTGTCGGACGCGACCGTGAAGGTGGCCCGAGGATGGACGGGGAACGTCCGCCCGAACTCCGGTACGGACACGAGATCCGCCGTGAACGTCTGACCCGCGCGGAGCCCTGCGGGCATCCCCGCGCGGTTCCCCCAGCTCGTGTCCACGTTCCAGATCAGCTTGCCGGTGTCGGCCTCGCGAACCTCGAGGTTGCCGCCGATGATCCTGCCGGAGTCGTCCACGCACCGGAAGCAGACGAGGTGACACCCAGGTTCGGCGACGATGTTCCCGTAGGGAATGCTGCCGACCTCGTCGGACTCCCCTCCGTCGCGGACGGCGAGTCGAGGACGCTTCGATCCAGCGGGTCTCCCGGCGGCGGGGGGGCGGGCATTCCGGCGCTCGGATCGTTCGGCACGACGACCACCGCATCGCCGCCGTCCATGCGCGTGAGACGCATCCGGGAGAAGTGCGCGGGCGGTCGGGCGTCGATGGTCGGCACGGCGGTCGCGGCGCTCGGGTCCACCAGCACGCGGAGATCGCACGTCAGGTCATCCCCTTGCGCCACGCGCGCGGGGGCGTCCACTCGAAGGCGCAGGCCGTTTCGCTCCGGTCCCCACGTTGGGGCCGACGTGGCCTCGGCCTCCGGCGTAACGCGACCGGCGACGTCCGGCGCCCGGCAGCCGAGGACCGACAAGAGAAGGAGAAGCACGCTCGACGATCTCATGCCGACCTCCGAGAGGGGCGCAGCCGCGTCGGTCGCGCGTCTTGGCGACGCCTGCTCCGTTCGATCTTAGACGCGAACGCGTGGCGGAGGTGCCTGCGCGGCCGCTTCCCGGAGGGGAATCGAGATCGGCGGCGTTCGTCGTGCGCGGGACTACTTCAGCTCCGTCAATCGCTGAGCGAGCCACTTCACGACGTCGGGCGCGCTCTTGACCGTTCCCCCCGCCACCGCGAGCACGTACGTCACGAGCTCATCGTCGTTGACGTCGATGGTCAGGCCGAGGACAGAGAGCACCTCTTGCATCGACGCGAGCGCGGTGCGCTTGTTGCCGTCGCCGAAGCAGTGGTTCTTGGCGAGGTAGAAGAGCAGATACCCGGCGAAGACCAGCCCCTGCCGGATCGCGTCGTCGCCTTCCGTCGCGTAGAGCTCAGCCGTCCATGCGCCGCCGAGCGAGCCCTCGACGCATCCCTTGCTCTCATGTGGATCGGACGCCATCCCGCCGTCGGCGGTCAGCACCTCGCCGTGCAACCCGATGACACGCTCGTAGGTGACGAGATGGTCCCACGGGGCGAGGTCGGCGCTCACGCGAGCCTCTTGAGAACGCCGGCCCAGTCTTGAAACACCCGCCTGTGCCGCGTCTCTTGCGAGATGGGGGGGAACGCGGCCTCTCCGACGGAGAGCCGGAGGATCTTCGGAGAGACTCCCTCGCCGAACAGCACCATCACGCGGAACGAGGCCGAGCGATTCGCGATCACGGTGTCGAGGTGGTGTTGCGTCGCGACGTACCACTGCGCGCTGCCGCCTGTCTCCCGCAGCCGAATCTTCGGCCGGGAGAACATGACGCCCTCCGCCTTCGTGACGAACTCCCGGAGCCCGGGAAGCGTCGCGGCCTCCTGCGCCGCCATGATGGTCGTGATTTCGATGGCGCGCCGCGGCTTGTCGTCAACGGAGAGCTCGTACCGCTGATTCGCGATTCCCGCCGGCAGCTTGCCGAAGTACTCGCGTACGCGCTTGTTGCGCATCCGCCCCTTGCTCTCCGCCTCCAAGGACGAGAGCAGCTCGTCTCCTGCCATCTCCGGCAGGTCGTTGAAGAGCAACTGGTTCGCGCCCGCGCGCGGATGTGCGGTCGAGACCATCTCGATCACGAGGCAGTTGTGATGGACGTTCGTGATCTCGAGGTCGAGCACCTCGGCGTCCTTCGCGAGACGGCCGCCCTTGCCGCCGCGCTCCGACTGCTCCGATGCCGCGACGATGATGTTCGAGCCGATGCGGCGTAGCGCCGTAAGGAGCTCGTTGAGCGCGGGCAAGAAACTCCCCAGGCTGAGCCGTCCGTCGGCCAAGCCCGGGGTCGTTCCATCGAAGCGAATGCTGATCTTCGTTGCCACGCCACCACCCTATCGATCCGTGGCCCCACGGTCACGAGTGATCGGAACGCGCACGCGCCGATGCGGAGGGCCGCCAACCAACCACGTCACCTTCTGAGCGGCGCCACCTGGTCTGCGGGGGACGTCGCCGAGCGGACGGGGCGAATGCGCGGCCCCCGGGGACGGTCCCCAAAAACTCACAAACTCGTCGCCGCGCAGCCTCGCGCGACGAGGTCCGTCTGCCCCGTCCCAGGGAGAAACGGACTCCGGCTGCGAGTTCTCGCGCTACTTCCTCGAGCGCAGGATGCGCTCGGTCCTGGCGGCGGCCTCCTTCACGCGGGCGTCCGCGTCGGACAACGCCGCCTCCGCGGCGAGCGCGATCGCGGCGTCGAGCCTGTCCTCACGGTCGAAGTGCTCGAGCGCAGCGAATGCCCGACGGCGGATGTACGACTTGTCGGAGCTCGCCGCCGATGCGATGAGTTCCCAGGCCTTGTTCGTCGCTCCGAGGCCCTGGAGCGCGAAGAGCGCCTGCTCCACGACGAGACTGTCCTGCCGGGACGCGGCGGCGAGCAGGGGCGGCACCACCTCGGCGCCTCCGACGAGGCCGAGCGCCCACGCGGCATGGTGTGCGGCCTTCTCGTCGGGATCGCGCAGTTGCGCCAGCAACAGCCCGCGCGTCCGGTCGCTCGGCCAGTGGTAGAGGGCGTCGGGTGCAGTGCGCCGGAGGTTGACGCTGCGTGGCAGCGCCTCCTCGATCTCGTTGATCGCCTCGGGTCCACGGGCGGTCAGTTCCTTCGCGATCGCCCGCAGTTCTGGTGGCAGGTGGTCCCCGGCAGGCTCCGCCCAGGTCACCGCCTCGCAGCGCGCAGCCAGGTCGGACTTCCTCTCGTCGCCTGCGAAGACGAGCGGCACAGCGGAACCGACCACGACGAGCAGCGCGACCGCGGACATGCGCATGGGGCGTCCTCCTGCGGGACGCAGGATAGCGAAGTCGTCGCCGTCGGCCATCCCGTGAGTCGTGCGCGCCGCGACCGAGTCTCGGCCGACGAGAGCCGCCCGCCGGCCCCGCGGGGACGTGTGCGCCAGTTGGCCGGTGAAGGAGGCGGATGCAAGAGCCGCACAAAGAAGGCCCAGCGAGCCACCTCGACGCCGAGTCATGCGCGGACGGTCGTGAGGCCGGACGTGAAGCGCTGACAGGGGCACGAGCGGACGCGGCATGGATGCCCCGTCCCGGAGGGAGATGAGGTCGCCCGGGCGGGGCCGGAAGTGACGCCCGGAGTCGCGAGTTTTGTGAGTTCTTGGGGACCGTCCCCGGGAGACAAGTGCGCGGCTCCGCTTCTCGCGACAGGGCTATTTCGACGGGTCAATCCGGAGCCGGACTCGCACCGGTCCGCCGCGCGACGCGACGATCACGCCGCCGCCGTGCTCGTCGTGGAACTCGCCGGTCGCCACCGCCGCGCCGTCGTCGGTCGAGGCGGTGCTCGTCCATCCGACGCCATCGGCCGCGACAACTCGGACGAGTGCCGCTCCGTTCGCTGGAACTTCCAACTCGCGGGTCGCGCCCGGACGCAGCGCCGACGTCGCGTCCGCCGGGGCTCCGTTCGCGTCCGCGAGGAGGAAGCACTCGGCCTCGCCGTCGCCGAGGGTCTCGAGGCTCACCAGCACATCGGTCGCGTTGCTGCAATGCACGACGCCGCCGCGATTCGACTGCATCGTCGCGCCTGTACTCGCGTTCAGCACTACTTCGCCGTCTGCCTTGCGTCCTGCGACGGGTACCGCGCGGAGGACGACGTCCCGCGGAGCCGCCAGACGAAGCCTGTATCGCAACGGGGCGCCGGACCGCACCAGGCGCGGACCGACTGGCGCCCCGAGAGCGAGATCCGCCGCCGTGACGTCCGTAACGGACACGCGGATGGTCCCGGCTTGCTCGACGCCGACCGCCAGGCCGTAGGTGCCCGGCCGCAGTGCGTGCGTGGCGACGTGGGCACGCTTCGTCCCCGCACGCGTCGGATGGACCACACCCGATACCGTGACCAGTTCGACGATGGGTGAGACGTCCGCGTCGGACTCGGCACGGAGTTCGACGGTGCGAGTGGCCGTCACCTTGAACCACAGCACGCGTCCGCGTCCCTCCGCGAACTGGAATTCACGAGGTGGTGCCCCGAGGACGACCTCCGCGGACGTGTCGTCGGTCATCGCCTCCAGGGTCCAGTCCTCGAGCTGCGGCTCCATCCATCGCGGAGCGGGGGGAACCATGCCGTGCGTGATCAGCCCCGTCTCGGCGGGCGCGAATCCCTCGCCGAGGACGAACCACACCGCCTCGTCGCGATGCAGGAGGAGCGGCCACACCTGGTCGCCTTCGTCGCCTCGCTTCAGGCGCACGGCGACAAGCGCCCAGTCGCTCTCGATCCGGCTTCGGAACGGCTTCCATGACCAGGTTGCCGGCCAGCGCTCGACCTTCTCCTCTCGACCCGCGCGGCGGTGCGAAGGCGGGGTCAACTCTCGCAGCTTCGCCGCGTCGCCGATGCGCCACGCCTCCATGTTCGCCGACGCCGCGGCATCGACTGCCCGGACGTTCTCCGCGCTGGGCGCCACCGGAGGCGGCGGCGGACTCCACTCGAACTCGAGCACTCGGGTCTTGCGGCTCCGGTGCGGATACGGCTGACCCGGCATGTTGGCTTCAAGCGTTTCCGTGTATTCGACTCGGTGGGGCCGGAGCGTGTCGCTATCGACGATCGTCGAGATCTCCAGGACGCGCCTCGCGTCCGTGGCCGCTGCGAAGTCGCCATGTGCAAGTGCGGATTTGGCGCGGTCCCCGTCGCTCGCCGCCGTGAGCGTGAACTTCCACGGTCGGCCCGCGGCCGCCGACGACGTGGCGGTGATCGTGGCGTGCACGACGGATGTGGCGACTCCGTCAATCTCGGACGCTACATCGAGGTCGCCTTCGAACACGGTTCCGGCACGCACCGGCAGGCCGACCCATGCGGCCACCGCCCAGCGCCACGGCGCAGCGACTCGATCCTCGAACGACCGTGCCCGCACCGGGTCCGCGCGAAGCCCCTCGATCTGCTTGCGGAGCAACGGCACGGCACGGCCGACGTCTGCGTCATCGGAGTTTGCGAGATCGTCGATGGCGGCCGAGAAACGCTTGAGAACGCCCTCTGCGCCGACCGTGCGAGCCTCCGCATCGAGAAGCACGTCGGGTCGCTGCCCCCTGATGAACGTCTGGAGGAACTTAGCCTGCGCCGCGATCGCCGGGCTGTTGGCCGACCGCCCGGCGTACTCGGTGACGACGAGATCCTCACACTGCACGCGGAGCCGGGACGTCTCGTCTCGCTCGACTGCGAGCGTGTAGTGCAACCGGACAGCGTCGTCTTGGAGCTCGGACACCCCGACGCGGGTCGGCACCGCCCAGCCGAAGCGAAGAGTGCGCCGCTCAGTGCTCTCGCCGTCTCCGGCAAGCGCGATCGTCGTTGCAGGCACGAGCGCGAGACACCAGAGCCCGACAGTTCGTCGCATGCTCCCGAGCATACATGGCGACATGGTGAGGTTCCCGTCCGGAACGAGTTCGCCCCGTCCCGGAGGGAATGAGGTCGCCCGGGAGGGGTCGGAAGTGACACCGGGAATCGCGAGTCTGTGAGTTTTGTGGGGGCCGTCCCCGCGAGAAATCCGTCTGCTTGCCGAGGACCCGATCCTCCGCTACCCCTGAGGGCGCCGGCGGTCGATGTTGCCCACGCGGCCCAGCGGGTCGGGGCCAACCTCCTCACTTCGTCGCCTCCGCGCGTCGCTGAGCCGCTGACGCCGAGGAGCGCCGCGACCGGGTTGCCCCTGGGGACGATTTCCACCCGAAGTTCCCGCCGAACCGCTGGACTCACTTGACGGTTAGATGCCAAAGTGATATCATCTAGGTATCTCAACCACGGAGGCGGGGCGCGGGCCCCGGAGGCACAGATGCAAGACGAGAAGCGGAATTCGAGGACAGCGGACAACCCGGTGAAGGTCGCGAGCGGATGGGGGATGCTGGTGCTCGTGATCCTGATGTTCGCGGCGGCGCCGGTGCTCATCATCACGGGCGGCGCGGAACGCAGCGGGTTCCTGATCGGCGCGGGCATCGTCGATCTGATCGCGGTGTTCTTCCTGCTGCCCGGCTTCTTCGCGGTGCAGCCGAACATGGCGCGCGTGCTGCTGCTCTTCGGACGGTACGTGGGCACGGTGCGCGACGGCGGGTTCCACTGGACGAACCCCTTCTACACGAAGCGCTCGCTCTCGCTCCGCGCCCACACGCTGAACGGCGAGAAGCTGAAGGTGAACGACCGCTCGGGCAACCCGATCGAGATCGCGGCGGTGGTCGTCTGGCGCGTCCGCGACACGGCGCAGGCGGTGTTCGACGTCGAGGACTACCTCCAGTTCGTCCACATCCAGAGCGAGACCGCGGTGCGGCACCTCGCGAGCACGCACCCCTACGACGGCGGGACGGACGAGGAACCGTCGCTGCGCGGCAGCGGCGATCGCGTGGCGCTCGAGCTGAAGGCCGAACTCCAGGCGCGGCTCGACCTCGCGGGGATCGACGTCGTCGAGGCGCGCCTCGCACACCTCGCGTACGCTCCGGAGATCGCCGGCGCAATGCTCCGGCGCCAGCAGGCGGCGGCGGTGATCGCGGCGCGGCAGAAGATCGTCGAAGGCGCGGTGGGCATGGTCCACATGGCGCTCGAGCACCTCGAAGCGAAGGGCGCAGTGGTGCTCGACGACGAGCGCAAGGCCGCGATGGTCTCGAACCTGCTCGTGGTGCTCTGCAGCGAGCAGTCGGCGCAACCAGTGATCAACTCCGGCACGCTCTACAACTGATCACATGTACCGTTCGCGACTCGTGCCTACCTCGTCGGGACCGCCGCCACGAGCGCCGGGTCGCCAGCTCCTCGGTCCGGCCCGGCCGCGATGGGCGCTGATGCTCGACGCGGAGGGCGAACGTGTGTCGAGCCTCCTGTACCGTTCGCGTCTCGTGCCTACCTCGTCGGGAACGTCGCCACGAGCGCCACGTCGCGTGCTCCTCGGTCCGGCCCGGCCGCTCTGCTCCGCGGAAGCGCGTTGCGAAGAGACACGTGCGTCAATCCTCACCCCCCACCCATCGAAAGCCCCGACGTGACCGAACGGAAGCCCTTCCTCCTGCGCCTGCCGCCGGATCTCCACGATGAGCTCCGCGCGTGGGCCGAGCACGACCTGCGCAGCTTGAACGCGCAGATCGAGTACCTGCTCCGCGAGGCGGTGCAGCGGAGGAAGGGCGACCGCGCGGCGAAGTCGCGCGCGCCGCGAACGGGCCGCCCGCGAGGGGAAGCACGACCCGGCCCGTGACAGTCCGCGACGCGAATCGTCCGATACGCACGATGTGACGAAGCTCGCCCCCGCACCGGCTCTTGCGCTCTGCGCGGTCGCAGTCCTGTTCTCGATGGCGTCTTCGGCCGCGTTCGCTCAGGACGAATCCCCCGGCGAGGCGATGGTGCGGGCGCAGCAGGAACTCCACGCGCGCCAGTTGCAGCAACTCCATCGCGCCGACGTGCGCCTCGTCAACCCGCTCATGGGCGACGTCCGCACTCCGCCGCACCCGCGCGGCACGCCGATCGACCTGCCGACGCCGCGCGACAAGGGCGAGGGCTCGGCGCCGTGGCTTCTCGCGGTGGTCGCCGTCGCCGCGGGTACCGCGGGTCTCGTGGTGCGCAGCCGACGCCGTGCGGGCGACCGGTCGTCGCAGCAGCAGGGGCACCAAGCGCGCCGACGATAGTCGATGGTCCTCCGTCGCGAGTCGTCCCTTGCATGCCGAGCGGCTATCGTCGGGAGCATGCCGCGCCGCTGGATGAACATCGCCCTGCTCGCCGTCGCGGCCGCGCTCCCGGCCGGAGTGGTCGCCGACGCGGCTGCCGGCGACGATCCGTCGGCCGACACCTTCCGCCGTGCCGAGCTGGCGGAGCGCGCGCTCGGCGAACTCGAGCGCGCCGCGCAACTCTACCGCGACGCCGCCCGCGGGGCGGCCACGTCTGAAGCGCGTGCGACGGCGGACATCCGGGCGGCGTCGTGCCTGCGGCGGCTCGGCCGCGCTGACGAGGCCCGCGCGCTGCTCACGCAGTGGGTCGTCCGTCGCGACGACGTCTCCGAGATCGTGCGGCGCGTCGCAGAGGAGGAAGTCGCTGCGTGCTCGACGTCGGCCGGCGCAGCGCCGCCGCCGCGAGTAGAGCCACCCGCCTCCGACACGGCGTCGCGGATGGCGGAGAAGGACCGGGAACTGGAGCAGGCGCTGCAGGACCTCGATGCCGAGCTCGCACGGAAGAAGGGGTTCCAGGCGCAGGCGGCGGAGTTGGCGCAGCGACTGCGCGAAAAGGAGGCGGAGAACGCGCGCCTCCGGGCGGAGGCCGCGCCGCCCGCGCCGACCACGGCCGACGAGGTGCTCGCTCTCCGAAAGCGGGAGATCGAGCGACAGCGGAACGATGCGCGCCGCATCGCGCGGACGTTTCTCACGGCCGCGCGAGCCCTCTATCAGGAGGGCCGTTTCGCGGAGGCGCGCCGGTTCCTCTACGACGCGCTCGAACGCGACCCGGACGATGCGGAGGCCAAGGCGCTCTTGGCCCGCGTGGCCGCGCCGCTCGGGGATCGCGAGGCGCTGTTCCAGCGCGCGATCGAACTGGCAGCGCTCGCCCGCGAGGTCCGCGCGGCGGGCCGCGCGGCCGAGGTGGCGCACCTGGTGGACGACGCGCGCCGGATGCAGGAGCGCTCGGACTTCGTCGCGTCGTCTGCGCCGCTCGAGACAGCTCTTGCGACCATCGATGCGGCACCGGACCTCGTGCGCGGCGCGGCCGAACTGCGCCGCGACCTGGTGCGAATGCTCGACGCTGCCGCGTCGCGCGGCGTGCAGCGCAAGCCCGCGGCGCCGCCGGTCGTGGACGCAGCGGGCGATCGCTGGGCGGCGGCGCTGCAGGACCTGCTCGCCGACGCCGGCAGCGAGGTCGCGCAAGGACTGGACCTGCGGTTCCACGACCTCGGCGCGGTGGTCTCGACGGTAGGGCTGCCGCCGGTTCCGTTCGGCCCCGACCCGACGGGGTGGACGATCTCGACGGCCGACGTCGAAGGTGCGCCGCTCCTCGCGGCGTGGCTCCGCTCGGCTGAGACTCGATCGTTCGCGACGCCCGGAGCGGCGTTCGCTGTGGTCGGGTCCACGTGTGCGGCGCTCACGGACATGCAGACCCACCGTCGCATCGCCGATCGACTGAACGCGCTGCGTCTCGGAACGTCGTCCGCGTCGGACGTGCGCATGATCGCGTACCGCGTCGATGCGTCGTCGGTCGCCGGGTCGCTCGGCGCGCGCGGGATCACGGCTGAGACTCTGGCGGGCGGTGCGCGCTGCGCCACGCTGGACCCCGCGGACCTCGACGCCCTCCTCGAGACCATTCCGCGCGTTGCGACGGGAGCACTCGGCGCCGCGTCGCTCCGGGCGACACCGATGCGTCCTTTCCGTCTCACGGCGGGTCCGGCCACGTCGCAGCTCATCGTGGAGACGATCACCGTTCCCGGCACGCGCCTCGGCGTAGGCCTGCGCGCCGGAGTTTCGTGGACGCCGCCCGAACGGAGCGGCGGCCCTGCGCTGCGATTCGAAGCGCTGGCCGCCGGCGCGGTCGCTCCCGGCGGGGGACTCGTGGTCTTCGGCATCCCGGACCCCGACCGGCCCGGCTCCGACGTCGCGATCGTGGTGCGCCTGGGATCCGCGCCCGAGTCGGCGGGAGGCGCCCCGTTGCCACCGCCGGCGCCCCCCGAGCACGCGGCCGACGTTCTGCGACTTCCTGCGGTGGTTGCGCAGGTCGAAGACGCGGCGTCGCCGCCGCTGCTCGTGCCGGACCATCCGGTGCCCTCGCGGCAGGACGCTCTGTTGCGACGTCTGCGGCTCGCGGCACCGCGGGCGCAGATGGTCGAGCTGAAGGACGAAGCTCTGCCCGCGTCAGTTTCCGGCCACGAGCGGAGCGTTCCAGTGGACGGTCCTCGCGGCCGGAGCGGAGTCGCGGGCGGCCGACCTGTTGCTTCGCTCCGCCAATGGCGAAGTCCCGCAGCGCGACTCCATCGTCGCTGCGCCGCCGACGGCGCGGGGCGATGCCGCGCGGATCGTCCGCACTCCGACGCGCAGCGGTCCCGGCACGACCGACGGCGGAGCGGCGTGGGGCCGCGGCGAGTCGTCGTGGATCGAGGAAGGCGTCGTCGTCTCGCTCCGTCCGTTCGGCCGCCGCACCGACGGCCGCGTGGACGTGGACCTCGCCGCGCGGGCCCGCTGGGTCTCGGACGTGGGCCGCCGCGAGACGCAGACGCCTCTCGGCCGCGTGCCGGTCTCCGACCCGCGCACCGCGTCGTGGTGGGGCGACGTCGCGACGCCGCTCGGCCGCGGCGAGGTGCTCGTCGTGAGCGGAGCGCGCGACCCGTTCGCCGCGTCGGACACGGGCCGACTCGTCGTGACCGTGCGCCTCGCGGAATGACGAAGCGCGCTGCCCCGGACCCGTCCGCGCGCCCCGAGCTCGACCTGCTCGGCGCGTGGGTCCGCGTGCTCTCGATCCGCACGCGGCTCCTCGCGTGGTACGACCGCGAGAAGCGTGACCTTCCGTGGCGCCGCGACCGCGACGCCTACCGCGTGATCGTCTCGGAGCTCATGCTCCAGCAGACGCGCGTGGACGTAGTCGCGCCGTACTTCGAGCGCTGGATCGCGATCTGGCCGACGGTCGAGTCGCTGGCCGCCGCGGAACTCGACGCGCTGCTCGCGGCGTGGTCGGGCCTCGGTTACTACCGCCGCGCGCGTGCGCTCCACGAGATCGCGAAGACGGTCGTTCGCGACCACGGCGGCCGCGTGCCCGACGACCCCGACGCGCTCCTCGAGCTTCCCGGGATCGGCCCGTACACCGCGGCGGCGGTCGCGTCGATCGCGTACGGCAGACCGGTCGCCGTGGTGGACGGCAACGTCGAGCGCGTGCTCTGCCGCGTCCTCGCGCTGCAGGACGAGCCGGGCGCCGCGCGCGACGCCGTCGTGCGGGAAGCCGCGCGCCGTCTCGTCACGGGTCTCGTCGGCGGACTCGACGGGACCGACGCGCACGCCGTCCAGCCGCCCGAGGGCCTCCGCCCCGGCGAGTGGAATCAGGCCATGATGGAGCTGGGATCGACGATCTGCCTGCCCACGTCGCCGCGGTGCCCCGAGTGCCCGATTGCGCGGTCCTGCATCGCGAATCGCGCGGGCCTCGCTGGCGACATCCCAAAGCGTCGCGAGAAGAAGGCGCCCGTCGACGTCTCCCTGCGTGCCGCGCTCGTGCGCCGCGGCGAGACGTTCCTGATCGTCCGCCGCCCCGAGGGCTCGCTGCTGTCGGGCCTGTGGGAACTGCCGACCACGCGCGACGCCGAGGACCTCGCCGCGCTCTCGCGGCGCGTCTCCGACGTCGTCGGTCGCCCGGTCCGTCTGCCGAAGACGCCCGCGCGGGTCTTCCGTCACACGATCACGAACCGCCGCCTGACCGTGCAGGTCCATGAGGTGTGGATCGACGAGGGCGCGGTGGGAGAACCGAGCGTTCTCGAGTCAACGCAGGGCGGCGTCGCGTGGGTGGATCGCCACGACCTCCGCGACTTCGGCGTGTCGTCGATGACGAAGAAGGCGCTCGGCGGGTAGACGCGCGAGTTCCGGGACGTCGCTACTTCGCCGGCTCCGGCTTCCACCACCTGGATCCGACACTCGGCGGCAGGACGCGAGCGACGTCGATTGCTTCGCCGAGCAGCAGCGCCTCGTTGTCCATCGCTCTGCCGGCGGCAACCCACGCGCGGATGCGTGCTGCGAGTGCCGCTGGGATTCGTGACCTCCGGACACTGCGATCCTGCGCCGATCGGGCGCACGCCGGGAGGTTCCTCGCGGCGGCGTCACGCAGTCGGGCGACGTCCTCGGCTCTGCCGGCTACCTCCCGGAGCGCAGGTTCCGGTGCCGCCCTCTCGCGAGGTCGAGGATCAGCCCGTCGGCACCTGCATCGACCTCCATCTCGGCCCAAGGGGTCATGTCGGGGGTGTAGAGGACCCAGCGGCCCGGCGGGAGCCCGGCGAAGGCGAACGCGCCGGTGTCGTCGCTTCGGGTGGTCGCAATCACGCGTTTGCGCTGGTCGATGGTCCGCGCCTGGATCTCTCCGCTCCACGGCCGGTCGCCGAACGTCGCGCGCCCGCTCGTCCGCAGACCCGGCGTCCACGCGAGCTCCACCTCGCGTCCGCCCGTCGCTCCGGACACGTCGTGGGCCGCGGCGATCC
>JAIOPE010000096.1 GCA_021414065.1 Planctomycetota bacterium
GTCGCGAAGCGCCTCGCGGACGGCCGCGACGCGCCCGTGGGGCACGACGCGACGTTCGGCGCCGGAGAGGCGGAGTCCGTCGATGAGCGACGCGTGGTTCAGGGCGTCGGAGACCGCGAGGTCGCCGGGGCCGAGCAGCGCGGAGAGCGTCGCGACGTTGCCCGCGTAGCCGGACGCGAAGGTGAGCGCGGCGGGGGCGCCGCAGAACGCCGCTGCGGCTCGTTCGAGGGCGACGTGGATCGGGCGGGTGCCCGTGACGAGTCGAGCGGCGCCAGAGCCCGCACCGAAGCGGAGCGCGGCGTCGGCGGCGGCGCGTGCGACGTCCGGGTGCGTCGCGAGTCCGAGGTAGTCGTTGGAGCAGAGGACAGTGACGTCTCGGCCGCCGGTCGCGGCGCGCGGGCCGCAGGGCGTCGGCTCCACGACGCGCAGTGCGCGGCGGAGCCCCGCGGCGTCGAGCGCGCGGAGTTCATCTCGGACGGAGTCGCAGGACCGGTTCATCGGCGCGCGCCACGATCCCCGACGTTGCGCGGCGCCGCAAGGTTCACCACGAGCCGCCCACGAACCACGCGAGCACGAGTTGCATCGCGACCGCGCCGCCGCCGAGGGCGCCGAGGGTCGTGCGCAGTGGAATCTCGATCCACGGGAACCGAAATCCGAAGACGAGTGCGCCGAGGAGCACGCAGTACGGCGTGAGGAGCGCGGCGTACCCGACGCCGCGGATCGTCCGGCCCGACTTCGCGGCGAGGAATGCCGTCACGCTCACCACGACCGCGGCGGGGGAGTACCAGCGGGCGATCCAGAAGACGGTCGAGAACTCGGCGCGGGTCGCCGACTCAAGCGGCGCGTGGCCTTCGACGAGTCCCACGAGCCCCGCGGCGAGCGGCAGGAACACGAACAGGACGAGTCCGGGCCCGCGGCCCGTCTTCCGCATGATCCGCGCCTGGCCCTCCTGCATGAACGACCAGCCGAGGAGACTCGCCGCGACGAGTGCGAGCGTCGTGTAGATCGCGAGTTTCCGCGGGTCGAGGAAGCCCGGCCACTCCTCGGGCGGCGCGCCGGAGAGGAGTCCGAGCGCGGCGAGGGCGACGATTCCGGCCCATCCGACCGCGGTGGCCGCGGGCCGGACGAACGCGTCGATGCGCGAGCCGAGCGCTGCGACGTCCTTGACGGTGCGCTCGACCTTCGACGTCTTCGTTGCACGCTTGCGTGCCTTGGGTCGCCGGGGCATGGGAGGGAGTGGTGGGCCTTTCGTGCGGGCGGTTCCGTCCGGCGGCCGGGCCGCGCCGCGGCCGCCGGGACCGTCGTGCCAGCGCGCCGGCGCCGCGGCGGGGCCGCGTTCCGGCGGAACCGGGCGTAGACTATGCGGCGACATGACCGACGGCGCGTTCGGCTCGGGCACGACCCCGGGCGTCACCGAAGACGTGGAGACCGACCGTCGAACGGCGCTCGCGCGGCCGTGGAACGTGATCGTGCACGACGACCCCGTCACGCTCATGCAGTACGTCGTCTCGGTGCTCAGGAAGATCTTCGGTCACTCGGACGCGAAGGCGCACGAACTGATGATGGAGGTCCACACGAAGGGGCGGTCGATCGTCTGGACCGGTCCGCGCGAGCAGGCGGAGATGTACGTCTTCAAGCTGCACGCGAGTCTGCTGCGCGCCACGATGGAACAGGTCGAAGCGTGAGCCGTGCCAAGGCCCTCATCGTCCGGCTGCCCGACGGCAGCGTGGAGTTGCGCGACTGGCCGGTCTGGGCGGCGCAACTCCTCGACGAGGTCGTCACGCTTGCCGATCCGACCACGCCGCGGGGGCCCGCGCGCGAACGCCTCTTCCCCGTTGCGATCGACGACGACACGCACTCCGAGGAGTGGCGGAAGAACATGCACCCGGAGCTGTTCGCACTCTTCGCGGCGTCGCACGCGGTCGTGAAGGCAGACCTGACGGCCGCCGACCGGGGGCCGCGCGGCCGGATGCGATGCCTCGTCATCCCAGCGGCGCACGTTCCGGCGTGGATCGCCGCGCTGCAGACGGCCCGCCTGCACCTCGCGGCAGCGTTCGACATCGGGGCCGACGCGATGCAGGCGCCGCTCGCGTCGCTGTCGGACGAAGCACGGGGCGTCGTCCTCCGGATCGATCTGCTGGCGGAGGTGCAGGTCCATCTGTTGCGCGGAGACGGGGATTCCCGAGGCTGATTGCGGGTAGGATCTGCGCCCCGTGAACGGTCCGAACGACTCCGTCCTGCCCCCCGGTACGCGGCTCGCCCACTACGAGCTCCGCGGACAGATCGGATTCGGGGCGATGGGAATCGTCTACGAGGCGTACGACACGGCGCTGGACCGGTCCGTGGCGGTGAAGGTGCTGCGCGAGCGGATCGCGGGCGACCCGGCGATCGTGGACCGCTTCTTCCGCGAGGCGCGAGCCGCGGCGCGCGTGACGCACCCGAACCTCGTCCACATCTACTTCGTCGGCAAGCAGGACGACCGTCCGTTCTTCGCGATGGAACTCGTGCCGGGCGAGACGCTGGAACAGGTCATCGCGTCGCGCGGGAGGCTGCCGCTGACGGAGGCGATCGACGTCCTCGCGCAGTCCGCACGCGGCCTCGCTGCGGCGCACGGCGCGGGCGTCGTCCACCGCGACGTCAAGCCGTCGAACCTGATCCGTCGCCCGGACGGAGTCGTGAAGGTGACGGACTTCGGGCTCGCGAAGTCGATGGACGCCGACGTGAACGCGACCGGCGGCGGCTCACTCATGGGTACGCCCACCTTCATGAGCCCGGAGCAGTGCAAGGGGCGCGAAGTGGACGTTCGGTGCGACGTCTACGCGCTGGGACTCGTCGCGTGGTACCTGCTCGGCGGGAAGCCGCCGTTCGAATCGACCTCGCTCGGGCAGTTGCTGAACGACCAGATCAACACGCAGCTTCCGCCGATCGCCGCCGTCTGCGCCGACCTGTCGCCGGACGTGGACGCGGTGCTCGCGAAGCTCTGCGCGAAGGACCCGGAGGAGCGGCCCGGGGCGATGGAGGACGTGGCTCGGATGTTCGAGGCGCTGCGGCCCCGGGTGGTCTCTCCGGCCCCGCTCCTTGCACGGGGGACGGCCCACGTGATCGACGGGTTCGCCGCGTTCGCCGCGGGTTCGGTCGTTGCGCTCGTGTTCCACGGGATCGGGGCGCTCGTCGAGGAACTGCCGGGCCGCATCCCTGACTGGATGACCCGGTTCATCGGGTTGCCGATCATGGTGCTCGGCGCCACTGCGGCCGCCGCTGCGCTGCTCGTCCTGCCGGAGATCTGGTATCGGACGTCGGTCGGCAAGGTGCTGTTCGACCTCCGCGTCGTGCGCGCCGACGGAACGCGCCCAGGACTCCTCGCGCTGTTCGCTCGGCTCGCGCTCCGGTTCCCGTTCTTCGTGGTAATCCCGTTGTCGTTCGTGGGTCCGATCGAAGGCGTGGTCGCGGCTGCGGCGGTCGGCCTGCAACTCGTGGCGGAAGTCGCGGCGGTCGTCAGCTACTTCGCGCGCGGTGACCTCACGCTGTCGGACCTCGTGACGAAGACGCGCGTGGTCAACCGTCGCGACGTCGCGTGAAAATCAACCGCGGCGGAGCGCTGCGAGCACCTCGTCGTGGAGCGCGCCGTTGGTCGCGACGGCACTCCCACCGTGTACCGTCCGCCGTCCCGAGACGTCGGTGAACCGACCGCCAGCCTCCTCAAGGATCACCAGGAACGGGGCGTTGTCCCACGGCTTCATGTCGGGCTCGACGAGCACGTCGGCCCGGCCGGTCGCGACGCACGCGAGGCCGTAGGCGTCGCTCCAGCCGCGGACGCGGGCCACGCTGCCGGCGAGGGTCGGCCAGCCGGGCAGCGACCGCCGGGCGATCGTCTCACTCGTCGTGACGAGCATCGCCCGCGCGAGGTTGCCCAGCGCCGACACCCGAGCGGCCTGAGATCCCCGCGCCGTGGTCCATGTACAGCCGGACCCTTTCGCCGCCGCGACAGTCTCGCCAAGGGCGGGGAAGTGCGCCACGCCCGCGACGATCTCGCCCGCTCGTTCCACCGCGACCAGCACCGCGTAGAGCGGCACCCCGCGGGCGAACGACTCCGTGCCGTCGATCGGGTCCACGATCCATCGGCAGTCGGCCGCGCCGGTGGTCTCGCCGTCTTCCTCGCCGAGAATCGAGTGGTCCGGGTGACGCGCCAGGATGTAGTCGCGAAGGATGCGCTCGGACTCGCGGTCCGCGAGCGTGACGATCGAGCCGTCGGACTTCGTCTCCGGTGTGAGCGCCGTGCGGAACCGCGCAAGTGTCGCGCGGCCCGCGGCATCGGCCGCGCCGAGCGCCGTGGCGAGCAGGTCGGCCGACGTGAGTGTGGACATGGCGTGACCTCCGGACGGCGAACCCGGCGTGCCGCGGGTGCGTTCCGTGGCAGGATACGCACGCTCCGTGAAGATCAGGCCAGGAGGCGGACAATGAGCTCACCAGAAGACGCGGGCGACGTCGTGATGGCGGTGTACCGACCGAAGGCGGGGAAGGACGCCGAGGTGCGGGCGATCATCGCGGACCACGTTCCCACGCTGCGCGCGTGCGGGCTTGCCACTGCGCGCCCCGTAGCACTCCTCCAAGCGAGCGACGGCACGTACGTGGAGATCTTCGAGTGGGTGCGCGGCGGCGCGGATCGAGCGCACTCCGATCCGCGCGTGCTGTCGCTCTGGGGCAAGTTCGCGGAGGTCTGCGAGTTCCTGCCGCTCACCGCGCTCCCGGGCGCCGATCGCCCGTTCCCCCACTTCCGCGCGGTCGAGGGCGTCACCGTCTGAGGAACTGAGAAGGAAGCGCGGAGCGCTTCCTTCTCAGTTCCTCAGTTCTTGACGACAGCGAGTGGAAGTCGCGCGCTCGTGGTGGGGCTCCCGACGAGGTAGGGACGAGCTCCGACGAAAACGCGCCATCGGCGTCCGGAGGTATCTCCGGAGCGCCGATGGCGCAGGTCGTCTCAAAGGCTCCGGCTACTTCGCCTGCTTCGCCTTCTCGTCCACCTTGTCTGCTTCCGTGGACGCCGCTTCCCACTCCGGCGTGATCCGGAGTTCGGAGGAGCGAATCTCGTCGTAGCGGACCTTCGCAGCCTTCCAGTCCTTCTTGGCGGCGAGTGCGCGGGCTTCCTCGATGAGCTTCTTCTGCTCCTCGAGCCGCTTCTCGATGCTCGCCCACCAGTCGGTGCAGCCCTTGTGGAGCGCGTCTTCCATGAACTTCGCAAGCACCTTCGAGTCCTTGACCGGGCCGGACTTCGCGATGACTTCCAGGTTCCCGCGGACGATCGAGTACGACGTGCCCGTCCCGGCGCCGAGGCGCTCGGCCGACGCGCGGTCCGACTTGCTCATGTCCACTTCGTAGCAGCGGAAGAGCAGGCACCACCGAGCGACGGTCTCCTCGTTCACGGTGTCGCACTGCTTCTTGGAGACGCGGCCTTCGGACGAGACGGCCTTCAGGTCTTCGTCGTGGGCGTAGTGGAAGTAGAGGAGCACCGGCCGCGGATCCCACTCCGAGACGAGCAGCAGGCGGCGCAGTTCGTTGTCCGACGCCGCCCCCGACGGCGCCTGGTCGCCGCCCTTGCCGGCCTCGCCTGTCGTGGCAGACGGCAGCGGGAGGACCAAGTCCATCCAGGGAGCGTACGTCTTGCGGGTGTTGTCCGCAGTCTTGCCCTCGGGGGGAACGCCTCCACCAGTGTTTGCGGGCGCCCGACCGGCGCCACCTCCGCCGCCGCATCAACCCGCGCTGGCGGGCTCGACGGGGAACGTTGCGGTAACGGCAGCGCCAAGGGCGAGGCCGAACAGGATCGGGAGCGCACGCATGGGGGGAATCCTCTCGTCCGAGGGAACTGGACGCGTGAACGCTACCACAGCCCGGCGGACGGGGGAAGGCCCCAAGTTCTCTTGCCTCCTGGCCCCTTGGATCCGCCGACGTGCCCGCCTGGCTCATCCGGCTCGTTCCGGCCTCGGCTGGAGCCTGGCCACGCGCGTGGGGTGGTGCCGGTTCGCGGTCCGTTCGCGGTGCACGCGCACGCCGAGTCGGTGCACGCCGAGTCGGTGTACGCCGAGCACGGACGGCGCGCCCGATTCGTGGTTCCGCAGTCACGACGCGAACTCGAAGCGACGCTGGACTTCGACCACGGGCGTCGGCGGGTGCTCGCCAGCGGGCGCAGGCAGGCCGCACGACTGCGCAATCGCCTGAACGCGTGCCGAGATCTGCTCCCTGACGTCGCGTGGCAGGCTCGGCCCACACCGGGTCCAGAGTTCGTGCCGCGCCGCTACCCGCGGGTAGGCCCGCCGAAGCACGGCGAGGAAGTGCGAACGCGCCGCGGTGTCCACGAACGACGTGCGATGTGCGACGAATTGGGCCCCAGCGTCGCGCGCGGCGACGACGAGAGCGCGCAGGTCCGGCTCGGCGTCGGTGATGCCCGGGAGTACCGGCAGGAGGAACACGCCAGCGCGCAGACCGGCCGCTCGGATCTCGCGGAGCGCGGCGAGGCTGCCTGCGGGCGTCGGCAGGTGCGGTTCGAGCACGCGCGCCAAGCGAGCGTCCGAGGTGGTCATCGCCAGGTTCACCTGCACGGCGTTGCGGGCGGCCACCTGCACGAGCAGGTCCAGATCCCTCGTCACCATCGTGGACTTAGTGGTGATGGAAATCCGCAGGCCCGAGACGCGCGTCAGTTCCCGGAGCGTCGCCCGCGTGAGGCACTCGTGGCGTTCTGCGCGCTGGTAGGGATCGGTCGTGACACCGAAAGCGATGTGTTCGCCCGTGCGGACCCTGCTGACGAGGTCGCGCCGGAGCGCCTCGGGGAAGCACGACTTCACGTAGAGCGGGTGCTGGAGCGCACCCTCCGGCCGCTCTCGGTCCGCGTCGGCGGAGACGCCGTAGGCTCGCCCGCTGTCGCCCGACGCGGTCGTGGCGCCACCTACCCGCGCGTTCCGCGCCATGCACGAAACGCATCCGAACCCGCACCCCTGGTACGGATCAGCCGACCAGTCGCACCAGGTCCGATCGGCGTCGTCGGGACGGACGAGCGCGTGACGCACGGGCATCGAGACCCGCCGACTCCCCCGGGGCCGTCCGCCGACGGGTTCGCCAGCCGTGCCGGACGGGGAGTGCGGAGGTGGGGTCAGAGGGGAGCCGGGCGGCGCGGCGGCGGGTGCGACGCGCCAGCGGCGCGCGGGCGACGAGGGGACGGACTCGTTCTGTTCGTCGTCATCCGAGGTCGGGCACTCGTCGTCGGCGGCGACGCGGGCACCGCGCCGCTCCGCGAGCCGAGAAACGGTCCGCAGGGCGGCCTCGACGGTCTCGTTCCGCGAGGCGTGGTCGGTCCCGGACCGGGCTCCTCTGTGCGTAGACGAGCCGCTGATGGGGGAGGTGAAGAGCGTGTTGTTGAGCATTACTAACAAAATACTACACGGCAGGGACATGGTGCGCGCGAACCGGTGCCGCGACGTCTCTGGGACGGAGGGATGACCTCTCGGGCGCGGGAGTGGAAGTCGCGTCTGCGCGGTCGTTTGCGACTCGGGCCTACCTCGCGGGAACGCCCTCGGTCCGGCCCGGCCGCTCGGCTCCGCGGAAGCGCGTCGCGGGGAGTTGCGTGCGTCGAGTCTCTGTACGGTCATTCGCGACTCGGGCCTACCTCGTCGGGAGCGTCGCCACGAGGGCCGCGTCGCGTGCTCCTCGGTCCGGCCCGGCCGCTCGGCTCCGCGGAAGCGCGTCGCGGGGGGCGAACGCGTGTCGGTCCTCCCGCCCGCCCCGTCCGAACGAATCGTGCCGTTCGCGGGTCCCCGTCGGACACTCGGTGGATGCCCCGACCCGATGGCCGCGCCAATGATCAACTCCGCCCGGTTCGCTTTCTCCGAGGCTTCACGGACGTCGCCGAGGGCTCGGTCCTCGTCGAGTTCGGGCGCACCCGCGTGCTCTGCACGGCGAGCGTGACGGAGGGCGTCCCCGCGTGGATGGCCGGCCGCGGCAAGGGCTGGCTCACTGCCGAGTACTCGATGCTGCCGTCGTCCACGTCGCCCCGGAAGGAGCGCGACTCCGGCCGCGGCAAGGTGGACGGGCGCAGCGTCGAGATTCAGCGCCTCATCGGCCGCGCACTGCGAGCGGTGGTGGATCTGAAGGCGCTCGGCGAGCGCACTCTCGCGATCGACTGCGACGTTCTCCAGGCCGACGGCGGCACGCGGACCGCGTCGATCACCGGGGCGTACGTGGCCCTCGCCGACGCCGTCGCGAAGCTGCGCGAGCGTGGCCTGCTGACCGTCAACCCGATCACGTCGGAGATCGCGGCCGTCTCTGTAGGCCTGCTCACGGGCGACGGCGGCGAGCCCGAGGTCCGACTTGACCTTCCCTACGCCGAAGACTCGCGCGCAGCGGTGGACTTCAACGTGGTCGCCACCGGCCGCGGGGAGATCGTCGAGGTCCAGGGCACCGCCGAGCGCGGCTCGTTCACGCGGGCGCAGCACGATGCGCTCGTCGATCTCGCACTTGCGGGCTGCGCGCGTCTGGTGGAATTGCAGCGCGTAGCACTCGGGGCGACGGGAGCCGACGCCCGATGATGTCGGAGCGCCCCCGCACCATGCGGACTCTCGTTCGGAGGGAACTCACACCATGACCCGTCCTCGCGCCTCGACGAACTCGACCCTCCGGATGACCGCCGCGCTCCTCACGGCAGCCGTGCTCGCCGCGTCTGCATCCGCGGCGGGGTTGACGACGGCCCAGAGCAGCACCTTCGACGCCGACGCCGACGCCGACGCCGACGCGGACGGCTGGACGATCCTCGGCGAGGCACAGGGGCCCGTCTACCACGCCACGGGCGGCAAGCAGGGCGGCTACATCTCTGCGACCGACCCGCCCGGATCGTCGGGGACGTCGTACTGGCGGGCGCCCGCCAAGTTCGTCGGGAACCAGTCCCAGGCGTTCAACGGGAAGCTGAGCTACGACATCCGCGACATCGGCCCCGGGCGGACGTTCGCCGACCCCGACGTGTCGGTGCAAGGCGGCGGCGTCGTGCTCGAGTTCCGCCAGAGGAAGCGTCCGAAGGGGAAGGCGTGGGCGCACTTCAACGTGACGCTGACCGGGAAGCGGGGCTGGGTCGACGCTTCGACCGGCCGGAAGGCCACGGCGCAGAAGATGCAGACCGCGCTGTCGTCGCTCAACGTCCTGCTGATCCGCGGTGAGTACCGGACCGGCCAGGAGACGTTCGACATCGATAACGTCCTGCTCCGAGCCCGGGTCAAGTAGCCGCTCGGCGGACCCGCGACGCCCTGTGCGCGCTCGCGGCGCCAGGATCGGAACCAACCTCGGCGCCCACCGCATCAACCGCGACATCGCCGGTGCCGCGAGGGGGCAGGGGCTCGGCGGGAGCGCCTGAAACGTGTCCCGCGGCGGCACCTGCGCGAGACTGGCGGGATGCTGCGCCGAACCACAGAGGAAGTCCGCGGACCATGGGCCGCATGACGCGGTCCGACCCCACGCCGTCGGTCGTCGTCGCAACGGCCGTTGCCGCAACGGCCGTTGTTGCAACTGCCAACCCGCACAAGCTCAACGAGCTCCGCGCGATGCTCGCGGACCTGCCGCTGCGTCTCCTCGGGCTGCGCGACCTCGCGACGAGGATCGAGATGCCGGAGGAGACGGGCGCCACGTTCCAGGCGAACGCGGACCTGAAGGCGATCCAGGTGGCGCAGGCGTCGGGGATGTGGGCTCTCGCGGACGACTCGGGGTTCGAGGTGCCGGCGCTCGGCGACCGGCCGGGCGTGATCTCGGCGCGCTACTCCGGGGCGACGGGGACCCAGGAAGAGATCGACATCGCGAACAACAGGAAACTCGTCGCCGAGGCGTCCGGGGCGGGGCTGTTCCGGGGCCCGGAGGCACCTTCGGCCCGGTTCCGGTGCGTGCTCTCGCTCGCCGCGCCGGACGGCCGTGTGCTCTGCCGGGGCGAGGGGAGCTGCCCGGGCCACCTCGTGGAAGAGGCACGGGGGAGCGCCGGATTCGGGTATGACCCACACTTCCTCGTGCCCGAGTTCGGCCGGACGTTCGCCGAACTGGGACCCGAGGAGAAGAACAGCATCAGTCATCGCGCCAGGGCGCTCGCCGACCTCCGCCGGTCGCTCGAACCGCTCCTCGCATCCCCCCGGACGAAGCCGACCCCGTGAACCCGAACCTGATCCGCAACTTCAACATCATCGCGCACATCGACCACGGCAAGTCCACGTTGGCCGACCGCATCCTCGTCGCCTGCGGCGCGATGGCCGAACGCGACATGCACGCGCAGGTCCTCGACTCGATGGACCTCGAGCGCGAGCGCGGCATCACGATCAAGGCGAAGGCGGTCGCCCTCGACTACATGCGCGACGGCGTGATGTACCGCCTGAACCTGATCGACACTCCCGGGCACGTGGACTTCAACTACGAGGTCTCGCGGTCCATGCGCGCCTGCGAGGGTTCGCTGCTCCTCGTGGACGCGGCCCAGGGCGTCCAGGCGCAGACCGTCGCCAACGCGTACCTCGCCATCGAAGCCGGCCTCGAGATCATCCCCGTCCTGAACAAGGTGGATCTCGCGGCCGCGCGGCCCGACGAAGTGAAAGCCGAACTCGAGACGACATTCGGCATCGAGCCGCACACGGTGCTGCACGTCTCCGGGAAGACCGGCCTGGGCGTGCCCGAACTGCTCGACGCGATCCTGAAGCAGGTCCCGGCGCCCACCGGCGACCACGACGCGCCGCTGCAGGCGCTCATCTTCGACTCGGTCTACGACGTCTACCGCGGCGTGATCGCGTTCGTGCGTGTGCGGCAGGGCAACATCCGCAAGGGCGACGTCGTCCGGTTCAAGGGCACGGCGCGCACCTACGAGGTGCTCGAACTCGGCCTGATGCGTCCGAAGATGACGGCGCAGCCGGAGTTGTCCGTCGGCGAGACGGGCTACCTCTGGTGCAACATCAAGAACATGCACGACGTGAAGGTGGGCGACACCGTCGTGCACGAGAAGGACGCCGACTCGGTCGCGATGCTCCCCGGCTACCGCGAGCCGAAACCGATGGTCCACTGCGGCATCTACCCGGTGAACAACGCCGACTTCGCGGAGTTGCGGAAGGCGCTGGACAAGCTCTCGCTGAACGACGCGTCGTTCACGTACCACCCGGAGTCGTCGGAGGCGCTCGGCTTCGGCTTCCGCTGCGGGTTCCTCGGTCTCCTCCACATGGAGATCGTGCAGGAGCGTCTCGAGCGCGAGTCGGGTCTCGACATCGTGCAGACGGCGCCGAACGTCACGTACCAGGTGCTCACGCGCGCCGGGAACGTGGTGGACGTCGAACGCCCGAGCGACCTGCCGGACCCGTCGGAGATCGAGGAGTTCCGCGAACCGATCGTGCGCGTGTCGCTCCTCGTGCCGTCGGACTCGATCGGCAACGTGATGAAGATCTGCCTCGACCGGCGCGGCAAGTACCTCCGCACGGAGTACCTGTCCACCGAGCGCGCGTTGCTCGTCTACGACCTTCCGATGGGCGAGATCCTCTACGACTTCTACGACATCCTGAAGTCGATCACCCGCGGCTTCGGTTCGATGGACTACGACCTCATTGGGTACCAGGCCGGCGCGCTCGTCCGCGTGCGGATCATGATCGCGGCTGAGGACGTGGACGCCTTCAGCTTCATCGCGCACAAGGACGACGCGGAGTTCAAGGGCCGGAAGATCCTCGAGCGCCTGCGGAAGAAGATCCCGCGGCACCTGTTCGCGGTGGCGCTCCAGGCGGCGATCGGCGGGAAGATCATCGCCCGCGAGACGATCGCGCCGATGCGCAAGGACGTCACGAGCAAGTGCTACGGCGGCGACATCAGCCGCAAGCGGAAGCTGCTCGAGAAGCAGAAGGAAGGTAAGAAGCGCCTGAAGGCCATCGGCGGCGTCGAGGTGCCGCAGGAGGCGTTCCTGGCGGTGCTCGGCGAGGAGCGCGAGGAGAAGGGGAAGCGCAAGGGATGATCGCGATCCTGCGGCCTCTCTTCGATGCGCTGTTCCCGCCGTCGCTCGCGCGCGCCGCGGGACGCGTGGGGATGATCTGCTTCGTCCTCGCAGTGTGCGTTGCTGTTCTGTTCCCGAGCGCCGCGCGCGCGGGCACCGAGGTGCCCACGGCCCGCTTGGTGACGGCGGCGGCGCTCGCTCTCGCGGGGGCCGCGCTGACGTTCGGCAGTGGACGGATCGTCGCGGTCGGTGCCGGTGTCGCCGCGCTTGCGGTCGGCGCGCTCCTTGCGCCCGCCGGATGGCTGCTCCTCGTCGCGGGCGGCACGTGCATCTACTGCGCTTCGGCTGTCTTGCCGCGTGCCGCGTCGAGTCGCCCCGCGCGCGGCGCCTTCGACGGGACCGACGCTGCGGGACTCGCCGGGGGCGGCCTCGCGGGAATCGTCGTCGGTCGCGTGGGCGACGCAGCCCACGGCGACGACGAACCGGAAGCGAAGCCTGAGGCCGCGCAGGAGATGATCGAGGCGCTGGCGACGGCTCTCGTCCTCGCGCTGGTCGTCCGGGAGTTCGGGTTCGAGGCGTTCAAGATCCCGACGGGTTCGATGGAGCCGACGATCCTCGGCGACGGACGCGACCGAAAGGGCGACCGCCTGCTGGCGTTCAAGCCGGTCGCGTATCGCCGCTGGGACATCGTCGTGTTCAAGTTCCCGCTCTTCCGCAACACGAACTACATCAAGCGCCTGATCGGTCTGCCCGGCGAGCACCTGGAACTCCGCGGGGGCGACGTCTACGTGAACGGTGCGATCGCGTCGAAGCCGGACGACGTGCAGGAAGTCATGTGGCGCAAGGTGTTCGAGCCGAAGGCCGACAGCGAGTGGGTCGCCGACTTCGAGCCCGACGCGCAGGGCGCGTGGAAGTTGCGACAGGGCTTCGCGGAAGCCGACGCCCGGAACGCCGCGGGAACCGACTCTGTGGCGTGGTTGCAGGCGCGCTTCGGGTTCGAAGAGGACCAGCGCATCTCGTTCGACGTGGAGTTGCCGAACGGCGCGCCCGGGCAGTTGCTCGTCTCGCTCGAGGGCGGGAAGCGGCGCTGCGAACTGGAGTTGGACGAGCGCGGCGGGAAGCTGACGGGCCCCGGCCTCGACGTGTCCGTGGCCGGCGTGCGCCTCGGCGGGGCGGGTTCCAAAGTGCGCCTCGGGTTCTCGATGTCGGACCGGATCTCGCGGGTCTACGTGAACGGCCGCCAGGTCGCGTCGTTCGCGCACGCCGACTCGGCGAACGGCGGCCTCGACCAGGGCCGTGTGCGCATCGGCGTGAAGAACCAGGCCGTCGTCATCCGCAACGTGATCGGCGAGAACGACGTGCAGTACGGCAACAACGGCACGACCACGTTCGACATCCCGGCAGACGGCTACGTGATGCTCGGCGACAACACCTGGTCGTCGCGCGACAGTCGCATGTGGAACGCGAACGTCGTTCGCACGAAGGACGGCCGCGAGTTCGTCGCGCCGGACTACGCACGCGTGACCGAGGAGCGCGAAGAGAGCGTGTTCCGCTCGCTGCCCGACGGCGGCGTGGAGATGACCGACAGCCACGGCGTGCCCCGCCGGTTCACGAAGGACGAAATCGAGTCCGTGCGGAAGAACGTGGCGCAACCGTTCGCCTACAAGGACGACCTGGTCGGCCGCGCGTTCGTCATCTTCTTCCCGTGGCCGTCGTCGATGGACTTCCTCCAGAACCCGGTCCGCGACTTCCGCCCGCGTCTGCTCCGGTGACGTCGTGACGCCGCCCCACGCTCGCGAATCGTGGTGGGACGTCTTCCTCCCGCTCGCGGACCACCTGGCACCGCACGACCTGGCACGCGCGGCGGGCCGCGCGCGCAATTGGTGCGTCGTCGGCGCGATCGGCGCGTGGCTCGTCCCTGCGTCCCCCGCGTTCGGCACGGCGACCGCCGGCGACGTTCGCGTGCTCTCGATCGCGTTCGTCGTCGCGGCGGTCGCGACGCACATGGTCCGGCGGCGCGCGTGGGGGACGGCGATGGCCGTCGTCGTCGCCGTGGCCGCGGGCATGGCGACGGGTGGCGGCCGATGGGGCGTCTGCATCGCCGGATTCGTCGCGGCGACGGTCGCTCTGACCCACGCGCGCCGCGCGATGCTCCGGCCGGGCGAGGCCGTCGGCGGACTGCCCGGCCTGGCAGGCATCGCCCTCGGCTTCACGGCCACGTTCATCTTCCGGGAGTACGCGGCGCTCCCGATCCACGTGCCGACCGGGTCGATGGAGCCGACGATCCACGCCGACGGCCTGGCCGCGCAGGGCGACACGCTGTGGACGGACCGCACTGCGTACCTGACCCGGGGGCCACAGCGGTTCGACATCGCGGTGTTCGACTTCCCGCTCCACCGGCCGACGTCGTTCGTGAAACGCGTGATCGGGCTCCCCGGAGAGTCCGTCGAGATCCGCGGCGGCGACATCTGGATCGACGGACGGATCGCGCAGCGCACGGGCGCGTTGCGCGACGCGATGTGGCGCGAGGTGTTCCCGAAGCCGAACCCGCTCGCTCTCCCGCACAAGGTCGCGCAGGACTGGGCCGCTACGGACCGCTCCACGGGCGGGGGATGGTCCGTGGAGGAGGGCGGCGTCGTGTGCCGACCGTCGCGCGGTCGAGAGAGCTTGCTGAAGTTCCTGCCGCGACTCGATTGCCCCGATCTCCGCCTACGCTTCGCCCTCGACTTCGAGGGGCAGACGGCGGCGAGCGTCCGGATCACGTCGCGCGGGCACGTCGCCGAGGTCTGGGTGCCGTCGCCGGCCATGTCGTTGCAGGCGGAGTTGCGTGTCGTCGGCGCGGCCGCGGTTCGGTTCGACGGCACTCCGGACGAGTTCTACGTAGCCGACGGGTTCGCGGTCGTCCGCGCCGGCGGACGCGAACTCGCGCGGGCCGAGGTCGGGACCGAGAGCGGAGGCCGCAACTCGCTCGAGCTCGCCGTGAGCGCGGACTCCACCGGTTGCCTGGCGTCGATTCGCGGACTCCGGTTGGACCGCGACCAGGTCTGGCTTCCGGCGAAGGACGGCACGGCCGTCTGGCACGTTCCGGCGGACTCGTACTTCATGCTCGGCGACAACGCCGAAGGCTCCGACGACTCGCGCGAGTGGAGCGTCACCGAGATCCGCGCACGCGGCGTCGCGACGCCGTTCCTCGTGCCGGTGACGTACCCTGCCGACACGGGTGCACCGGTCCAGAACCTCCGCCGCGACGGTGACGCCTGGATCTTCCAGGACGTGAACGGCATTCCACGCCGCGTGCTCCGGGCCGACGTCGAGTCCAAGAAGGAAGGTGTGCGGACGCCGTTCGTCCCGCGCGGCCACTTCCTCGGCCGAGCCGTGCTCGTGTTCTGGCCGTTCCTCGAGGCGTCCGGCGGTCTCCGCCCCCGGTTCCTCCCGTAGAAGCGCGGGCCCGGTACCCTTCCCATCCGAGATGACCGATTCGATCCCCTTTCCGTGGGCCCCCGTGGTCGCCACCGCGCTGTGCGCCGGACTGGCGATCTGGGCTGCCCTTCTCCGGCGTAACGGTCCGCCGCCCGGCGGCGGGTAGTATCGAACCCATGACGAGACCCGAGCCTGAGAACGACGACTCCGATGGCGCCGGAGACGCGAGTGGCGCCTCCGAGCCGGGCAAGTCCGCCGTCACGCGCGGCCGCCGCGGTCCGCGACCGGGTGCCGACCAGGGGCTCGAGCGGATCGCCGAGGTCCACTACTGCCGGACCGACTCCGAGGCCAACGAGTACCTGGCACTCGGACCGGAGTGGGACCTCCAGGACATCGTGCCGATGCGCGCCGACTCGGCCGACGGCGGCGAGCGCGACGAGATCCACTACGTGGTCGCGCGCTGGGAGACCGATCGCGACCGCGCCCGCCTTCGCCAGCGCGATCGCCGATTTTCGGTGCGCGGCAAGAAGCCGAACTGACTCCGGAGCCGGGCACGGCAGGGTTCCCCAGCCCCCAGCGCGCGTCGAGGTGCGTCGATGAGTGATGACAAGGACCTTCGGGCGGCCGTCGCAGCCGCGCTCCAGGCGTCCGACGCGGAGACTGCGTGGTACTTCGACCGCGTGAAACTGCGCGTGGTATCGGTGAAGTACGGCGCCGTCAGCGACCCGCTCCTGCGCGCGCGCGACGTCGAAGACGACGAGATCCGTTTCATCGCAGTCCCGGCGGTCACCGCGGGCGAGATCCATCTGTGGATGGAGGCGTTCGTGGACGACCCGTCCAATGAGGGCAACGCAGTCGTCGGTGCGTCGCTCGACTCGAAGACGGGTGCGAACGCGCGGTTCGAGGAGCGACTCGCGAAGCGAGCGCCCGAGGCGCTCACGGCGTGGCACCGGTACCGTCAGGCGCGGATGTTCGAGGCAGCGGACGCGTGGATCGCCGGCGCACTCACGCAGCCGACGCCCGGCGACGGCATCGGTTTCGTCACGGACGATCTCGACGACCACTGACCGCACCCACGGAACATCACGGGTGATGCGACGCGGAACGCACGACCGGGAGCATGCAGTCGTCGCAGATCGCGTGCGTCAGATCGAGGACGTCCTCGGTCGGCAGGTGATGGGCGACGGGCAGCCAGCGTCCGTCCGAGCCGCGGATGCGGCCGCACCACGCGCAGGCGGCGACTTGTTTCCGGTCGCCTGCCAGCGCGGCGAGGAACGCCGGCACGGAGCGCCTGGCCGCTGCCTCGAAGTACCGCCTGAACTCGGTCGCGACCTTCGCGCGATCGGCGTGGACGCGGTCTCGGTGTTCGCTCAGCGCGGCGAGGTCGTCCGATGCCATGGCGAGCAGCTCCGGCTGCGTCGCGGCCTCGCGATCGAGTCGCGAAACGGCCTCCAGTTGCGACGTCGCGGCCAGGTCGTACGCCCGGCGGGGCTCGGCGAGGTCCACGCGTGCCTCGCACAGCACGGCGGCGACGGCGAGCGCGAGCCGCGTCCGGCACCCCGGGCCGGCCACGCGACGGCCCTCGGCGTCGAGGCGGTCGAGGAGCGCGAGCGCGTGCGGCCTGGCCGCGGCCGCGCCGCCGGTCGTCACCGCCGCTCGGGCGGGGTTCGCACCGTCGGTTTCGGCGAGTGCGGCGTCCAGGTTGCCGATGGCGCCGTCGGCCCGTCCGAGCCGTAGAAGCGCGCGGCCGCGGGCGGCAGCGATCGCGGCGCGCTGCGACCTGCGGTCGTCCGGGTCGAGGTGCGACATCACGCCTTCGGCCGCCCGGAGTTCGCGTTCGCAACGGACGCCGTCGCGCATGGCACCAAAAGCGTCGGCGCGGCACCTGTGGGCGAGCGCGGTCCAATGGGGCGGGGTGTCCGGCGCCGCCACCGCGAGCGCCCGCGCGGAGTAGGCGAGCGCGCGGACGCAGTCCTCGTGATCGGCCGCCACGCGCGCCGCGTGGAAGAACGCACTCGCCTCGATCGACGACCCCGTCCCCCGCGCTGCGGTCATCACGTCGAGGATCTGAGTTTCCGCGGAGCGGACGTCGCCCTCCGCTGCCGTGAACCGGGCGGCGAGGAGTCGCGCGCGCATCCGCGCTTCGGGGTCGGGACATGCCGCAGCGGCCTTTCGCACCAGCGGCGCCGCGGCGGGGTCGAGAACCCGCACGCCGTGGACGAACCACGCCGCGCGGCGCGCGCCCTGCGCCCCAGCGGGATCGATGTCGTCGTGCAGCGCGCGGTAGACGGCCGCGGCGAGCTGACGCTGGTCCCGAGAGCCCCGCGTGAGTGCGTCGGCTTCGGTCAGGAGCGCACGCCGCGCCTCCGGCGACTCAGCGCGGAGACGTTCGTCGAGACGCGGGTCTTCGACGGATGCGGCGGTCAGTTCGAGGCGCGGTGCCATCCTGCGGCGAATGGGCGGGGTAGGCCGAGTCGCCTCGAACGTATCGGAATCGCCTTGTTCCGACTTGCGCCCAACTCGCGCGCAAAGTCCGTCAGGGGGGCGCGGCGTCCGCGCGGGCTAGGCGCCCGGCGGAACGACCCGGTCGCCCGGCGCGGCGGGCTCAGGGCCACGAAGGACCGTCTGTCCGGTGATTCGCCGCGCGGCGGCGAACTTCGCAGCGCGCACGGCGCAGGGCTCGAAGTCGCATCGAGCGCAGTAGGACCGCTGGCATGGATCCACGTGGAACTGAAGCTCGACCCGCGACGCGTGCTTCAGTCGCACGCGGGCTTCGTAGGCGTCCATCTCGTCGTGGGCGCGATCCACGCTCCAGAACTCCGGCACGACCACGTGCAGGTCCACGCGCTCCTGGCCGACGGCACGCCGGTCGATCTGCAATGGTCGTGGCTGCTGCCCATCCACCGCCAGAGCGGCCTGCTGGCCGGACTGGAATTGATCGGCGCGGACGGCATGCT
>JAIOPE010000097.1 GCA_021414065.1 Planctomycetota bacterium
GCGCCTGGACGAGCCCGCGGGCCGCCCGCTGCGTTGGGACCCTTGCGTGGCTTGACAAAGCCGACGCTGCGAGTCCCGCCTTGCGGCCGACTCCGCGGATCTCGTCCAGGACGGTGTGTCGCTGAGTGTACGAGCCTCGGATCGGCGTGCATCGCAAGCTCTTCCTGCGTTGCACGCCGTTCTCCCGCGGAGCTTCGTGCATGATCCGGGCTAACTACTTCACGTCGGCATCGATCTCGCGCGGCTGACCTTCGAGCGTGCGGCCCCACGGGTCGCGGAGACCGTCGAATACGATCCGAGCCCCGGCCTTCGCCACGCCAGCGGGCAGGTCGAACCGATACGTCCCCTTCGCATCCACGGCTGAAAGCCCGGTCACGGGCAGCGACGCGCCGTCGGCTGCGAGAAGTCGAACGAACGATCCCCGGCGCACGTCGGCCCAGTGGACGGCGGGCTTCACGCGGAACCCGGCCTGCTTCGGCCCGAACCGGATCGGGTCCACGTCGAGCGTCGCCACCGGCGGCCGTTCGACGTCACGCGCTGCGGCGCCGTCCGGCAGATGGACGGCAACACCGATGCGCGGGTCGAAGTCCGCCGACTTCCACCACAGGACCAGCCCGTTCGGCATGCTGCTCGCCAACGGCACGCTGCTCGCCAACGGCAAGGTGCTCGCCAGCGGCACGCGAACACCGCGGACTCCGTGACGGAGCGGACTCAGCGGGAAGATGATCGTGGCGCCGGCGCGCCAGAGCCCCACCGAGCCGTCGGCGCAGACCTCCGCCTCGGCGATCCCGGGCGACGACTCGGACGCAACCGGCCAGATCACTGCGAGGGGGATCACCGGGAGGTCGTCCGGCCACGCGAGCGCCGCGCGGTCGAGTCCGCCCCGTTCGTCCGCGTCGAACTCGCACCACCACGCGTCGCCGACACGCTCTCCGGCTGCCGCAGGCGCGACCTTCGGCAGCTTCGTCTGGTCCACCTTCTCGGGCGGCCCGAGGACGAGGAACCGTTTCAGGGCCTTCGACGACGACTCCCACACACGCCGCCGCCGCCCTGTCTGCCCCGCGCCGGACGGCCCCGGGTCGCCGCCGTCGAGTGCCCATCCACGCACCGGCGAGTCGCCGGCGAGGTCCGTGCCGGGGAACGGCGCCCGCGCCTCGGCGAACGTGGGAATCGTCGGCACCTTCGCGAGCCGCGGGTCCTCGATCCGCTCGTCGCCGCCGAGGTCGGACTCCCCGCTCGAAACCGATTCGTTCTCCCACAGGACGTTCCGCCGCCAGGCGATGCGGTCGATTCCCGTCGAGAATCGCTCGTGCAGGCGCGTGACGGCGAGGGCCGTGCGGTTTTGGAGGAAGATCGAGTTCTCGACCACGCCGCCGCCTTGCACGGCGATCTTGCATCGCAGGAACAGGCATCGGTCCGCACGCCACGCGAGCGCCGCCGGTCGGGAGACCCACCCTTGGGGACGGTTGTTCCCCAGTCCGAACGTACAGAGGAAGAACGTGCACCGGAGCACCTCGGGCGACGCATCGGACTCCGAGGCGACCCCAACGCCGCAACCGATGAAGGAACACGCCTCCAGCTACGGTCGAGGAGATCGGAGCTGCTCCGAGATCGTCCGCTCCACCGTCCAGAGGTTGCCTGCGGCGACGCCGGCGCCGCAGCGCCAGAACACGCACTGCGAGATCGTGGGCTCCCCGTCGCCGACGGCGACAGCTTCGAGCGCAGCCGAGAGTTTGACGCCGCGGAGGACCGAGTCCGGCGTGCGGGAGCGGTCGCTGTGCAACTCGATCCCCCGCCACGGCGCCGTCGCAGCGTCGAGCCCGTCGCCGCCGTCACGCACGGCGTCGCCGGCAGGCCCGAGGACGACCGGCCGGTCCGGCGTTCCGTCCGCCACGATGCGACCGTGCACACGGATGGTCCCGGTCGTCGCGACGACCGCCCCCGCCGCGAACCGCAGCGTGGCCCCCGGCGCGACCTCGACGTCACCCGTCATCCGCCACCTGCCCTCGACGAGCAGGTCCTTCGCGATCCGGGCGGGCAGCACCGGCACGTCGTCCTCGGCGGGAGACGGCGCGGCAGACACGGTCATCAGCAGGAGCGCAACCGCCGTGGCGGTGACGCGCCGGACCAGCCGTGCGAACCGCGTCACTTCTGCCCGCTCCCCGGAGACGGCGAACCCGCGGGAGGAACCGGCGGAGTCGCAGGGGATGGGCCAGGGGCGGGCAGGTCCGTGAGCGGCAGCACCTGCCACGGACCGTCCAACTCGTCCACGCGCGAGCCGTCCGTCCAGACGACGACCCGGAACCTCGTCTGCTTGGAACTGCGGGGGATGGCGACCTCGACCGTTCCTGTGCCGGACACCCACGCCGCCTTCGAGTCGTAGTCCGAGCCCTTCACGACCGTCGCAGGAACCGTCACCTCCACGGGCTGCATGTACGCCTCGCCGCGGGGCTCGAGCCGCACCGTCATCGAGTCGCCCACCTGGACGTCGCCGTCGCCGCGCCGCACCGTGCCGAAACCCGGCGCGGCGAAGTCCACGCGGACGAACACCGTCTCCGGCCCGTGCTCGCACCAGACCGATCGAATGTCGAGGTGCTGCAGCACCTCGTGCAACTCACCGGCAGGGTCGTCGGCCCAGGGGCCGCCGGACCACTCTTCGGTGCGACCGTCCACGACGATCGCGCGGCCGGCGTCGAGCGCGTCGTAGTCGAACGCGACGGGATGCTCGGAGCACGTGGTCCGCACGGTCAGTCGGAAGTTCGGGGCGCTCGTGGCGGAGCGCACGCCACGGTCCAGAGGCAGCGACAGCGGCACGCGGAACCGCAGACGGTTCCCGCCGACCTCCGGCTTGGCGAGGGAGTCCCAGTTCGTCATCGTGCGCCGCGCGCCGACGCGGTCCCGGCGCTCGTCGAACGGCGACGCCCACGACGCCCGCGCAAGGGCGAACGGCGCCGGGAACCCGTCGCGGGGCTCGTAGGCGAGCGGTCGATACCGCGACCCGATCGACGCCGTGACGCTCAGTTCCTCGTCCTGACGTCGCCCGTCGCAGTCGAAGTCCATCCGGGCCAGCGTGAACATCGAATCGAGCAAATCGCGCTGCATCTCCGCCTGAACGACGAGGTCGTCACCGTCCACCGCGAGCGTGACCCTCCGCAGGTTCGAGAACTGGAGCCCGGCGGTCGATTGCGCGGGCTCCTCGAACGTGGCACGCGGACTCGTGAGGTCCGGAAGCGGCGTGCGCCGCGGGTCGGTCGCTCGCTCCGGCGTGGCGCCTTCCTGCCCGAACGACTGCGCGGCGATGGCCGAGGCAAGCCCCGCCGCCACGATCCCCAGCCGCTGCGCTCTGTGGTCTGTTCGGTGGTGCATCCCGCCGCGATGCTACTCGCTCCGACCGTCGGATGGTCTCGAGCGGGAAAGAACCGGGAAGGCGAAACGTCCACGCGACGGCGATCGTCATCGGTGGGACGCGGTGCGTCATGCGCACGGTGTCATCGATCGCCGACGTGGATCGCCGACGTGGATCGCCGACGTGTCCGAAAGCTCGGTACCGTTCGCGGGTCGTGCCTACCTCGTCGGGATGCTCGCCACGACGGCCGCGTCGCGTTCTCCTCGGTCCGGCCCGGCCGCTCTACTCAGCGAACGCGCGTTGCGAACGGAATCGCTCGTCAATCCTCCTGTACCGTTCGCGGGTCGTGCCTGCCTCGTCGGGATGCTCGCCACGACGGCCGCGTCGCGTTCTCCTCGGTCCGGCCCGGCCGCTGTGCACCGCGGAAGCGCGTTGCGAACGGAATCGCTCGTCAATCCTCCCCCCTTGCGGAGCGACGGGTCGGATGATCCAATCTCGCGCGAACCCCGGAGGCCCCCCATGCGCCCAGTCTGGATCGGTGGAATCTTCGCTCTCGTCGCGGCCGCAGTGGTGCCACTCGCCGCGCGGAACCCCGTCGGCAGGACGCCGCCCGCGGTCGCCCCGGCGTCGGGTCCGGTCGAGGCGGGAACCTGTGCCTCCGGGCGGACCGCATCGCCCGCGTCGCTCCCGCTCCACTTCGAGCGGAACGACGGCCAGACGGCCCGACGGGTCTCCTTCCTCGCCCGGGCCGACGGCTCGACGGTGTTCCTCGAGCCCGACTGCGCGACGTTCGCGACGCCCGGCGCAGCAGTCCGCATGCGCGTCGTCGGGGCGCACGCCGCGGCCGCGATCTCGGGCGCAGAACCGCTCGCGGGGCACGCGAACTACCTGATCGGCCGCGATCCGTCGAAGTGGACGACCGACGTGCCGCTCTACGCCCGCGTCGTCGCCGAGGAGGTCTATCCCGGCATCGACGTCGCGTGGTATGGCGACGGGCGCCGACTGGAGTACGACTTCTGCGTCGCGCCGGACGCCGATCCGTCGCAGATCGCGCTCGCATTCGAGGGCGCGGATTCGGTCACGCTCGCCGACGACGGCGCACTCGTCCTGCGCGTCGGCGACCGTGAGCTCCGGCACGACCGGCCGGTCGTCTGGGAAACCGGCGACGCCGGACGCCGCGAGGTGGACGGACGGTTCGTCGTCCGCGACGACGGCCTCGTCGCCTTCGCGGTCGCCGACCGCACCCCCGGCTCGCTCCTGACGATCGACCCGCTCGTCTCGTGGTCGGACTACGTGGGCGGCTCCGGCCGCGACGAGTGCGAGGGCGTCGCCGTGGACGGGCAGAAGAACGCCTACGTCACGGGAACCACACAATCGCTCGATTTCCCGACGAAGACGGGCGCCTTTGCGACCACCGCGAAGGGCGGCGACACCGACACGTTCGTCACGAAGCTGAACGCGGCGGGGAACGCGATTGTCTACTCCACGTACGTCGGCGGGACCGAGGGCGAGGAGTCGCACGGGATCGCGGTGGACAAGGAGTCCCGCGCGACGATCTGCGGCTTCACCTACTCGCAGGACTTCCCCGCCACGGCGCTCGACACCGTCCTCGACGACGGCGTGAACCTCACCGGCGACGCATTCGTCACGCGGCTGAACGCGGCCGGCAACGGACTCGCGTGGAGCACCTACCTCGGCGGCACCGGGCAGGACACGGCGAACGACGTCGCCGTGGACAGCGCGGGCGTAGCCTGGGTCGTGGGGAACACTAGTTCCACCGACTTCCCGCTCGCGTCCGAGATCGACGCCTCTTCGGAGGGCTCCCAGGACGCATTCCTCACTTCGATCGCCGCCGACGGCGCCTCGCTCCGTTTCTCGACGTATCTCGGCGGCCCGGACAACGACACCGGCGACGGCGTCGCGATCCGCGAGGGCGACGTCTGGATCGCCGGCAAATTCTCGACGAATCGCCAGGTCCCGCCGCTTCCGGTGTTCCCGGGCGTGACGCCCGTCCGCGCCTTCGCCGGCTACGACGACCTGTGGGTCGGGCGCGTGCACCCCGCAACTTCGTCGTGGGTGTGGATGAGCTTCCTCGGCGGGCAGTACTCCGAGATCAGCCTCTCCGCCTCCGACCAGTTCGCCCGAGTGGCGGTGGACGCGTCCGGCAACGCGTTCGTGTGCGGTTCGACGGACTCGCCCGACTTCCCCGCGGGCTCGGGGACGGCGCGCACGGACCAGTCCGGGACGGACGGCTTCGTTTCGAAGCTCTCCACGACCGGGAGCCTGCTGTGGACTCGCTTCCTCTCGTCGGACCCGTCGACTTCCACCGACACGGCGGCGGACATTGCGGTGGACTCGAAGGGCCGCGCGCACGTCGTCGGGACCACCGAGGGCTACGTGTTCCCGGTCGTGGGCGCGACGCAACCGGAGCAGGGCGGATACGAGGACGCATTCTACTCGATCGTGAAGGCGGACGGCTCGGGCTTCGACTTCTCGACGTACCTCGGCGGGGAATCGTACGAGTGGGCCCGCGGCATCGCGCTCGCTTCGGACGGCTCCGCTACGGTCGCGGGGCGCACCTACGGGAGTTTCCCCGTCGTCGGCGGCGTTCAGGAGTTCTACCGGCAGAACGGCGACGGGTTCGTCACCCGCTTCGGCGCGACGGCCGGGACGGCGCTCGTGTTCAAGGTGAAGCGGGGCCTGTTCATGGACTCGACGAAGTACTTCAAGGACAAGGCCGCGCTCGTCGGGTCGATCCCCCTCCCGAAGACGTTCGACCCGCGTTCGTCCTACCTGCGATTCTTCGTCACGGACGGGAACGACCGCGGCCTGCTCGACATCCTCGGCGTCACGGCTGCCGACCCGCGCTGGAAGAAGCGCGGCACCGTGTACACGCTGAAGTACGAAGTGCCGGACGGCATCCACGCGACGCTTGCGATCGACGTGAAGCGCCGCACGTTCGCCTTCGGCGCGAAGGACTTCTCGTTCCCCGGGGCGCCGGCGAACCCGATCCGCGTTACGCTCGAGTTCCCCGACGCGGGACTGAACTTCACGACGACGCAGACGTGGCGCGCGCAGCCGGGCGGGAAGCTCCGCCTGCCGTAGGCGCGCTGTCGTGAGCCGGCCGAGCCGCGAGCGGGGTCCTGACCACCGAGGCGGACCGACGCGCGTGACCACTCACCACGCGCATTCGCGGAGCAGAGCGGCCGGGCCGGACCGAGGAGCCGTCGGCGCGGCGCTCGTGGCGACGCTCCCGACGAGGTAGGCCCGAGCCGCAAGACGATACCGGCCCGAGCCGCGAGACGACACCACCGCGTCAGATCTTCGACATCGCCTCGGCGGTCGCTGTGAACTGCTTGCGCGTGGCGTCCGGCACCGTGCGCAGCACGCGCGGCACGACGACGGCGGCCGGATCCACCGTGAGCTCGACGCGGGTCCGGGCGCAGAGCTTCCAGAGCTTGTCGAGCGCGCCGCGGGCGCGCTCCGCTTGCCGCCCTGCGAGTCCGGCCAGCGCGTCGCGCCCTGAGGCGAACGCATTCGCGGCGTCCGTGAACTGGAATGACGCCTCCGCGGCGACGATCGTGCTCGGATCGTCACGGTTCAGCGTGGTCAGCGCCCGGAGGACATGGCGCATTCCCTCCGACAGTTCATCGGCCGCGATCTGCTTCGGGGTCGACGCCCCTCGCTTCCCGGAGACCGTGCCCAGCGACGACACGTCCAGGTTCGTGAATCCGACCTCGCCCTTGGCATCGATGTCGTACACGGAGTTCGCCAGCATGAGAGGGCCCGCGCCAACGAGTGGCGTATTCGCGAGCGGCGTCCAGAAACTGGCGATCCGAAACTCGAAGTAGACGGTCCCGCCGGCCTCGCGGACACGCAGGTCCACTTGGTCGATCCCGTCGATTCGGCGCTCACTCCCGACGATCCCGTCGTGGGTCACGGCGGTGAGCACCATCCCGTCCGGATTCGACGCCAACGCTGCGTAGAGTGCGTACGACTCCGTCTTCGTGTCGGCGCCGAAGACCTCGATGCCGAAAAGACCGCCCTCCACTGGACCGGCCAGCTTGTCTCGGAAGATCCCGGTGGTCTCCGCCACGTCGAATCCAGGCCCCAACGTGAACGGCAGGAGCGACACCGAGTCCGCATCCTGGCGCTTGGGGCGCGCCTGCACGGAAACGAACTTCGTACGAAGTCCCGATTCGTTGCGTGTGCCGACGAGTGACAATCGTGTCGTGTCTGCCGGTGCGGCCGCGCGGTACGCCCACTTCTCGACCGTGAGAGTGAATCCCGGAGGGCAATCTCTGGTTCCGTCCAAGGACAGCAACCTCATGTAGTAGTGCGTTCCGTCCGGGTCGTGTTTCTCGCATCGATAGCACGAGACGGCGCAGAGCGCCGCAGCCAGGGCTGCACACGCGACGACCTTGGGCGTTCCCGCCGAGCGCCGACGACGGCGATCGCGAGGACTCGGAGTCGTCCCGACGCGCGAAGCTCCGTCACGGTCGGACGCCGCTGCACCCGTCACGCGGTCGGCACGCTTCTCGTCGCTGCATCCATCAGCCATCTCGTCCTCCCGACATCGCCGCGGAGCGATCGCCGCTCGCGGTGCCGGAAGCTACCTCGGATCCGGCGTCCCCGCAACCGTGCGGAGGACGAGTCACTGGACCGATCCGTCCGGCACGCGGAGACGCTCCCGCGCGTCGTCATCTGAGTCCGGACTCCGCCGCGTCCCCGCCGAGTACCACGCGCACGGTCACCCGGCCGTTCGCGACCTCGCTGCTCGCCGCCGCCCGGCAAAGGTCGCGCAGAATCGACGTCCAGCGCCGGAGGGCGGCGGCCTCCGCATCGCGGGCCGCCGCACCGCGCTCCTCGCCGCGTTTCGCGAGGCGCCGCTGAAGCTCCTCCCGCAGGGCCGCGCCGTGGAGTCCCTGTCGAGACAGCTCCATCGTCAGTCGGACGCGGTCGGAGGGCTCGAGTTGCGGCTCCGCGGGGCGCGACGCCGCCCCGCGCTCGAGTCGGTCGGCCACGGCGCGGAGGTCCGCCGTGCCGGCGCGCCGCACGTCTGCCGCTCCCCGGCTCGCCCATGCGGCCACGATCTCGACGCCCGACCCCGGCGCAGCGCGCAGGACGATCTCGCACACGCCGTCGGGCGGCGGAAGCCCCTCGGCGACGCCGATATCCCAACTGTGGAGCAGGCCCCGGAGCGCGTCGGCGACCTGCGGCGCGGCGTGGTCCGCGACGCCGACGCGGAGCGGTGCGTCGGACTCCGGCGCAGGCGACGCGAACGCGCGCCGTGCGACGGGCGATGCGACCGCTTCGAGCGCGTCCTCGCATCCGCCCTCGTCGGTCGCGACGATCCAAAGCGACGGCGCGGCCGCGCAGGAGACGGTGTCGCCGGGCTCGCCGCCTGCTTCTGCGACCGTCAGTTCCCGGACCGGTCCGTCACCCTCGAGGCGTAGGAACAGGCGCGCAATACCGATCCGCGCCGCGTGCGTCGCCCCGCCGACCGGGATCGCGAGCGTCCAGCCGCCATCGCGGAGGCCCACGACCAGCAGTTCGCCCGCGATCCCGGTCGTCAGGGACTCCGTTGCGTCGATCTCCGCCAGCGCGGCGAGCAGGTCCACCACCGCAGGCACGCGCGACGCGACGTCGGCTCGGAGCGCCTCCGGACGCACCTCTGCCCACGCGTCCCCATCGGCGGAGACGACGCACCAGGGGTCCGCGCGTTCGCCGAAGGGGCGCCAGCCGCCGTGGAACGCGAGTCCGAAGAACCCGGCGACCGCACAGCCCGCGACCGCAGCACCGACGCGGACGGCGCGACGACGGCGACGCAGGGCAGACGCGTCCGTCGGTCGCACGTCAGCTCGTGGGACGGAACACCGACGACCGCCAGTACCGCAACTCCTCGATCGACTCGCGGATGTCGGCGAGGGCTCGGTGTCCCTTCTTCTTCTCCGGGCGCCCCTCGTACTCCTTCGGGAACCAGCGCTTCGCGAGTTCCTTCACCGACGACACGTCGATCATCCGGTAGGAGAGGTGGCGGTCGAGCTTCGGCATGTAGCGCGCGATGAACCGGCGGTCGGTGCCGATCGAGTTCCCGCAGAGGATGTGGATGCCCTTCGTGCGGCAGTGCTTCTTCACGAAGGCCAGCGTCTCCGTCTCGGCCTCGGCGAGCGACACCTTGGACTTCCGGATGCGATCGGTGAGCCCGCTCTTCCCGTGCATCTCCTGGACGATCGGCGGCATCGCGGCGAGCTCGTCGTCGGTCGCGTGGATCACGAGGTCGGGCCCCTCCGCGACGATCGTGAGGTCCGCCTCGGTGACGATCGTCGCGATCTCGACGAGCACGCAGCGGTTCTCGTCGAGACCGGTCATCTCGCAGTCGATCCACACGAGCCGGTGGCCCTTCTTCTGCTTCTTCGGCTTCTTCTGCATGTGAAGGAAGGTACCCGCCGGGTCGGACGCTGCGCGGCGCGACGTCCTCACGAATCGAACCGGGGCCGGGCGCGAGCCCGACCCCGGTCGTACGAACCTAGTACCGGTAGTGGTCGGGCTTGTACGGGCCCTGCACGGGGATGCCCGTGTACGCCGCCTGCTCCTTCGTGAGCTTCGTCAGCGTCGCACCGAGCTTCGCGAGCTGGAGGCGCGCGACCTTCTCGTCGAGGATCTTCGGGAGCACGTAGACACCCACCGGGTACTTGCCCGGGTTCGTCCACAGCTCGATCTGCGCGAGCACCTGGTTCGTGAACGACGACGACATCACGAAGCTCGGGTGCCCCATCGCGCAGCCGAGGTTGAGGAGACGCCCCTCGGCCAGGATGGTGAGCTTCTTGCCGTTCGGCCAGACCACCTGGTCCACCTGCGGCTTGATGTTCACGCGCTTCAGCTTCGCATCGTTGAACACGCTCGCGACCGCGATCTCGCTGTCGAAGTGGCCGATGTTGCCGAGGATCGCCTGGTCCTTCATCGCGTCCATGTGATCGCGGGTGACGACGTCCTTGCAGCCCGTCGCCGTGATGAAGATGTCGCCGACCGGGGCCATCTCGTCCATCGACGCGACCTGGTAGCCCTCCATCGCCGCCTGCAGCGCGCAGATCGGGTCGATCTCGGTGACGACCACGCGGGCGCCCTGTCCGCGGAACGCCTGGGCGCAGCCCTTGCCGACGTCGCCGTAGCCGCAGATCACGACGACCTTGCCGGAGATCATGACGTCGGTCGCGCGCTTGACGCCGTCGAGGCCCGACTCGCGGCAGCCGTAGAGGTTGTCGAACTTCGACTTCGTGACCGAGTCGTTCACGTTGAAGGCGGGCACCTTCAGCGTGCCCTTCTCCATCATCTGATAGAGGCGGTGGACGCCCGTGGTCGTCTCCTCCGTGATGCCGCGGATGCCGGCGAGCATCTGCGGGTACTTCTCATGCACGAGTCCGGTCAGGTCACCGCCATCGTCGAGGATCATGTTCGGCCCGAGGCCGCCCGCGAACTCGAGCGTGCGCTCGGTGCACCACCAGTACTCCTCCTCGGACTCGCCCTTCCAGGCGAAGACCGGGATGCCCTTCACCGCGATCGCCGCGGCCGCGTGGTCCTGCGTGCTGAAGATGTTGCAGGAAGCCCACCGGACCTCGGCGCCGAGCTCGATCAGCGTTTCGATGAGAACCGCCGTCTGGATCGTCATGTGGAGCGAGCCGGCGATGCGAGCGCCCTTCAGCGGCTTCCTCTTGCCGTACTCCGTGCGGCAGGCCATGAGGCCCGGCATTTCCGACTCGGCGATGTCGAGCTCCTTGCGGCCCCACGCGGCGAGCGAGAGGTCCTTCACCTTGAAGTCTGCCGCAGGCGCCGCCGCGGCTGCGGACTTCGCTGGCTTCACGGACTTCGCCGCCACGGCGACCTTCTTCACGGACTTCTTCTTCACGGCTTCCTCCGGGTTCGATCGCCCGTGCGGCCGCCGCGCTCCGGCGCGGTGCCGACACAGAACAGGGGCGTCAGGGGGGTGATGTTGCGGCGGCGCGCGACACGCGCGGCGCCCTCGTCGGACCGGGAATGCATCCCGGCGAACACGACGCGGCGCGGGCCTTCCAGGCCGGCGCGCGTCATCGTCGCGAGGAGTTCTGCGGCGTCGAACCCGCGGAAGCCCGGACCGAGCCGGGCAACCAACGCGGCGTCTGCATGGCGCTCGACGTCGGCTACCACGAGTCGGCCACCGGGCCGAAGCGCGCGCGCGCAGCGGCGCAGCGCAACCTCGGCGTCATCCACGTGTCCAAGCGAGAGCGAGAGCAGAACGACGTCCGCCCATGCGTCGTCCACGGGCAGGTCCTCGATGCGACCGCGGCGCACCTCGACGTTCGCAAGGCCCTTCGCGCGCTCGCGGGCGCGGACCGCCATCGCCCCCGACCGCTCGACTCCGACCACCAGTCCTTCGGGCCCGGCGAGTTCCGCGAGCCACGGCAGGTGGACGCCCGTGCCGGTGCCGGCATCGACGATCCGAAGCCCCCGCGGGAGAAACAGCGCGCCGAGTTCCGCCGCACCCGGTCGTCCGCCGAGCAGTTCCTCGCGGAGCGCGTCCCAGTCACCCGCCAACGAGTCGAAGAGCGCCTCGCGGTCCGCAGTTCGTGCGCGGCGGAGGCGTTCGAGGGCGGAGAGGTCTTCGTCATGGCCGAAGTCGCCGGCCCGCACGGCGTCGAGCACGGGCGCGATCAGCGCCGCCGTGGACACTGGCGGAGTCGACGCCCGGCGCACGAGCGTCCGCACGCCCTCCGCCCTCTCTTCGACGAATCCCGCCGCGCGGAGCGCCGCGAGGTGTCGCGAGACCGACGACTGCGGCAGCCCCGTGCACTCGGCGAGTTCGCCGACAGACATCTCTTCGCGGTCGAGGAGACGAAGCAGACGCAGTCGCGACGGCTCCGCCAGCGCTTCGAGGGCGCGGAGGATGTCGGGGGCTGCGGATGCGTCGCCGGCGGCTTTCATGCTTCGATGTGGATGGAAGCATAGAACCCCATCGGCGCCGCCGGAGGAGATTCGGCCCGGTTCGGGCGCGACCTGCGAGCGGCGGCGCTACGCCTCGTCCGACTCGACTGACTCGACTGGCGCCCCGGAGGACGCTGCGGCGAGGCGGACGGCGGCGTAGAACCCCGCCAGCAGGGGGAAGCCCCACATGCCGAACTCGCCCGCGTTCACCTTCGATTGCGTGACGAGCGAAATCACGAAGAGGAACAGCCAGCACGTGCCGTACGCCGCGGCGAAGTGCCCGTAGAACGTCCCGAGTCTCCTCATGCTGCCCTCCCGGAGCGGTGCTCCGGGCGCCGAGTCTACTGCGGCCGCATCAGCGGGAACAGCACGCTATCGCGGAGGTTGTCCTGGCCCGCGAGCAGGGTCAGGAACCGGTCGATGCCCATGCCCCAGCCGGAGGTCGGCGGCATGCCGTACTCCATGCAGAGGAGGTAGTCCTCGTCGGTCGGCATGGCCTCGTCGTCGCCGCCGGCGCGTGCGCTCGCCTGGTCCTCGAAGCGACGGCGCTGGTCCTCGGGGTCCACGAGCTCAGAGTAGGCGTTGACGACTTCCCACGTGTTCACGACGAGCTGGAAGCGGTCGGTCACGGTCGGGTCGGCGTCGTTCCGGCGCGCGAGGGGCGAGAGCTCGATCGGGTGGCCGACGATGAACGTCGGCTGGATCAGATGAGGCCGGACGGTCTTCTTGTAGACGTGGTCCACGAGGCTGCCCCACGACATCTTCGGGACATCGTCGTCCCAGAAGCCGTGCTCCTTCACCCACGCGCGGAGACTCGTGACGTCTCGGTCGCGGAGGACGTCGAGCCCTGTGCGCTCCTGGATCAGGTCGGTGATGCGGCGCCGCGGCCAGACGCCGCCGAAGTCCAGCTCGACCGTCTCGCCTGCGGTGCCGGACGACGCGGGGCGCACGACCGTCATGCCGCCGAGACACTCCTGCACCGCGTGCTTCACCAGCTTCTCGGTGAAGTCCATGTTCTCCTCGTAGGACCAGTACGCGGCGTAGAACTCCAGCATCGTGAAGTCCTGGAGGTGCGACGGGTCCATGCCCTCGTTGCGGAAGCAGCGCGCGAACTCGTAGACGCGCTCGTAGCCGCCGACGAGCAGCCGCTTCAGCCACGTCTCGGGTGCGATGCGAAGCGTCACTTCGATGTCGAGCGCGTTGTGGTGCGAGAAGAACGGCTTCGCGAGCGCGCCGGAGGCCTTCGTCTGGAGGACGGGCGTCTCGACCTCCTCGAACGCGTTCGCGTCGAGCATCTCGCGGATCACGCGGATCAGCTTCGACCGCATCCGGAAGCGCCGCATCGTCTCTTCGTTCGTGAGGAGATCGAGGTAGCGCTGGCGGTAGCACGTCTCGCGGTCGGCCACGCCGGCCCACTTCTCGGGAAGCGGACGCAGGCCCTTCGCGAGTATCCGGATGTCGGTCGCATCGAGCGTCGGCTCGTTCGTCTTCGTGAGCCACGTGACGCCTTCGACGCCGACGAAGTCGCCGACGTCGAGCGCCTTCCTCATGAGTTCGAGTTGCGCGTCGGGCAGCACGCCGATGCGGAAGCTGAACTGCATGCGGCCCGTCGCGTCTTGGAGCGTGAGGAAGACGAGCTTCTTCGAGATCTCGCGCTTCGCCATGACGCGGCCGGAGACGCGCACCTTCTCCGTCGCCGCGGGCAGCGCCCGCGCCGCGGTGAGCGAGTGCGTCCGCGCCCAGCGGTCCGGGTACGGGTTCACTCCGAGCGAGCGGAGAAGGTCGCGCTTCGCCTTGCGGGCATCGATCTGGTCGTCGGCCATGATTCAGCCGAAGGTACGGCGGCCCCACTCGGGGCGGGAGGATCAGCCGAGAGGAGGTCGCCCTAGCCCGGATCGCTCACGAAGCTCCGCGCCTGGATGAGCCCCGTCGTCGACGACTGGCCGCCCGCCGCGTTGGGACCCTTGCGTGGCTTGACAAAGCCGACGCTGCGGGTCCCGCCTTGCGGTCGGCTCCGCGGATCTCATCCAGGACAGTGTGCCGTCGTGCGAACGCCCCTCGGATCGGCGTGCATCGCAAGCTCGCCCTACGTTGCACGCCGTTCTCCCGCGGAGCTTCGTGAGCGATCCGGGCTACGTGTGCGTCGCGCGAGCCGCTTCCATCATCCGGCGGGCGTCCTCGGGCGAGATCTCCTCGCTCGTCTCGGCGAGGCGCAGGAGTTGCTTCGCAGCGTCCTGCAAGATCGCCTTGGCACCGGGATAGCGGGCGTCGATCTCGAGGATGCGCGTCAGGGCGATCGCCGCGCGGGCGTGGTGTCCACGGTTCATCCGCAGGTCCACCAGTGCGGCGAGAGCCTGCAGCGTCTCCTCGCGGCGGCCGGTCATCGAAAGCAGAAGCTCGCAGTACTCCTCGAGCAGTTCCGCGTCGTTCGGTCGTCGGTCCACCGCTTCGCGCAGATACGGCGCCGCCTCTTCGGGCTGACCGTACCCGCGGTAGATGAGGCCGACGCGGTGGTAGTGGTCGGCGGCGGCCTCGATCGACCCGAGGTACAGGAGCGCACGTGCGAGTCCGCGGTGCGCATCCGGGCAGGCGCCGTCCACCTGGAGCATCTCGGTGAAAGCGTCGCGCGCCTCTTCGTATCGGCCGGCGCTCATGAAGTACCCGCTGAGACGGCGCAGGTGCGACAGCGCGCGCGTGCCGTCGCCGGCGGCGGCGTGGGCGCGGGCGAGCGCGCGTCGGGCGTCGTGGTCGTTCACGTCGATCTCGAGCAGTTCCTCGAGCGCCTGCACCGCGCCGCGATGACGGCCGGCCCTGACGAGCGTCTCTGCGGACTCGCGGAACACCGCGACGGCGCGGGCCCGGTCGCCGAGCTCTCCCCATGCGCGGCCGAGCGCCTGGGCCGCCGACGAAGCCAGCCCCCCCATCACGCGCAGGTGCTGCTCGATGCGTTCGAGATGCCGACGCTTCTGCGTGTCGCCGGTCCACGCGGTGTTCGCGACGACGAAGGTCGTCAGATCGGCGAGCGTCTGCACGGCCTGGTCTCCGCGACCTGCGGCGTGCAGCAACTCGGCGAGCCGGTATCGAATCGTCCACGCCTGCGGGCAGAGCGTGTGCGCGCGCTGCAGTGCGTCGATGGCGCTCTCAGCGTCGCCTTCCTTGCGATGGACGGATGCCTGACGCCTCCGGCAGCACGCCGCGCGACGCGGCGCGCGAAGGCGCTCCTCGACCTCTGCGAGCGCGCGCCACGCGGCGGCATCGGTCGGCGACAGGCGAACCGCGCGGCGCAGTCCGCGGCGCGCCGCGGCCGGCTCGCCGTCGGAAATCCGCTGCGTGGCGAGCGCGAGGTGCGCCGCGGCCGCTTCGTGCATGCGACCGGTGACGGTGAGGACCTCGATCTCGAACTCGCGCAGCGCGGCGTCGCTCGGGAGGAGCGTCTTCGCGCGCGTCGCCGCGGAGATCGCACCGTCGGAGTCGCCGCCTGCAAGACACTTGCGCGCGTGCGTGGCGTAGAGCTGCGCCGCCTTCTCCCCGGCGCCCATCGCCTCGTAGGTCTGGGCCAACGGGAGCAGGATCTGGAAGCCCTCGACGCCCAACTCGTTGACGCGCTCGAGCACGCGGGCCCGTTTCTCGGGCGTGAAGTCCTTCTTCCGGTTCTCCGAGAGCATCAGCAACTCGAAGGCGTTCTTCGGGCGCAGCCAGCCGCGGGTGCGGAACTTGTAGAAGCACTCGAGCGCGTCGAATCGGTTCAGGCGCATGTCCCGCAGGACCTCGCGCATGTCGCGGACGCCGTCGATCAGCAGCAGGAACTCGCGCTCGATCGGGTCCGGCACGGCTTCCTCGAGCGACCCGAGGTTGCCGAGGTAGAGCTCATAGACGTCGCGGAGCGACGGCGTGACCTCGTTGAATTTCGCGATGTCGTCGATCGTCTTCGTGGCCTGGAGCAGGATCGAGTCCACGTCGATCGGCTCGCCCACCGCGATGAGCGACGGGTCCTTCAGGATGTCCTTCGCGTTGTTGCCCGCGTAGAACTCGAAGCCGACGCTCTTCCAGTAGAACAGCTCGAGGATCTCCTCGATCAACTGGTAGACGTGCGCCCGCCGCAGTTGCTGCGGCGTGACGAGTCCTGCAGACAGCAGGTGCTGAGCGAGGGTGCCCGACTCGGGGAGCCTGGCCTTCGCTTCCATCGCGGCCTTGATGTGGCCCTTCTCGATGGCGCGGTAGTTCCAGAGCACCTTCTCGATCGACACCTTCGGTCGCCGCGTGTAGACGGCCGCGATCTTGCTCCGGTCGAGGTGCAGGTACTTCTCACGATCACCCGAACGAACGGCGAGCACGCCCACCTTCAGGTTGTTGGACAACGCCTGAAGCAGGATGCCGAAGTCGAAGAGGTCGAGAGACGCGAGCCCGTGCATGTGGGCTCCTCATCGACCGGTCGGCCGTCTCAAGTTGAGTCTCGGACCGTCAATGTGAGCGCGGTCACCGCGCGCGGGACGCGACTACGCGGCGTACTTCGCGATGAGCGCGTTTGCTCCCGCGGGGTCGCGGCGGCACTCGAGGAGCGCCGTCAGCATGAGCGGGACGACGATCGTGGCGTCCGACTCCACGACGAACATCGGCGTGTCCTTCGTGAGCTTGTCCCACGTGATCTTCTCGTTCGGGGTCG
>JAIOPE010000127.1 GCA_021414065.1 Planctomycetota bacterium
GGCGAGGCCCCCGACGAGGTAGGGGCGAGTTCCGAGAACCTAACAGGAACCGGCCCGGACCGAGGAGCCGACGACGGCGCTCTCGCGGGCGACGCCCCCGACGAGGTAGGGGCGAGTTCCGAGAGAACGCGTGCCCCCTCAAGGATTTGAACCTTGGACCCACAGATTAAGAATCTGTTGCTCTACCGAGCTGAGCTAAGAGGGCGGTGCGTCTCGATGTTCCCGGCGGGGCGGCCCGTCAGGGTGGGGAAAGGTACGGCGGCGGATCGGACTCCGCCGAGGGATTCTGGAGGGTGGGGTGAATGAGGGGACTTGAACCCCCGACTTCCGGATCCACAGTCCGGCGCTCTAACCAACTGAGCTACATCCACCACCGTCTAAGGCAGCGCATCCGAGATGGTACAGCCTCTCGGCACGACTTCTCATTTCCGCGAACCGCGTCCAGCGTGGTGTCTCCCTTGTGGGGGGGCAACCCAGGCTGGCACGCCGAGAGGGACTCGAACCCCCGACCGGCGGATTAGAAATCCGCTGCTCTATCCAACTGAGCTATCGGCGCGCAGTGGATGCGACCCGCGGGATCGGCTCGCGGACGGCGTCCGTCGATCCGAGCGATCATCGGCGGGACGGACGTGTCGGGGGCGTCGTCATCTTCGTCGCCGCCGCCGTGGATGCGAGCCGGTCGTCCCACTTCATGCACCGCCGCCAGGGACGCCCTGGCGGCGATGACGTGGCGAGGGAGGAAGGGGTGGGACGCCTGGTGCGACTGTTGCGCTGCCGACGTCTTCGGGCTTGGTCGGGACGAGAGGATTTGAACCTCCGACTTCCTGCTCCCAAAGCAGGTGCTCTAGCCAGGCTGAGCTACGCCCCGGTTCGAGCCGTATCGCCCCTCGGGGCGCGGAATGTCCGGTCGTGTCAAAGCCGTGGGCGGCGACGCCCGCGGAGGAGGCCGCCGGTCGGGCCGGGGCCGAGCCGTGCGAACGTACGGATCGGGGCGGGAGGCGTGAAGGGAATTCGACCCGTTCCACGCGGCTCGCGGGGCACGTCGGCGACCGTTCCGTGGCGACGGCGGAACCCGTGGCCCGGCGGTGTCTCGCGCGCCGATCCCTGCCGCAGCGTGCTGCCCCACGTTACAACGGGATCATGAAGATCCTCGTCGTCGGCAGTGGTGGTCGCGAGCACGCGCTCGCCTGGAAGATCGCAAAGAGCCCGCTGGCGGACCGCGTGCTGTGCGCGCCGGGCAACGCCGGGACGGCGCTCGTCGCCGAGAACCGCGCCGTGGCGGCGGACGACGCGGACGGCCTCTCGCAGTTGGTGAAGGACGAGGCGATCGATCTCGTGGTGATCGGTCCCGAGGCGCCGCTCGTCGCCGGGCTGGCGGACCGCCTTCGCGAGCAGGGCGTTGCAGTGTTCGGCCCCGGCGCGCCGGGGGCGCAACTCGAAGGATCGAAGATCTTCTCGAAGAACCTGATGCGGAAGCACGGCGTGCCGACCGGGTCCGCTCGGTGGTTCGACGACGTGGACGAGGCGCGCGAGTACCTGCGCGACGCTGCGTCCTATCCGTTGGTCATCAAGGCAGACGGGCTCGCAGCCGGCAAGGGAGTCGTACTCCCGGAATCGTTCGAGGACGCGTCGGCGGCCGTCGAGTCGATGATGGTCGCCGCGAAGTTCGGCGACGCCGGCCGCCGGGTGTTGGTCGAGGAGTTCCTCCGTGGCAGGGAACTCTCGGTGCTCGCCCTGACGGACGGTCGCACGCTGGTCGTGCTCGAGCCCGCGCAGGACTTCAAGCGGATGCGCGACGGCGACCAGGGCCCCAACACGGGCGGCATGGGCTCGTTCTGCCCCGCTCCCGCAGCCACGCCGGAGATGATGACCTCGGCGACGCGCGAAGTGCTGGTCCGCACCGTGCATGCGATGGCGCGCGAGGGGATCGAGTATCGCGGTTGCCTCTACGCGGGGCTGATGGCGACCCGTTCCGGACCGAAGGTGATCGAGTTCAACTGCCGCTTCGGCGACCCCGAAACGCAGGCTGTGCTTGTGCGCCTCCAGTCCGACCTTGTCCCGTATCTCCACGCCACAGCGATCGGGAAACTCGGCGACCTCGACGCACCGGTTTGGGATCCGCGCCCGTCGGTCTGCGTCGTGATCGCGTCGGCCGGGTACCCGGAGTCGTCCGCGCGAGGGGAGTCGATCCTCGGCCTGGAAGCGGCCGGCGAAGTCCCCGACACGGTTGTCTTCCACGCCGCGACGTCGCGGGTCGGTGACCGCGTACTGACGGCGGGCGGTCGCGTGCTCGGCGTGACGGCGCTCGGGGACGACGTCGAGGCGGCGCGCAAGCGCGCGTACGAAGCGGTCGCCAAGATCCGGTTCCCCGGCATGCAGTACCGCACGGACATCGCCGCTGCGCTGCCGCCCGGGGCGTCTCCTTTTGGCGCCGGTGGCCCCGCGATCGTCAGGAAGCGGTAGCATCGGTCTCCATCGGGGTCGCGATCGGAGGCACTCGGTGAAGACTGTCCGCACACGGATCATCGTCTCGGTCGTTCTCGCGTCGGCGCTCGGGGTCGCAGCCCTGGCCGACGAGACGAAGTCGTCGCCCACCCACGAGGCGGCCCCGGCGACTTCGTCCCCGGCGGCTCCGTCCCCATCAACGCCGGTCCCATCAACGCCGGCGGACCGCAGCGCGCCGAGCGCCGCGCCGGCACCGGCGGCGAAGCCGGCGGACGCAAAGGCTTCGGCGCCGACACCTGCGCCGTCGGCGCAATCGATCATTGCGCCGCGTTCGCTCGACGAGGCGCTGCGCGTCCTCGAGCGGCGTCGCGCCGACATCGACTTCCGCGAGATGGCGATGGACGACGTTGTCTCGTTCGTCGCGAAGGTCGGCCGCGTGAACGCGATCGTCTCACCCGAGTTCCGGCTGAAGGCGCAGGGCGGGCTGCCGGTCGTCACGTTGAAGCTGACCGACGTGAACCTGCGTCAGGTCGCGGATCTGATCGCCAAGACCACAGGCTCGAAGCTCATCCTGCGAGACGGCGTGCTGCAGTTCACAACGCCGGAGGATGCGCGCGGCAAGCCGTTGCTGCGCATCTTCACGATCGCGGAGCTCACGTTCCCCATCCGCAACTTCCCGGCGCCGGACATCCGACTCCACACGGGCGGCGTTCGGTTCGTGCAGGAGGAGGAGAGCGAGCGCGAGTCGCCCTTCGGCGATCCCGACCACATCGTCGAGCTGCTCAAGAAGTTCACCGGCGAAGGCACGTGGGACGACGACGACGTCTCCATTTCGGCCGACAAGGGCAAGCTGGTCGTACGTCAGTACCCGGCCGTGCTGAAGGAGATCGCCGCGTTCCTCGCGGTGCTGCGCGCCGCGAAGTAAGTGGCCGTGTCGAAACAAGTGGCACATTCGGCTGCGTTCCAGTGAGCCGGCTGCAAGGCGGGCGAGGCGGGCGAGGCGGGCGAACTCAACGGAGCGAGTTGCGCGTCGAGCCCAACGCAGCAGACGGCCAGTCTCGACGAAACTGGAACACAACGGCGAAGCCGGCGCGCATCTTGCGCAACCTCGCAACGGCTGGCAGACATTCGACGACAGCAAGCCGCGTGACCGAATGTGTCAGTTGTTTCGACACGGCCACTAACCGCGGCGTCACGGTCGCCCGTGCCGAGGCCGGTGCGGCTTCGTGCGTGGAATGGGCGCACCGACCCTCCCGGCGCGCTCCGATCGGCGGGTGTCCCGCGAACCTGCACGAGGAGTTCCAGCCCGTTCGGGTAGAACCTCGTGTCGATGGCGCACACCCTCGACGACGTCAACCGGTACCTCCGCGAGAAGGGGTTCCGCAGCACGGGCGCCCGGCGCACGATCCTCGAAGCCATCTTCGGAGGGGGCGGCCACTTCACCGCGGAGGAGTTGCTGGACACGCTCCGCGGTCGCGGCGGCAAGGTGAGCCGGGCGTCCGTGTACCGGACGCTCGGCATGCTCGTGGACGGCGGTTTCGTCGAGACGCGCGAGTTCCGCCGTGGACAGACGATGTACGAGGCCGTGCTCGGCCGAGAGCACCACGACCACCTCATCTGCACGGTCTGCGGGAAGATCATCGAGTTCGAAAACGAGGCGATCGAGCGGTTGCAGGACGCCGTGGCGCGCGAGCACGGGTTCACTCTCGAGCACCACTCGCTGCGGCTCTACGGCCGGTGCGACGTCTGCGGGCGCGGAAGCTGAGAGCCGGGCGTCGCGCGCGCGGACCTGTGCGAGCGCCGTGTTTCAGCGCCGGACGAGCAGCGACGTCGGGTCCCGGCCGCATGTGAGCATGCGGCTCACGTCGTCGAGCCCGTAGCGCGCGCGCAGGTCAGGGATCACCACCTCGGTCAGGTTGTGGACCCACTCGGGCGACGCCTCGGCGCCCTTCGCCGACGGTCCGTAGATCTCGTCGTAGCGCGAAGCGAGTGTGGCGATGTAGTTGTCGAGGAAGAGCCGCACCTTCACGCCGGCGGAACCGCGCAGGTTGAGCGGTTCCGCGACGACCCAGCTCGCGCCCGACTCGGCTGCGCGTCGCAGCGTCTCGTCGAGGATGCTCGGGTCGTCGGTGAGGTCCGGCATGATCGGCGAGAGCAGGACGCCCACCGGGACTTCCTTCCGCGCGAGCATCCCGATCGCCCGGTAGCGCTCGGCCACGGTCGCGGTGCCGAGCTCCACCTTGTTGCGAATGCCCTCGATGGGGGTTTGCATCGCGACGAGCACGTTGACCAGACCCTGCTCCGCGAGCGCCTCGAGAATGTCGAGGTCGCGCAGCACCAGTGCCTGACGGGTCTGGATCACGACCGGATGCCCGATTTCAAGGCAGACCTTGAGCATCTCCCGGACGATCTCGGTCTTCTCCTCGGCCGGCTGGTACGGGTCGGAGAGCACGCCAATGCCGATGACGTTGCGGTCGCGGGGCAGCCGGGAGTCGTCGCCGAGTTCGCGGCCGAGCAACTCAGCGGCGTTCCGAAGGACGGTCACGCGTCGGACGAAGTGCTCGGGATCGTCGCCGGTCCACTCCGAGAGCGAGCGGGCATTGCAGAATTCGCAGCGGAGCTGGCAGCCGCGGTAGGGATCGGCCGCGTGCGCCCATGGCAGGCGCTCGTCGGCCTGTGCGACGAGCAGGTCCTTTGCCATCACCTGCGGGTACTCAACGGTCCCGACTCCCTGTCGCACCCACTTCGCCGCCCGGATGCGGAAGGCCGACTGGTGCTTCCGAAGGCGCGCCGACGCGCCGGCGAAGTCCACGCCCTCGCAGAGCGTCGCGATGGGCAGTTTGGAGATCTCGGCCGCCAGCCGCAGCGTGCCGACGTCCTCGCGGTGCGCCCACTCGCGGAGGTAGGGGGTGACGAGGTCCGGCGCGAGGCAACCGATCTCGTTGACGGAGTCGGCGAGCACCCTCCTCAATTGCGGTGAGGCGTCGGGCACGCCGGAGTCGAAGATCGCCACCCCGCGCTCGATGAACCGGCGGAGGATCGACGGCCGCCGGATCTGTCCGCCGACCGCGATGCCCGCGATCGTGCGCACGATCACTTCGCGCACCAGGTCGTTCTTCGTGCGCATCCACTGCTCAGCCACGTTCTCCATCGCGTCGGAGTGGACGAGCCAGAGTTGCTCGAGCGCGGACTGCGCGCCGTGCTTGCGGACCTCGGGTGCGCTGTCGTTCGCGAGGCGCTCGAGAAACGGCAGGACCTCGGTGAGCGCATCGCGGTCCATCGTCGCGAAGAGGCCATAGCCGACGCCGGACGCGATGCGCACGTAGAGATTCGGGTGCGCGCTCCACGACGACAGCCCGGAGAACGCGCGGCGCGCGTCCTGCGACATCTCGCCGCGCACGGCGTTGCCCGCCAGCTGAGCCTGCTGCAGGCTCGGCTTCGAGAGGATGCGGGTGAGAAGGTGCTCCATGCCGTTCCCCTCTTCGGCAGGGCGGGCCTCTCGGATTGACCGGTCCCGGCCTCCCCTGCGCACGCTTCTTCGCCGCAGCGCACCGCGGGCGGCGGCCTCGGGTATCCTCTGGTCTCCGGTCCGGGCTCCAGTTGGAGGCTTCACGATGCGACGTTCGCTCCGCTCCGCATGGGTCCTGGCGTTTGCTCTCCCTGCGGTGACCGCGGTGGTCGCCGCCGCCGATACCGTGCGTCTGAAATCCGGCGACGTCCTGGAAGGCGGAGTGCTTGATCTGGGGGACCACCTTCAGGTCGCGACCCCGGGCGGCGTGGTCTCCCTGCGCTGGAAGGACGTGGACGCTGTCCTGACGGGCCGAACGCCTGCGGACGTCTTCATCGAGCGTCGCGACGCGCTCGTGGCGACCGACGCGACGGGGCTGTACGCGCTCGGGCTGTGGGCCGCCCGCGCCGGGCTCGAGACGGAGAGCCGATCGTGCTTCCAGGCGACGCTGAAGTCCGACCCCGAACACGCAGGCGCTCGCGAGGCTCTGGCGCAGCAGAAGGCGGGCGCCGCCTGGCTCGACGGGTCGAAGCTGCTCGCGGCGAAGGGTTTTGTTGCCCGGGACGGCGCCTGGATGCTGAAGGAGGAGGCCGATCTGCGTGCCCGGCAGGCGGAGTCCCGCCGCGAGCTGACGACCGACGAGAAGCGCGCGGAGGATCTCATCACGAAGGCCGGAAAGGGGCCCGAGGTCGCACGGCGCTTCGCGGTGGAAGCTCTCGCGTCGTTGCCTGCGGATGCGACGTTCCGCCCCGCCCTCCGTGCGCTGCGCGGCGGCGAGCCGGGAAGTCGCGTGGCGGCTGCGCGCGCGCTCGGGCGGATCAAGGACGACACCGACATCCTCCGACCGCTGATCCGCTCCGCGGTCATGGACCGGGACGCCACCGTCCGCGCGGCCGCGGCGTCGTCGTTGCGCGAGATCGGCAATGGGGACGTCGTGAAGCCGATCGCGAAGGCGATGTGGAGTTCCATCCCGGATCTGAGGGCCAACGCGGCGGAGGCGCTCGGTGAGATCGGCGGCGCGGCGTCGGTCGAGTGGCTCGTGCTGCGCGTCGCCTCGTCGGGCGGGCCGAGCGCCCGCAATCACATCTTCGTCGGCACGCAGGTCACCTACGTCTCCGATTTCGACGTGGAGATCGCGCAGGCGGCGCAGATCGGCGACCCGATCGTCCAGACGATCCGAGAGGGCGCGATGCTCGACGTGAAAGTCGTGAACGTACGTGAGGAGTTCACGATCGTCGAGCGGCGCGTGCTCTACACGCAGTTGCGGAAGACGACCGGGCGCGACATCGGCGACGATCCGCAGGCGTGGAAGGACTGGTTCGAGACGGAGGGCCGCGCGGCGCTCGCCGCGGCGAAGTAGGGGCCTCGGCTCCGGCGCGAGCCGGGCGCGTGCGCGTTTGGGAATCGAGAGAGGCGTGCGCCGCAGCGCACGCCTCTCGTTCGTCCCGACGACGCTTCGTCGGGCTACTTCTTCTTCGCTGCCGCGGCAGGCGCGGCGGCGGCGCCGGCCGCAGGGGCGGCGGCGGCGGCCTTCTTGGGCTCCTTCTTCTTGCCCTTCTGCTTGAAGACCACGCGGACCTTCGGCAGGCCCATGACGTTGTCGCCGGCCTTCCACTTGCGGGCCTTCTCGAGCTTCTCGAGGCGCTCGAGCCGCGTCAGGACGCTGCGGGAGCGCAGCGCACCGCTCTTGATTCTCAGGCTGTTGTCGATGGACATTGGGTCACCTCTCGGCAGGAAGCCTGGCAGGATGCCGCCGCGCGCGCTCTCGCGCAAGGAATCGGATGCCCGGCTCTGCCGGGACGCGCAGGCGGCGGCACGGCGGCCGGGTGGTCGGAACGAACGCGTTACCGTTCGCGGCTCGTGCCTACCTCGTCGGGATGCTCGCCACGAGGGCCTGGTCATCCGCTCCTTGGTCCGGCCCGGCCGCGATGGGCGCGGATGCGCGTCGCGAGGGATTGCGAGCCTCCCCGCCCGGGGCGCATCAGCGACATCCTCTGACTCCACGGTCGTGCTGGACGCGGGCTCCGCGGGAACGTAGACCGAGCGGATGCGCATCGTATCCATCGGCGGCGGTCCGTCCGGGCTGTTCTCGGCGATCCTCTTTCGCAAGGCGTTCGCCGACGCCGAGATCGTCGTCTACGAGAGGAACCGCCCGGACGACACGTTCGGGTGGGGCGTCGTCTTCTCGGAGGAGACGCTCGGGAACATCCGCGACGCCGACCCGGAGAGCTACGCGGAGATCGAGCGCGAGTTCGCGTACTGGGACGACATCGAGACGTGGATCGGCGGACGTTGCGTCACATCCACGGGCCACGGTTTCTGCGGACTCTCGCGGAAGCGCCTGCTCCAGATCCTGCACGCGCGTTGCCGTGCGCTCGGCGTGGATCTGCGGTTCGAGACCGACGTGCCGGATTCGGACGCGCTCCGCGCCGAAGCCGATCTTGTCATCGCCGCCGACGGTGTGAACAGCGGCGTGCGCGCGAAGCACGAAGCGGAGTTCCGCCCGGAGATCGGCTGGGGCCGGACGCGCTTCTGCTGGCTGGGCACGACTCTGCCGCTGCGGGCCTTCACGTTCGTCTTCAAGCACTCGCCGCACGGGCTCTTCGCCGTCCACGCGTACCCGTTCGAGAAGGGGCTCTCGACCTGGATCGTCGAGTGCTCCGAAGACACGTGGAAGCGTGCCGGACTCGATCGTGCGACCGAGGCGGAGACCGTTGCCTATTGTGCAGATCTCTTCCGCGACGAACTGAAGGGTCATGCGCTGCTCACGAACCGGTCCATCTGGCGGTCGTTCCCGACCATCCGTTGCGCCCACTGGAGCGTCGGCAACCTGGTGCTCATGGGGGACGCCGTCCACACGGCTCACTTCTCGATCGGCTCCGGGACGAAGCTCGCGATGGAAGACGCGATCGCGCTGCGTGACGCATTCGTGCGATGCGGTGCGGCGGACGTCCCAGCGGCTCTCGCCGAGTACGAACGCTCGCGCCGCGACGACGTGGCGCGTCTCCAGCGCGTGGCCGACGTCAGCCGTGAGTGGTTCGAGGACTGCGAGCGCTGGACGGGACTCGCCCCCGAACAGTTCACGTTCCACCTGCTCACCCGCAGCAAGAAGATCACGTACGACAACCTGACGAAACGCGATCCTGCGTTCGTCGCGCAGGTGGCCGAGTGGTTCCGCGGGGCGTGCGGGGCGCCGAAGGCCAGCGACGGCTCCGTGCCACCTCCCGCGTTCACGCCGTTCCGGCTGCGCGGTCTGACGCTTCCGAATCGCATCGTCGTAAGCCCGATGTGTCAGTACTCGGCGACCGAAGGCACCGTCGGCGAGTGGCATCTCGTCCACCTCGGCAGCCGTGCGGTCGGCGGCGCGGGGCTCGTCATCGCAGAGATGACGGACGTCGCGCCTGAGGGGCGAATCACGCGCGGTTGCGCGGGGCTCTGGAACGACGCCCACACTGTCGCTTGGCGGCGGATCGTTGACTTCGTCCACGCGAACTCGGCGTCGAAGATCGGCGTGCAACTGGCGCACGCCGGGCGCAAGGCGTCGTGTGCGCTTCCGTGGGAGGGCGGCGCGCCGCTCGGCGCGGACGGTTGGGAGTCGATCGGTCCGTCGGCGATTCCGTTCGACGCCGGTTGGCCGGCACCGCGCGAGATGTCGCGCGCCGACATGGATCGCGTGCGCGACGCGTTCGTCGCCGCGACGCGCCGGGCCCTCGATGCCGGCTTCGACCTGATCGAGTTGCACGTGGCGCACGGCTATCTGCTCTCGAGCTTCCTCTCCCCGCTGTCGAACGCTCGCACCGACGCGTACGGCGGGTCGCTCGAGAACCGCATGCGGTTCCCGATCGAGGTCCTCGTCGCGGTGCGCGCGACGTGGCCTGCCGACCGCCCGCTCGCCGTGCGCATCTCCGCAACGGACTGGCTCGGCGACGAAGGCACGACGCCCGCGGAGTCCGTCGTCATCGCACGGGCGCTGCATGCCGCCGGCTGCGACGTGGTGGACGTCTCGACGGCGGGCAACTCGCCGCGGTCGAAGCCGGTCTACGGCCGCATGTACCAAGTTCAGTTCGCGGACAGGATCCGCCACGAAGCGGGCGTGCCCGTGATGGCGGTTGGCGCGATCGCGGACGCGGACCACGTGAACACGATCGTGGCGTCGGGACGCGCCGACCTTTGCTGCATCGCGCGTGCGCACCTTGCCGACCCGTATCTCGCGGCCCGCGCGGCGGGGCGGTACGGCTACCCGGACATCGCGTGGCCGAACCAGTACCTGGCGGGGCGGCCGCGCGGCTGACCGCGGCACCGACCGGGAATCGAGCGAGGCGCACGGCCGTGGCCGTGCGCCTCGCGATTCACCCGGTCAGTTGATCGAGATCGTGGGGAAGGTGCCGGTCATGACGGCGGTGCCGTCCTTGTCGCGGAGCTCGACCGACAGGTCCGAGAGGTCCGTGACGGAGCCGCCGGGGATCGTGTCGCCCTCACGCGTGTCGATCACGCCGCGGTCCTGGCGGAAACGGCCGTGGGGAGAGAGCTCGAACAGTTGCGTTTCGTTCGAGCTGCCGTCGATGACGACGAGCGCGTACGGCGCCCCGGCGCGGTCGAGCCCTTCACACTGCACCTTGATCTGCTCGTTCGTGCCGCGCGGGGCGTTCGCGTAGCGCGCCTCGATGAAGCAGCGCAGACGCGACGGCCTCGTGACCGGCGTGAGCCGATGCGTGTCGCGGCGGATGCCGTGGGCGCCGGAGCCGCTGCCGTTCGTGTCGCCGGGGTTTCGGAACGTGGGGACGAGTCCGGAGAGGACCGCCGTCCCGTCAAGCCGAACTTCGATTGCGCCGTCGGTGAAGCTCGTGATCGTCGTGACGCCGTCCGGGTACGTGCCCGTGCGGCTGTTGAACTCGAACCGCCCGCGGCCGCGAGCGTTGAGGCGCAGGGAACCGAAGTCCGACTCCGCGCCGGCGAGCGTCGTCAGCACGAGGTGATAGTCGGGCAGGTTGCCCTGTGCGTCGGCCGTCGCATCGAGCCGTGTCGCGTCGACCGAGACGCTCTCACGCGTGTTGCCGTTGTCTGCGGCGATCGACGTCAGCGTGAAGATGCCCTTTGCGGCTGAGGCCGTGTCCACCGCGGGGAGGCGCCCGCGCACCGTCTGGCGGACGATGCCCGCTTCGACCATCGACACGACCGCGACTGTAGCGGCCACGGCCAGAGCTCCGCCGACCCAGATGTTCATCCGCATGTTCTCGTCCCTCCTGGTGCGCTCCGCCCGGTCTGCGAGCCCGGCGCCGCGCTCTGTTCTGAACCCGGCTCCTCGCCGCTGGTTCCGACCATCTCTCCGAGTGCCGAGACCGCGCGTTACGCGAGACGGAACCGGGCGCGTCGGATACGCTCCGCCCGCGCATCCATGTCGAACCGCCTCGTGGACCTGTACCCCGTCGGCACGCTTGTGGAGGTGCTCTTCCGTCAGGCCGGCCCTGAGAGCTGGACTCCCGAGACTTGGGTCGCAGGCGCCGTCGTTCGCCACGCGTATCCCGGAGTGTGGGTCGAGACCGCGCGGGGCGCGCGCTGGTTCGTGACGAACGGAACCCGCATCCGCCGGTGCGCACCGCCCGGCGCGTCCACCAGCGACACGACCATCCACAAGATCGAGGGCCGCGATGCCTGGGCCGCGGCCGTCCGGGACGGCCGCTACCTCGGCTCCGCCGCCGACCTCCGCGACGGCTTCATCCACTTCTCGACTGCGGCGCAGGTCCGAGCCACCGCCGCGAAGCACTTCGCGGGACGCGACGACCTGCTGTTGCTAGACGTCGCCGTCGCCCGACTCGACGCGGCCGCGCTCCGTTGGGAACCGGCCCGCGATGGGTCCCTCTTCCCGCACCTGTACGCTCCGCTGCTGCCAGGCGCGGTGATCCGCGTTCGTCCGCTCCCGCGCGCGGCTGACGGATCGCATGAGTTCCCGGGGGACGTTCCCGCTTGACGGCTGCGAACGTGCGAACGGCGTCCCCTGGGGCGAGACTTCCCCCGTGATGCGAGTTCGTCGCCGGGCCGTCATCCTCGCGTTGCTCCTCCTCGCGGGGGGCGTCGCCGCGTTCCTCGTTCCCTCTCGACAGTCCGGCCGCGGCGCCGTTCCCGCCCGTGACGACGACGCCCGGCGCATCCTCCGCGACGTGGCCGCCTGGGACGCCGCGACGCACGATGAGCGCCGCGCCGCCGCCGCGTGGGTTGCCGCGCGGACCGACGGCTTCGCGTTCGACGGCACGGAGACGTTCGGCTTCGACGGGCACCGTCACGAGATCGCAGTGTTCTCGCACGCGGCGACGGGGCTGGAGTTCAGTCTGATCCCGGGCGGGACGTTCCTGATGGGGTCGCCGGAGGGGGAGGCGGAACGCTTGGACTCAGAGGGCCCGCAGCACAGCGTGACGATCCCGGGGGCGTTCCTTCTCTCCCGGACGGAGACGACGCAGGCGGCGTGGGAGCACGTGATGGGCAAGAACCCGTCCACGGGGACGATCGGCGCCGACCATCCGGTCGAGACCGTGTCGTGGAACGACGCACAGACGTTCTGCGGGACGTCCGGGCTGCGGCTTCCGAGCGAGTCGGAGTGGGAGTACGCGTGCCGCGCGGGGACGACGACGCGGTGGTGGACGGGCGACGACGAGGCGGGGCTGAAGCGCGTCGCGTGGTACGACGCGTCCCCCGGCGCGTGGACGCAGTTCGTGGAACGCGTGCTCGGGTGGCTGGGACGGAAGCCCCCGGCGACGGATCACCAGCCGGTGGCGCTGAAGGACGCGAATCCGTTCGGGCTTCACGACATCCACGGGAACGTCTGGGAGTGGTGCGAGGACGCGCGGCACGACGACTACGACGGCGCACCGACCGACGGCACCGCGTGGCGTTCGGAGGCCGCCCCG